>JBCCVT010000001.1:0-47135 GCA_039195015.1 Pseudomonadota bacterium
GATTTCGGCGCTTTCACAAGAAGCCGCACGCGGTGGCGGCCCCGCACCCGGGCAATCGGTGCTGGAGCAGGGCCGAAAACCTCCGCCCCCGCCGCGCGCAGCGGCATGTCGTTTCGCGCAAGCGCGTTGCCCAGATCAAAGACCTGAGCCGTGTCCGACCCGCTCAGGATAATGCCTGCCATGCGCCCAAACGGCGGTACACCGACCGCGCGGCGGCTGTCGGCCTCGGCCCGCCAAAAGCCGATTTCATCGCCCGAAAGGATCGACCGAATGACCGGATGGTCGGGCTGATAGGTCTGCAGCAGAGCGAGCCCCGGCTTTTCGGCGCGTCCGGCACGCCCTGCAACCTGCCGCATCAGCTGAAAGGTGCGCTCGGCCGCGCGCAGATCGGAACCTTGCAGACCCAGATCAGCATCGATCACGCCAACCAATGTCAGGTTCGGAAAGTTGTGCCCCTTGGCCACGAGTTGCGTGCCTATGATGATGTCGGCTTCGCCGCCCGCGATTTCTTCGATCCGTTCCTTCAGTGCGCGGGCGCTGCCAAACAGGTCAGAACTCAGCGTCGCTATGCGGGCCTCGGGGAAACGCGCGGCCGCTTCCTCTGCCAGCCGTTCCACACCGGGGCCGACCGGGGTAAGCCGGTCTTCGGCACCGCAATGCGGACACACCGTCGGGATCGGCGTGGTTTCCCCGCATTGGTGGCACATAAGCCGTTTCAGAAACCGGTGTTCCACCATGCGGGCGTCACACTGGTCACACCCGATCTGTTGCCCACAGGCGCGACAGAGCGTGACCGGCGCGTATCCGCGTCGGTTGAGAAAAAAGAGAACCTGTTCCCCCGCTTCAAGCCGCGAGGTCGCGGCCGATCGCAACGCCGGCGAAATCCACTGACCCGCCTGCATGTCCTGCGAGCGCATATCGATGGCGCGCATCTCGGGCAGGACAGCGTCTCCGAAGCGGGCGGTCAACTCGAGCCGCGCATACTTCCCCGCCTCCGCGTTGCTCCAGGTTTCGAGCGATGGCGTGGCCGAAGCCAGAACCACCTGCGCGCCGGTGATCGAGGCGCGCAATACCGCCATGTCGCGCGCATTGTAGAGCACGCCATCCTCTTGCTTGTAGGAGGTGTCGTGTTCTTCATCGACGATGATCAGCCCCAGCGACTGGAACGGCAAAAACAGTGCGGATCGCGCGCCCACGATCAGCTGCGCATCTCCTTGTCCCGCCATCTTCCAGATCCGGCGCCGTTCCGTCATCGTCACGCCGGAATGCCACTCGGCCGGGCGCACGCCGAACCGCGCTTCGACCCGGGCGAGGAATTCTGCCGTCAACGCGATCTCGGGCAACAGAACCAATGCCTGCCGGCCAAGGCGCAGGGCTTCGGCGACCGCCTCCAGGTAGACCTCAGTCTTGCCGGATCCGGTGACGCCTTTAAGCAAAGTCGTGCCGTACTCACCACTGCGCAGCGCGGTGCGCAGCGTCTCGGCTGCGGCGGCTTGATCCTGAGACAGATGCTTGCCCGGCAAGTTTGGGTCGAGTGGCGGAAAGGGCAGATCCCGGGGGCTGTCTTCCTCGCGCACTGCACCTTGTTTGACGAGACCCTTGATCACCGACGGGGTAACATCGGACATTTCGGCAAGCTCGCGCTGCGTGAAGGCCAGCCCGCCAAAGTCGCGCAGCGTGTCGAGTACCCGGCCGCGCGCAGCTGTCATCCGGTCGGGTGTCCCAGTGCCCAGCCGGTATACCTTGCGCATTGACGGCGGGTCGCCCAGCCCGGGAGCCCGCGTGGCCAGCCGCAGCATCGCGGGCATTGGCGTCAGCGTGTAAGCTGCAGCGCGGATCAGAAACTGGCGCAGCTCGGTGCGCATCGGTGCGGCGTCGAGCACGCGGATCACCGCACGGACCTTGGCGGCATCGAAATCCCCCTGCCCCGGCCCCCAGACCACGCCGAGCACCTTTCGCGGACCCAACGGCACCTCGACAAACGCGCCCAGCCAGCACCCGCCCTCGGGTGCCTTGTAGTCCAGCACCCGGTCCAGCGGCTGCGTCGTCAACACCCCGATTAACGCGCCCGCATCAAAAAAGTCGGCGTTTTCCGGCGCGATCATCGTTAGCGGTAACTCCTTGTTCAACGCAGCACTGGAAGGCCGCGTTCTCATGGGGTAAACGCTGGTGCGAGATTAGCCAAGACGCTGCCAGGGAGCGCCCCCATGAAATTCTTTGTAGACACCGCCGAGATCGACGCGATCGCGGAACTGAACGATCTGGGCATGGTCGACGGCGTGACGACAAACCCGTCGCTGATCCTGAAATCGGGTCGTGACATCATCGAAGTTACCAAAGAGATCTGTGACCTCGTCGACGGGCCGGTGTCCGCCGAAGTTGTCGCGACCGAAGCCGACGCGATGATCGCGGAAGGCCGCAAGCTGGCCGAGATCGCCGAGAACATCGCGATCAAGCTGCCGCTTACCTGGGACGGGCTCAAGGCCTGCAAGGTGCTAACGGGTGAGGGCCGGATGGTCAATGTCACCTTGTGCTTTTCAGGCAGCCAGGCGCTGCTGGCCGCCAAGGCCGGGGCGACGTTTATCTCGCCCTTCATCGGCAGGCTTGATGACATCAACCTGGACGGGATGGATCTGATTGCGGATATCCGGACGATCTATGACAATTACAGCTTTGAAACGCAAATCCTCGCTGCATCAATCCGCAGCATAAACCATGCGCTGGAAAGCGCACGTATCGGAGCCGACGTAATGACCGCGCCTCCGGGCGTAATCAAGTCTTTGGCCAAGCATCCGCTGACCGACAAGGGCCTTGAAGCGTTCCTGTCCGACTGGGCCAAGACCGGGCAGAAAATCCTGTAAACCTATCATTAACCATACTGGCTCAGGTTGCTTGGGCCAGTATGGTGACGCGAAAAAACAGTCGCAGAAAACGACGCGCGTGATATGGTTCACATCAAACAAACATAGAGGCAGGCATGAGCAGCAGCCCGAAACTGGAAGACCACCTGCGTGCGGCGATCCTGAAGACTCCCGACGCGGTGCTGGATGATCACGACCTGATGCGCGCCCTGGTTTCGGCCAATCAAAAGTCGATGGGCGCAAATGTGGTCGATCTTCGCGGGATCGCGATGGACCGGCTTGAGGCTCGGCTTGGGCGGTTGGAAGACACCCATCGCAGCGTCATCGCGGCGGCATATGAAAACCTGTCGGGCACAAATCTCGTACAGCGCGCGATCCTGAGCCTTTTGGAGCCCACAGAATTTGAGGAGTTCCTGCGCAACCTCGGTGGAGACGTGGCCGAAATCCTCCGCGTCGACGCCGTTCGACTGGTGCTGGAATCTCTGCAAAGCGAAAACACAGCGGCCGTGGCGCGTCTGGATGGCATTCTGACCGTGGCCAAGCCGGGCTTTGTCGATGGCTATACGCGCACGCAGGCAGGAACCGAACCGCGTACCGTCACGCTGCGCCAGATGGAGTGCGGCGAAGCCCGCGTCTATGGTTCCGACGCCACCTGGCTCCGGTCAGAAGCTTGCCTTCGCCTTGATCTCGGCAAGGGCCGCCTGCCCGGTCTGCTGGTTCTAGGCTCGGAGGATCCGCATCAGTTCTCACCACAGCAGGGCACCGATCTGTTGCAGTTCCTGGCGGGCGTTCTGGAACGATCGCTAAGGCACTGGTTGTCGTGACCTTCGTTTCGCCCGCGGCTGTTGACGCTTTGGAACACTGGCTCGACAGCCAGCGGGCACTGAACAACGCGGCGGATAACACGATCACTGCATACCGAACGGATGTCAGCCGGTTTCTGTCCTTCATGACACGCCACCATGGCGGACCACAGGGGTTGGGCGCGCTGGAGCGGATCAGCCTTTCCGACATGCGGGCCTGGATGGCGGACGAACGTCTCGACGGCCTTGGCTCGCGGTCGCTGGCACGCAGGCTTTCGGCGGTGAAGTCCTTTTATCGCTGGTTGGCGGAGCGCGAAGGGTTCGAACCGACGGCCGTTCTTTCTGCTCGGTCGCCAAAGTTTCAAAAGCGCCTGCCACGCCCGCTTGCGCAGGACGCCGCCCGCGCGATCCTTGATGAGAGCGCATCGACAGCCACCAAACCCTGGGTTGCGGCCCGCGACACTGCGGTTCTGACCCTGCTTTATGGCTGCGGGTTACGGATTTCCGAAGCGCTCGGCCTGAAATCCGATGATGCGCCGCTACCCGACACGCTGCGCATCATCGGCAAAGGCGGGAAGGAGCGGGTTGTCCCCGTGCTGCCCGTCGCAAAGGAAGCTGTCGATCGGTACCTGTCGCTCTGCCCACACCCGATGGCTGCTGGCGAACCGCTTTTTCGCGGCGCGCGTGGAGGTGCCCTGAACCCGCGCACGGTTCAGCACGTGATGAGCGGCCTGCGCATGCAACTTGGTTTGCCTGCGACCGCCACGCCACACGCCTTGCGGCACAGTTTCGCCACACACCTGCTGGAGGCCGGGGGCGATCTGCGCGCGATCCAGGAACTTCTGGGCCATGCCTCGCTGTCGACGACCCAGGCCTACACGGCGGTCGACACAGCGCACCTGCTCGAGATCTATTCCAGGACGCATCCCAAGGCCTAGCCGCCTTGGTGTAAGGGATCACGAAAGCTACTCAAACGCGATCGTCGCCGACAGTTTCCATGCGCCTTCTATGCGCCTCAAATACCAGCCAGTACACCGAATTGACGTCACGATATCGATCCGCGAGACAAGCGAACAAAGCCCGATTTCACTTTGCATCCCGCTGCGCGATCCGTCATGACAGTCCAATGACGCTTCGACTCCGCGCCCTTTTCGTGCACCTTTTGACCGCTACAGGTGCTGTTTTCGCGATGCTGGCCATGCTTGCGGCCGTCGATCAGAAATGGGATTTGATGTTCCTCTGGCTGGTGATCGCGTTCTTCGTGGATGGGATCGACGGGCCGCTCGCCCGAAAATACGACGTACGCCGGAATGCACCTGAATTCGACGGCGTGCTGCTGGATCTGATCATCGACTACCTGACTTACGTGTTCATTCCCGCCTTCGCCCTGTTCAAATCAGGCCTTATGGACGGCTGGACCGGCTGGATCGCGCTGTTGCTCATCACCTTTTCCAGCGCGATGTATTTTGCCGATACGCGCATGAAAACCCGGGATAACTCCTTCTCCGGCTTTCCCGGTTGCTGGAACATGGTCGTGATCGTGATTTTCGCGATCCAGCCAAATTTCTGGGTGAGCCTGGCGTTGGTGGCCTGCCTGGCCGTGGCGATGTTCTTGCCGCTCAAATTTGTGCACCCGGTCAGGACCGCGCGCTGGCGCGCCCTGACACTTCCGGTGGCTCTGGCCTGGACCTTCTTTGCTGGCTGGGCCGCCTGGGTGGATTTCCATCCCGACAGCTGGGCCCATTGGGGACTTGTGGGCACCAGCCTCTACCTGGTCTTTGCCGGTATCGCGCAGCAGCTTCTGCCGTCCCGCACAGCGCTCGAGGAACGGCGGTCGGTCTGATCAGATCAGCAGACTGCCGGCGCCCTCGTGTCTCAGCAGCGCAACTTTGGTTTCGACACCTCCGGCGCCGGAAAAGCCTGTAAGCTTGCCACCCGCCCCCATGACCCGGTGGCAGGGAATGATGATCGGGATCGGATTGCCACCGCAGGCGCTGCCGACCGCCTGAGCCGACTGGCCCAAGTCTTTCGCGATTTCGCCATAGGTGCGCGTGTGGCCAAAAGGGATCGCCAGCATCGCCTCGCACACTGCCTTTTGAAACTCTGATCCGTGAATCCGAAGCGGCAGATCAAAGGTTTCGCGCGCACCGGCGTCATATGCTTTCAGCTGCTCGGCCGCGCTTTTGAGCAGGGGTGTTTCCGGCTCGACATGCGGACCACCCCAAGTGACGGACGTGATTGCGCCGTCCTCTTCGGTCAGCGTCAGGCGTCCGAATTGCGTATCAATGCTCGCATGTTCCATGGGCGGATCGTGGCAGCAAGCGGCCGCTTTGAGCAACCCGAAACCTGCGAGCTCGACGCGCGTTTTGGCCGGCTAAAGGGGCCAGATGAACGGGATAAGGGCCGACGCGAGCAAACCGATGCTAAGGTTGAGCGGGATGCCGACCTTCAGAAAGTCCGAGAACCGATAACCTCCCGGACCGTAGACCAGCATATTGGTCTGATACCCGATTGGTGTTGCGAAACTGGCCGAAGCCGCGACCATCACCGCGACGACCAACGGGCGCGCGTCGATGCCCATTGCGTCGGCGAGACCGATTGCAACGGGCGTGACCACGACCGCCACCGCATTGTTTGACACAAGTTCGGTCAGGATCGAGGTCAGCAGATAGATCGCCCAGACGATCAGAAAGGACGGCAGCATGTCGAGCGCCGGCGCAATCGCCTCGACCACAAGCCGCACTGCGCCCGAGCTTTCGAGCGCGGCCCCGATGGCGAGCATCGAAAAGATCAGCGCCAGTAGACGGCCATCGACAAAGGAAAACGCCTCATCCGCGTCGATGCACCGGGTCACGAGCACCACAGCCACCGCAATCACCGAAAGCAACAGGATCGGTGCGACGCCCATCGCGGCCAACCCGACGATACCGAGAAGCGCCCCGATCGCGATCGGGGCATGGCTGCGCCGGAAGGCACGCGCAGAGGGGGTCGATACGTCGACCAGATCCATATCCGCCGCCAAACGCTGGATATCGGCCGGGTTGCCCTCAAGCAGCAGCGTATCGCCTACCTTTACAACCAGATCATCCAACTGCCTGCCGATATTCTGGTTCCGGCGGTGGGCGGCAAGCGTGTAGATTCCGTAACGGCGGCGCAGGCGCAACGACCCGAGCGTTCGGCCCACCATCCGACAGCCTGGCGTGATCAGCACCTCGACCGTCGAGGTTTCTACCGCCGACACCTGATCGACCCGTTTCAGCGATTTGTCACGTTGAAGGCTCAAAAGCTCGGTCATCTGCGTCCGCAGTACGACACGGTCACCGACCTGCAAAGTTACACCCGCGAGGTTGCGCCGCAGCGAGGTATCCCCGCGGATCACGTCGATCAAACGCACGCCCTCGCGCTTGAAAAGTTGGACACCCAACACCTCGCGCCCGATCAGGTTTGAATCAGGCGGGATGACAGCCTCGGTAAAGAACTTCATCTTCGACTTGTCCGACAGTAGATCCGCCATACTGTCGCGCACCGGCAAAAGCCGTGGCGCAATGAAACGCAGATAGACCATGCCCCAGGCAACGATTGCCAGGCCGAGCGGCGTGACTTCAAAGATCGAAAATGGCGCAAGGCCTTGCGAACGGGCCACCCCATCAACGAGCAGGTTCGTGGACGTGCCGATCAGCGTCAGCGTCCCACCCATGATCGCCGCGTAACTCAGTGGAATGAGCATCTTGCTGGCGGCAAGACCCAGGGTGCGGGCAATTTGGGTCACCACCGGGATCATCACGACCACCACGGGCGTGTTCGAGACGACAGCAGACGCAAAGACCACAAAGGCCATCAGCATCGCAACGGCGCGCGTCGGGTTCGATTCCGCCTGGCTTTCCGCCACGGTCGTAAAGGCGTCGAGCGCTCCTGTGCGCACCAGCGCGCCCATGATCAAGAACATAGCCGCGATCGTCCAGGGCGCAGGGTTCGACAGCACCGGCAGCGCCTGGTCGTAGGGCAGGATCCCGGTGGCCATCATCACGGCCACTCCGGATACCGCCACCACCTCGGTTGGGAATATCTCGCGCAGAAAGGCCAAGAACATGACCCCGACCACGCAAAGTGCCAGCACCGCACTGGCCGTCTCGCTGTCCAGAAAGGCCTGCATCCTAAGTCTTTTGTTCGCCTGTGTCGCCGCTCCGCGCAGCAATGTCGCCGATTGGCTCAGCCTCCGCAAGCCGGTCGCGCGTTCGCGGCTGCACGAGCCACACGCCTGCCAGCACAAACACCAGCGCGGCCCAGATAAAAGGCGAATATCGCTCGCCGAGCAGCAACATCGCCCACAGCACTCCAAAGCCGGTCACCAGATAGCTTACCTGCGCGGCAAAGACCGCACCCGTCCGCCCCACGAGCCAGACATAGGTCGAATAGACCGCCAGATGGATCGCGGACGAAGCGACGAAGGCCCATTCTGGCCCGGCCCAGACACGAAAGGGCGAGATGTACTGTCCCGTTCCGATCGCTAGCGGCAGAGCCATCAACGCGCCGACCAGCGACGCGCCGAACAGAACCTGGAACGGATCCATATCCGCCGTACCCCAGCGGGCGACGTAATTGCCCTCCATCGCGTAGCAGAGCGGTCCGATCAGCGAGACCAGGATCCAGATGAACATCGCTGGGTCGGGCAGGCTCGACTCGGGCAGAATGAGCAGCAGAACGCCCGCAAGGCCCAAAAGAAGGCCGATGAAGCGCCGCGCGTGAAAACGCTCCATCCCCAAGGCGATGGCCATCGGAAAAGCCATGACCGGGATCAGCGACAGGACGATTGTGTGCACGCCAACCGGCAGATGGGCGATTGCCTGGAACGAGGCAGAGTTCGGGACGACCGTGCCCAGAATTGCGATGACGACATAAACGATCAGGTTCGATCGCCCAAGCGGCAACCCGCGTCCTCGCAGCACTGTCAGCGTCCCCGCGATCGCCGCGCCAATGACCAACTGCCAGAAAATCAGACCAAAATGCTGGTGCCCCGTGCTCACCGCGATCTTGGTCAGAGGCTGCGTGAGCCCCCAGCCTGCCCCCATGGCCACAAGAGCCAGCGTATAGATATACGCCGGCCGCCAGCCGGTCACGGTGACGCCCCTTCAAGGCATCCACCCTGACGAATCATGCGCGCGGATTTGGCGAGCCCCGTGCGGTCATCGGTTTCGACCAGAAGACCGGACAACGTCGCCTCGCCCAGTGCAGGCGAGAATCGCGCCTTGGGCATGCCGGTCACAAAGCGGCGCATCGGTTCTGCCTTTTCCATGCCTATGACGGAATCGTAATCGCCGCACATCCCTGCGTCAGTCTGATAAGCCGTGCCGCCTGGCAGGATCATCGTATCGGCTGTGGGCACATGGGTGTGGGTGCCGACCACGATGCTGGCCCGGCTATCGCAGAAATGACCCATCGCCATTTTCTCGGATGTGGCCTCGCAATGGACGTCTACGATCGTTGCCTGGACCAGCCCGCCCGGAGGGTGCGCCCGCAGCACCGTGTCGACGGCCGAGAATGGGTCATCAAAAGCGCGCTTCATAAAGACTTGACCCAGCACCTGCAGGACAAGCACCTTGCGCCCGCCCGGAGCATCGTAGACCCGATGCCCGCGCCCAGGTGCTCCCTTGGCGTAATTCAACGGGCGGATGATGCGCGGTTCGGCTTCGATGAATTGCAGCATGTCCTTCTGGTCGAAGGCGTGATCTCCGAGCGTCAGGCAATCGACGCCCGCATCCAGCAAGCTGCGCGCGTGGTCCGGCGACAGGCCCATGCCCCCGGTCGCGTTTTCACCATTCACGACCACGAAATCCAGCCGCCATTCGGTGCGCAGCCGTGGCAGGCCTTCGATCACGGCCGCGCGGCCGGCCCGCCCCATGACATCGCCCAAAAACAAACATCTCATTTGAGAGGTGGTAGGCCCGTGCCGGTGCAAGGACAAGGGTTAACGGTGGGTTTGATCGCTACCCTCGCCATGATTCCAATTCGGCTTACTCCAAACTCAACGTTTGGCCAGCGTCCGAACCTCAGCTTCGGTCACTATCAGATCCAGCGTCTGGTCTGTCGGCTCCAACGGAAGCATTTCAGCTTCTTGCGCCGCATAGGCAAAGCCGATGGCGAGCGTTGCGCGTCGCGCGCGCAGCTGTTCCAGCGTGCGGTCATAGAATCCGCCGCCATAGCCCAATCGACCACCTGTCGCGTCGAAAGCGACAAGGGGCACGATCAGGATCTCTGGTTCAAAGTAGTCAGCAATCGCCGGAACACGGGCCCCGAACGGACCGTCGACCATTCCGCTTTCCGGTTCCCATCTCGAAAAGAGCAAGGGCAGACCATTTCCTTGGATAACAGGGACACCAACACTTCCATGCGCGGCCGCCTCGGCCATGGCGGGCAAGGGATCGATTTCGGTTCGAATGGGCATGTATCCCGCCAGTGGCACGCCGCGATACCCAGCCAGAACGCTGCTGAGCTGCCCCGCCGCACCAGGTGCTGCCTCGGCATGTGCCTTTTTGCGTCGGGCGAAGGCCGCACGCCGAGCCTCGACCTTGACTTTGGTCAGATCGGTCACAGCAGCACCAGCGACGCGAAGCCAAGAAACGAAAAAAATCCCATCATATCCGTCGTCGTCGTCACAAAGGTGCCTGATGCCAGCGCCGGGTCCACGCCCATCCGGTCAAGCACGACGGGCACCACCGTCCCCGCGAGACCCGCAATCACCATATTCAGAACCAAAGCGGCCGCGATTACGAGACCCAGCAGCGGCAAGCCGAACCAAGCCGTGACGAGGCCGCCCATGATCACTGCAAAGGCGAGGCCGTTCAAAAGCCCGACGGCCACTTCGCGGCGGATGACGCGCCAGACATTGGCTCTGGTCAGGTCCTTGGTGGCAAGCGCGCGCACCGCAACGGTTAGCGTTTGCGTCGCCGCATTGCCCCCCATTGAGGCCACGATCGGCATCAGAATAGCCAGCGCCACAAGCGCCGCGATGGCGGCATCAAACTGGGAAATCACGACCGAAGACAGGATCGCGGCGCCCAAGTTCACGCACAGCCACGGCAGCCGCGACTTCGACGTATCAAGTACGCGGTCCGACAGTGAGCTTTCGCTCACACCGGCTAACCTCAGCATGTCCTCTTCATGTTCTTCGTCGAGCACCACCATCGCGTCGTCGATGGTGATCACCCCGACGAGCCGCCCGTCTTCATCCACGACCGGAGCCGAAATCAGATGGTACTGGTTGAAGGCATAAGCAACGTCTCCCTCATATTGCGTGACTGGAATGGTCTGGAACACTTCTTCGGTGATGTCGGCGAGCTGAACCTCGCGCTTGGACCGCATGATTTTGCCCAGCGTAACGTTTCCGACCGGTCTCAGACGCGGATCGACGAGGATCAGGTGATAGAACTGCTGCGGAAGGTCTTCGCTAGCTCGCAGGAAATCGATCGCATCCCCGACATTCCAGTGTTCGGGGGCCATTACCACCTCGCGCTGCATCAACCGACCGGCGGAAAACTCAGGGTAGGACAGCGACTGTTCCACCGCCATCCTGTCGGCATCCGGCAGCGCGTCCAGAATGGCCTCTTGCTGAGGCTCATCCAGGTCTTCGACCAGATCGACAACGTCGTCGCTGTCCAGTTCGCGCACCGCCTCGGCCAGTGTCTGCGGTTGGAGGACGGACATGACTTCGGTGCGGACGGCGTCATCAAGCTCCGAGAGAAGCTCACCGTCAAATTCCCCCTCATAAAGCCGCACAAGACGCGCGCGATCGAACGGGTTGATCTGTTCCAGAAGGTCAGCAATGTCAGCAGCGTGAAGCGGTGCCATGAGTTTGGAAAGCTGGGCGCGGTCATCGACATCGACCGCATAGAGGATTGCGGCAACGGCCTTGCGATCCAGAACGTAGGCGTCGTCCTCGCGTCCGCTGTCCTGCTCGGGCTGCGGCAGGTCCTGATCGGTGTCAGTCGTCATGAATGCCCCCTTGGTGATTGCCCGCAAAATAGAAGAAGCTGATGGTCAAAAACAATGACAATGGCGCAATTTACCCCAGGGCGGCGGGACCTTAGGCTGACTACGGTTGCGGCGGTGAAGAAAGCAGGCATATGACTTCTGAAAGTGTTCTGACGGGACGGGTTCTGTCCTTTATCGCGTCGCCCTTTGACGGAGACCCGGCCGGGTCGGCCCAAGTGCACGAGGCGGTGCTAATCCGGGACGGCAAGGTGGCGCAGGTTGGAGCGCGTGACGCGGTTCAGGCCGAGGCTCCGGACGCAACCGTCACCGACTACGGCGAACACGTGATCTTGGCCGGTTTCATTGACGCCCATGCTCATTATCCGCAGACCGCGATCATTGCGAGCTGGGGCAAGCGGCTCATCGATTGGCTGAACACCTATACCTTCCCCGAGGAAATGCGATTCGAGGATCCCAACTATGCCGCGCGGATCGCAACCCGGTACTTCGATCTCGTCCTGTCGAACGGGACCACGAGCGTCTGCAGCTATTGCACGATCCATCCCTCCAGCGTGGATGCGTTTTTCGCCGAAGCGCAGCGACGTGGATTGCGCGTGGCGGGTGGCAAGACATGCATGGACCGCAATGCTCCGGATGGCCTGCGCGACACAGCAGTCAGCGCCTACGACGACAGCAAGGCACTGATGAACCGCTGGCATGGCCAAGACCGTTTGTCTTACACAATCACGCCGCGCTTTTCGCCAACCTCGACGCCCGAGCAGCTATCGGTGCTTGGCGCGCTTTGGGCCGAAAACCCGGATCTGCGGATGCAGACGCATCTGAGCGAGCAGTTGGATGAAATTGCCTGGGTCAAGTCACTCTATCCGACAGCGCGCGACTACCTCGACACCTATGAAGCGCATGGACTTCTCGCTCCCGGAGCGATGTATGGACACGCGATCCATCTGGAGCCACGTGAACGCGACCGGCTTCGTGAGGTTGGCGCGACACTGATCCACTGCCCGACATCGAACGCCTTTATCGGCTCAGGTCTTTTTGACATGGGCGGGCTTATGGACAAAGGCCAGAGGGTGGGGTTGGCGACGGACACCGGCGGCGGCTCCAGTTTCTCGATGTTGCGCACAATGGCCGCAGCCTACGACATCGCCCAATTGCGTGGGACGGCGCTGCACCCCGCGCAGTTACTCTGGCTGGCCACGCAAGGCTCGGCACAAGCCATGGGGGCCGAGGCACAGATCGGCAACATCGCCCCGGGCATGGAGGCGGATTTGGTGATCCTCAACCTGGCATCGACACCGGCGATCGCGCAGCGCAATGCGCGTGCCGAGGATATCTGGGAGGCTCTTTTTCCCACGATCATGATGGGTGACGACCGGGCGGTACATGATGTTTGGATCGCGGGACGTCGGCTCGGTGAAGGCGCGGCTGATTCTTGAACGGGCCACAAAACGCGTGGGAAAACCGGACGTGACCTTCGACGCTGAACGTCCGATTTCAGGCCCTGATTTTGTCGACCAGTTGACGCTGACGCTCCAGAACTCTTGGGAGGTCGATGGTGACGATCCGGCCGTCTTCCACCACGAACCGCCCGTTGACCAACAGGTCTCGCACCCGCGTCGGGCCAGCCAGCAGCAAGGCGGCCGGATCCCAACTGCCCGACATCTCAACCCCGCGCGTGTCCCAGACGGCAATGTCCGCACATTTGCCAGGCTCCAGACGCCCGCAATCCGGACGGCCAAGAATATCCGCCCCGCCACGCGTTGCGATGTCAAGCGCTTCGCGTGCGCTCATCGCATCTGCGCCTTGTGCCACCCGCTGCAAGAGCATCGCCTGACGCGCCTCGACCATGAGGTTGCCGATGTCGTTGCTGGCCGAACCGTCTACCCCAAGCCCGACACGAACGCCCCGGTCACGCATCGCGCGGACCCGAGCGACTCCGCTGCCCAGCCGGCAGTTCGAGCAGGGGCAATGAGCAACACCGGTATGCGTTCTGGCGAAAAGGCCGATTTCAGCCTCGTTCAGTTTCACGCAATGCGCGTGCCAGACATCCGCGCCCGTCCAACCCAGTTCTTGCGCATATTCGCCCGGTCGGCAGCCGAAGGTTTCAAGAGAATAGGCCACGTCCTGGTCGTTCTCGGCCAGATGCGTATGCAGCATGACCGACTTATCACGGGCCAGCCGTGCCGCATCGCGCATCAAACCGCGGCTGACAGAAAATGGAGAGCAGGGGGCGACACCGACGCGCAGCATTGCGCCGTCACGGGCATCGTGAAAACGGTCAATCAAACGAATGCTGTCGTCAAGGATGTCCGATTCACGCTCTACCAGCGCGTCGGGTGGCAGGCCGCCGTCGCTCTCGCCGATGCTCATGGCACCGCGCGTGGGGTGGAACCTCAGGCCGATTTCGGCGGCGGCAGCGATAGTGTCGTCCAGCTTGGCACCATTGGGAAACAGGTAGAGATGATCCGCGGTCATCGAACACCCACCAAGCGCCAGTTCGGCAAGGCCTGTAAGCGCGGAGACGTAGATCTCCTCGGGTCCGAAGCGCGCCCATATCGGATAGAGCGTCTGCAACCAGCCAAAGAGCAACGCGTCCTGAGCCTCAGGCACTGCGCGCGTCAACGACTGGAACAGATGATGATGCGTGTTGACAAGGCCGGGGGTAACGACGCAGCCCGCCGCGTTCACGACCAGGGCCGCGTCATCGGGCATAGTACTCCCAATCTCGACAATTACGCCATCGCGGATGAGCATATCTGCCTGGGTCAACTCCCGTCGCTCCGCATCCATCGTGAGTATGATGTCGGCATTCTTGAGCAGGATCGGTTGGGTCATGCGCTGATCTGGTCCGAGCCCGCTTCGAATTCCATATGATGCACTGCCGGAAGTCGGGAAAAGATCGCAGCGCGCCCGTCCGACGCTAGGTCAATCTGAAGGTCAACGCAACCATAGGTGGAGTGAGCCTAGGCAGAATGGAGCACATCCAGCGCTTTCTCATGAAGTGCCGAGTTGGCTGCCGCGAGCACGCGCCCGCCCTGATGGACCGGGCGCCCTTCCCAGTCGGTAACGACGCCGCCGGCGGCCTCGATCACCGCAATGGGCGCCTGAATATCGTAAGGCTGCAACCCGGCTTCGATCACCAGATCCGCCTGCCCTGCCGCAACCAGCGCATACGCGTAGCAGTCCATTCCGTACCGAGTCAGCCGCACCTTGGCCGACACCGATTGGAACCCTGCACGGTCCTGAGGCGTGCCGACCTCCGGGAAGGTCGTGAAAAGGATCGCCTGATCCAGACTGTCGGTCGCGCGCGTTCGCAAGACCGTCGTCCCGAGCGGGCCAATGCATTCCGCGCGACCGTCAAAACCCCAGAACCGTTCACCGATATAGGGTTGGTCGATAACGCCCAGGCCCGGCCCATCAGTATCCGACAAAGCAATCAGCACGCCCCAGGTCGGGGTGCCGCTGATGAAACCGCGCGTTCCATCAATCGGGTCCAACACCCAAGTCCGGCCGCTCGGGCCATTTTGTGCGCCGAATTCCTCGCCCAGAATGCCATCTTCCGGGCAGGTCTCGGCAAGGATATCGCGCATGGCTTTCTCCGCAGCGCGATCTGCCACGGTAACCGGATCAAAGCCGGTTGATGCCTTGTTTTCAGCTTCGACGTTAGAAGACCTGAACAACGGCAAAATGGCTGCGCGGGCCGCATCGGCCATGCGCAGCGCCGTCTCCAGATCCTGCATCGTAAAATGGCGCATTCTGCGCCAGTGCCATTCTTAAAGGCTTAATGCAAGCTTGACCGAGGCTTTCAAGCGACGTCGCTCAGAACCCGGGCCAGTTCAAACAATCTGCGCCGCTGGTTTTCAGGGATCGCGTAATACGACCGAACCAGATCCAGCGCTTCCTTGTCGCCCATGAGATCGGGCGGAACCATTGATTTGCCTTCGGCAGCCACAGTTTCGGCTGGAGCATCGTCCCCTTGCAGGCCCTCAAAGAAGAAGCTCACAGGCACATCCAAGGCGTCGGCAATATCCCACAAACGCGATGCGCTGATGCGATTGGCTCCGGTCTCGTACTTCTGGATTTGCTGGAACTTAATCCCGACACGTTCTGCAAGCTGTTGTTGAGTCATCCCAACCAGCCAGCGCCGGTGTCTTACGCGTTTGCCCACATGAACATCAACGGGATGGGTCATGCGTTTCTCCTCTTTCTACTGGTTAACGGGCCGGGGCTCGCGTCATGCCCAGCACATGAACATTACAATGCGCCGGTGACGTTCTGTCGTTCAAGTCGTTCCCAAACCGCACCTCGGAGGCATGATAACGGCTTTTTGGTTGAGTGCAAGCTCCATCACTCGACTAACACGAGTGCCGTGACCAATTTACCCAATTCGGTAAGAAATCGCCTAATAGGCGCGTGTAACAAAGTTAAGAAATGCTATTCACTGTGTCGATTAAGCTATTGGTGACAAAGTATGTAACCGAAACCGGCAGCACATCAAGGAGACAGGCGTGCGCGCAATTCAAGTCTTTTCCACAGGCGGCCCGGCGGTTTTGGCAGATGTCGAGCGACCGGCCTTGGCGCCTGGAAAAATACGTGTTGAAATAAGAGCTTGCGGACTTAACTTTGCTGATCTGCTCATGCAGAAGGGGACATACCAGGATACGCCCGAGGTTCCCTTTACGCTGGGGCTGGAGTTGGCGGGTAATGTAGTTGAAATCGCCGATGACGTGGCGGCGTTTTCGATGGGCGATCGCGTAATGGTGTTTTCCGGTCAGGGCGGATTGGCCGAGGAAGGCGTATTCGATGCCGCCCGTGCGCTGGTGATACCGGATGAGATGAGCTTTGAACACGCGGCAGCCTTTCCGATCGCATATGGCACAGGTCACATCGCTCTGGATCACCGCGCTCGGCTGCAGCCGGGCGAAACGCTGCTCGTGACCGGAGCCGCCGGTGGCGTTGGTCTGACGGCTGTCGAACTTGCTAAATTGATGGGCGCGCGAGTGATCGCTCATGCGCGTGGAAAGGATAAGCTTGAGATCGCCCGGATCGCCGGTGCCGACGAAGTGATCGACGATGCCGAAGACCTGCGCGCGCGCCTCAAGGAATTGGGCGGGATTGATGTGCTGTATGACGCGGTTGGAGGGCCGGTATTCACTGCCGCATTTCGCGCCGCCAATCCCGAGGCTCGGCTGCTCCCCATCGGCTTTGCCAGTGGTGACGTGCCACAGATCCCGGCCAATCACCTACTGGTCAAGAACCTCTCCGTCATCGGTTTCTATATTGGCGCTTACCTGTCCTTTCGGCCCGAGGTCTTTCGCGAAAGCCTGCGGACCCTGATCAACTGGTATGTACAAGGCAAACTCAAACCGCCTGTCAGCCACGTTCTGCCGCTCGACCGGGCTCAGGACGGGTTCGAGTTGCTGCGAAGCCGCCAGGCAACCGGCAAGATTGTTGTTACGCCGAACTGACGATCCGCGGCCGGCTGGGCACCAGCGACTGGAAGGCCGAGCGCAAAAGTGCCGCCAATTCACTCACCAAGATCGGATTGCCCGTCTCAGCCGTGTAGAGGTTGATCATCTGCACCGGCAAATCCGGCAAGACGTTGCCATGTTCGATCTGCACCAAATGCGGCGGTTCTGTTCCGTCGATCATGGTGTGAATGGCGAGGTCGGCGCTAACGGTGGCTTCGATCGTGCGGTCCGAATCCGTTTCGACCGCAAGTTCCCATGGAATGTTTGCGGTGTCCAACGCCTCGATCACGCGCGGGCGGAAGGTGCAGTATCGACCAAAGGCAAGGCGCAGCGGTCGTTGACGCCAGGCTGAACCGCCGGGAGCGCCGATCCACCGCAGCGGCAACTCTGCAAGCGTTTCGCATCCCGCGTCGACATCAGTTTCCGTCGTGAGGATCAGGTCGCATTCGCCCTTCGCGTATTGCTCCTTGAGCGCCTTGGTGAACGAGGATTGCAGCGACACGCGTACACGCGGAAAGGCGGCATGAAACTGCTGCAACACGCGGGGGATGGCAGGATAGACAATGTCGTGGGGCACGCCCAGCATCACCTCGCCCTCAAAAGCCTGGTCGGTCAGCCGCCCAATGACCTCGTCGTTCAGAGACACCATCCGGCGTGCATAGACCAACAGCTGTTCCCCCGCCGCGGTGAGCGCGATCCCCCTGCCCGACCGGTCAAGAAGTTCGAGCCCAAGGAGCTCTTCAAGCCGCTTCAGCTGCATCGATACAGCCGACTGGGTGAGATGCAAGAAACCCGCCGCGCGGGTGACACCGCCAGAATCCGCCACCGCGACAAACGAGCGCAACGTAGTGATGTCGAGATTTCGCATTATCACAAACCTTGATCTATCAGCGCACAAACATTCGTTTTCAATATGAAACACGAGATGCCATTTATATCAAGAACTTTGATGCAACTGCATTGAACCATCACGCTAACCGAGGATGACACAATGACGTTCCTGACCGACACACGTGCCACAAGTGCCCGTCAAAACAAGGGGTTCGGACTGTCCCGTGCCCTTGATGTCTGGCGTCAGCGCCAACATCTCAAAGCGCTCGACGACCAAGCGCTGAGCGATATCGGTGTCTCGCGCGCCCAAGCGCAGCGTGAAGCCACCAGACCGATCTGGGACGTGCCGGAAACCTGGCGCTGCTGAACAAAGCGGTTTCAAACCGTGTTTTGGTCAAATTCAGGCCATCCGAACGCCGGAATCCCTTGAAAAACGTGCATCTCCGACCGATATTTCGGTCAATGGCCGCCGAAGGCTTCTTCGGCGGTACGGCTGTTTTGAATGGAGAGCTAGATGGCTGAATTCGACACGATCCGGTCAACGGCAGGCGCGCGCGTTGCCCAGATCGACGAGGGCTTGCGCGCCCATATGAACAAAGTCTACGGGACGATGTCCGTAGGCATGTTGATCACGTTCCTTGCGGCCTGGGCCGTATCGGGACTGGCTGTGACCTCGGATCCGTCTGCGGCGGTCGCGCAATTGGGTGCCGACAAATACCTGACCTCGTTCGGCGCGACGATCTACGCGTCGCCCCTTAAGTGGGTCATCATGTTTGCTCCGCTGGCGTTTGTCTTCGGGTTCGGAGCCGCCATAAACCGCCTGTCGGCCTCCGCCGCACAACTCGTGTTCTACACATTTGCGCTGGTTATGGGCCTGTCGATCAGTTGGATCTTTATCCAGTTTACCGGTGAGTCGATCGCGCAGACCTTCCTGATCACAGCAATCGCTTTTGCCGGCCTGTCGCTTTATGGCTACACGACCAAAAAGGACCTGTCGGGCTTCGGCACGTTTCTGATCATGGGTGTGATCGGATTGATCGTGGCGTCGATCGTGAACATCTTTCTGGCCTCGTCGGCCATGGCATTTGCGATCTCGGTGCTCGGCGTGCTGATCTTTGCGGGTCTTACGGCGTATGACACGCAAAACATCAAAAACACCTATTTGCAAATGGCCCATTCAGGTGATCAGGAGTGGTTAGGCAAAGCGGCCATCATGGGCGCTCTGAGCCTCTACTTGGACTTCATCAACATGTTCATGTTCCTGCTGCAATTCCTGGGCAACCGCGAATAAGCGCTACCGCAGGACCGTTAGGATGGGCCGCCCTGTTGGGCGGCCTTTTTCTTGTCGAGGTCCCGCACAGCCCAGGCGGTCACGCGGGCAAGAGATCTCGATCTTTGCCATCTCGACCCCGTTAAAGCACCTGCCGCATACGTTTGGAGGCGAACGAGATGCCATTGGTCAGCGGCACATCGATGTCGCCCACGGTTTTGAAGCCCACTGCCGCATAGAAAGCTTCGGCCGTATAGGTCGACCAGCACTCCATCCGCCGGATCCCGGCCGCGCGCGCCGTGGTCAGGGTGTGGCCCAGTATGGCGCGCGCGACGCCCTGGCGCAGTGCGCGGTGATCGGTCACCACATGTCGGATATGGCCAAGCCATTTGTCCTGCCGGTCCCGCGTCCATCCTCCGGCCCCAACGATGCGACCGTCCAGTTCCGCTACATAGTACGTGCCACATGAGAGAAGCTCGGGCCGGGCGCGGCTGATGATCGGCAGCGCGGTGACCAGAACCGAGGGCGGGTAATCCGCCTTGAGCAACTTGGGGTAGGAGAGCGCCAAAATGGCGTCGACCGCAGCCAGATCGGCCGGCGTCGACGGTCGGACAGACACCGTCATGGCCGGAGCAACTCGAGCTGATCGAGATAACCGCGCACCGCTGCTGGGCTGCGCAGGTGGACGATCTCAAGTTCCCGCCGTGCCCCGGCAATCAAGTTCTCGATCCTCCGACGACTGCTCTGCCTTGTGCGCCAGATGAAACGGTAGAAGTCGAGTGTTTCCGAATGGAACCCCTCGCGGCAGCCCTCCGCCATGTCCGGCCGTTCCTGCCCGGCATAGAGGATCGACCGCTTGGTCACCCGCCAGAGCCGCAAGCCCACCGGAAGATCCAGCCAGATCATGGTATCGGCGCACGCGACACGATGATCGTAGGTTGCCGAAAGGCCGCCTTCAAAGATCCACGCGTCGCGTGCCTCGATCTCAAGCGCCATAGGGCGTTTTTCCTCAAGTGTGCGTGCCTCCCAACCCGCTTTCCAATGCAGATGATCCATGTGGTACACCGGCAGCCCCGTCAGGTCACCAAGCGCCCGCGCCAGCGTGCTTTTGCCCGAACCGGGACCGCCCACTATCATCACACGTCTCATGAAATCTACTCTCGCCACGAAAAAGGGCCACGCTTTCGCATGGCCCTGCATCGGTCTGCATCCGAATGGAAGGTTACTTGATCTTGCCTTCCTTGTACTCGACATGCTTGCGGGCCACGGGGTCGTATTTCCGCACCACCATTTTTTCGGTCATGGTCCGTGCGTTTTTCTTGGTCACGTAGAAATGGCCCGTGCCTGCGGTCGAGTTCAGACGGATCTTGATTGTCGTCGGCTTCGCCATGATCTCTCTCCTGCATCGAAAGGCGGGGGCCTTTCGGTCAATTCCTTTGAACGCGCTCTCTTAACGGGATTCCTATCTGTGTCAACCTCAGAAAGCGCCTATTTGGAGGATGGCACTCCAGCCGATCCAGGACTTAGCGACTGCCGTGGCTGTCGACCTCGAAGACCGGGATTGCGAAGTGCAGCAACGCCGATAGAGTGCGCTTGGAAGGAGGTTAGATGTCAGACGCAGATGACGCATTTCGACGGGCCGAGGCCAAGGTTGCAACCTGCAACGACTCCCAAGTCACCCGCCTGGATCTGGACGGAGATCGTGGTTTTTCCGAGTTGCGCGAACTGCCCGCCTCCATCACGTCGCTGAGCGATCTTCGCGTACTGACGCTTACGGGTACGCAGGTCGACGATCTTTCGCCGTTGGCGGGGCTCACGGAACTGCGTGAGGTATATCTGAGCAATACTGCGGTACAAGACATCTCACCGCTCAAGGATCTTGTTGCGCTGCGCCTGATATGGCTTGAAGGCACGCGTGTGACTGAATTGTCGCCGCTGCGTGGCATGTCGCGACTGCAGACCCTGGGCTTGCGCAAAACGCCCGTCCAGGATTTTGCACCGTTATCCGCGTTGAGCGCGTTGGTATCTCTTGGCCTAAGTCAAACCGCATTTTCGGACACGTCGGTATTGTCAGGGCTCGCTCAGCTTAAGCGGCTCTACCTCAAGGAAACCCGGGTCTCTGATCTGGCACCGTTGTCGATGCTGAAAGACCTGCGACGATTATCATTGGACCAAACCTCGGCCAACAATCTGTCACAATTGGCCGAGCTCTCGCGGCTTGAACGGCTTTATTTGACCAACAGCCGTGTCATGGGGCTGTCGTTCATCCGCGGTCTGCAACGGCTTGAGCGGCTCTATCTTGCCTTCACAAATGTCACCGATTTGCGCCCCCTGGCGGACCTCACACAGCTAAGTTTTTTGGACATCACAGGTATTGAAGCGGAAGATCTGACACCGCTGAGCTCAATACTGACGCTCTTGCAATCTCCGCGCGAGGGCGGCTTGGCCGGTTTGCGCTTTGCCGGTGCGGGTGCGGTGCGCCGCGACCGCGTTCTCAACGAAATCTCAAAGATCTCCAATGACGCCGAGCGGACAAGGCGGGTTTTGGACTATCTTCGGGAACGATCCGGCCTGCCCGCGATCGAACCGCGTCCCGTGACCACCAAGCAAGCATCAGGCATCTTCCTCAGAGATCGGGCACAGATTCTACTACGCACCGCTGCCTCTACGCATGTGACGACGACGGTGCTTGTGATGCAGATCGAAGGCGTGATCGCGGATTATTTGCAGGCGACGGGGCGAAACCAGCTGCCAGACGAGTTGAGCATCTTTGATGATCTGCTAGCAGCGCTGCGAACGTTCGCGCAATCACCGGCGCTGTCTGAACCGGATCGCGACGACTCAATCGGCCAACTTGTCCAAAACCTAGCACGGCTGGAAGCGCAGGTGGCCGAGTTGGCAACAGCGCTGGCAGAAGCGATTGCACAGAACGAAGCAGACGCGGATCAAACAGAACGCGCCGCTTTCGAAACCAGCGAACGAACCTTTTCGACGGCATTTCTCAAAGAACTCGGTGCCGAAACTGCGGGCCTTGTAACGTGGACTTGCAAAATGGGTGTTCTGACCGGATGTGGATACCTCTTAGGCTCCTCCCCGGCTGCCAGCGCGCTGGCGCGAGCACTGGAAGCTTCCATGCCTCATCTTTGGAGATAAACGCGGAAAGCCTGTAAGCCGGATTCTGTCCCGGGGTTACCCCCATGGATGACCATTCTTCTACGGCGCATGTCGCCATGTGCCTTTAGCTGCCAACCCGACCCCTCTTGGCTGAAGCGTACCTAGCGGCGGTCTCCCGTTGCCGGGACCGGTCCCGCGCGGGGGTCCTATTTGGCATTGCTCCCGGTGGGGCTTGCCGTGCCGCCCCCGTTGCCAGCGGCGCGGTGGGCTCTTACCCCACCGTTTCACCCTTACCCGCATGTGCGGGCGGTTTCATCTCTGTGGCGCTTTCCATCGGGTTGCCCCGTCCGGGCGTTACCCGGCACCGTTGCTTCATGGAGTCCGGACTTTCCTCGGACCATCGGCCCGCGGCCATCCAGCCTTCCGCGCCGCGCGGAGTTAGGCGGTTCTTCCAACAAGGTCAAGACCGGAGGGCCGCGGTTGCACGTCCGATCTTTGCGGATTGATCTCGTTTGATCTTGGCGAGGGGCCAGCCCCTCGCGCTCCCCGGAGTATTTGCAAAGAGAAGAAAGGTTGGTCGGTCTCTACGATGTATGTTTCTGCGACACCGCGGGGTTTGGAGGCCAAGCCCATTTGGTCGACAGTCCTAGCGGTGTGAAGTCGTGGGCAACTAACGGACCAGTGGCCCATGGGCGGAATCGCAAACGGACTGTCCGTAGCAATGCCAAGTCATCTACGGGCGCGGTGTAGCCGAAGTCGCGGGCAATGGCACGGAACTTCTCAGGAGTGGCGTCGCGTGGACCGGGATCCTGGCCGCGTCCGGCCGCCAACCCGAGGTGTTCGAGCCTCTGCCAATCGAAGCGCGGACCTGGATCAGATTTGCGTCCGGGCGCCATGTCGGAGTGCCCGATCACGCCAGTGGGTGCGATCTGCCATCTTTGCATGATCCGACGCAGGAGCTCTTCCAGGACCGACATCTGAGGTTCAGCAAACGGATGGTCACCGCGGTTGTCGAGTTCAATCCCGATTGATCGTGAATTGACATCCGCCCGCCCGTGCCATTCGCCTGCACCGGCGTGCCAGGCGCGCGCGGCCTCGTCGACCAGATGCCAGACCTCGCCATCTGCACCGATCAGGTAATGTGCCGAAACCTCGGCCGTCGGATCACACAAGCGATCTCGCGCGGCCTCAGCCGATTGCATGGCCGTGTAGTGCAAGACGATCAGTTCTGGCCGCTGATTGTCGCGTCGCGGCCCGGAATTCGGAGAGGGATGCCAAATCGGTGTCAGTTGCCGACCGCGGCCCGAAACGGCGCCGGATCCCAGTCACAGGCATAGCCGTCTCCGTCGGGGTCGAGGCCAAGGCGATCGCGGTTCGGCCCGCCGCGTTGCAGGAACGCGATCTGCGCCTGATCCGGCGATGGATAATTGGCGCAGGCTCGGATCGATTTTTGCGTCAGGTTCAAGCCGGTCCGGCTGTGGATACGCGTGCCGCGCGCATGGTTTGTCGACAAGGCATAGGCGACGATGTTCGGCGATGCGCTGCCATCACGTTCGGGCAAAGCCGTGGGCTGGACTTCCTGCCGCTGGGCAGAGGCTTGCGCCAGCCGTTCGGCATCGCTTTCGATCGACTGGCGGCCCGAGACAGCGTCAAAGTCGTTTTCGTCTGAAATCCCGGGGTTGCTGACCGGTTGTGGTGGAGGGTTCGTCGGGCTGGCCTGCAGCGGCTCGGTTCCCAGAACGGCGGCTGTGTCGGCCGCGATATCCGCCGCATTGCCGGTTTGGGTCGGCGCGCCCAGATTGGTCGCCAAAGTCGCGTCGGAGGCGGCGATGGTTGTGCTGCCTGCCGTGGGCAGCGCGTTTTGCAGTTCGATCGACGGCGCAACGGGTGCAAGTGTCTCTTCCGAGATTGCTGATGGCGGAGGTAGAGGCGCGCCAGTTTGCAGGGCGGCCTCACGTGCGCGCTGCGCCTCAACGGAGTTGTCGAACCCTACCCCGGCCCCGCTGTCGGGCACGGTTGTACAGGCCGCCAAAGCCGCGACCAGAGCCAGCATCGAAATCAAAACGCCACGCATTGCTGCCATCCTGCCGTTCTTGCTCTTGTTGGTCGCCAGATCTACCACCATTTCGCCGGCTTGGCCACAAAGCCGGCCGCACGTTCGAGCGCGAAAGCAAGGTTCAGCAAGTCGCCTTCCTCCCATGGGCGGCCGATCAGCTGCAGCCCCAGCGGAAGACCGTGGGCGTCAAGGCCGGCCGGAACCGAAATCCCCGGAAGACCTGCGAGATTCACAGTGACCGTGAAGACGTCGTTGAGGTACATCTGAACCGGATCCGCATCGGACATTTCGCCCAGACCGAAGGCGGCTGAAGGTGTGGCGGGCGTGAGGATCCCGTCGATGCCCTGAGCAAAGACATCCTCAAAATCCTTCTTAATCAGCGCCCGCACCCGGCGCGCGCGATTGTAGTAGGCGTCGTAGAAACCGGCGCTGAGCACGTAGGTTCCGATCATCACACGGCGCTGCACCTCGGCACCAAAACCTTCGGCGCGGGTCTTTTCGTACATTTCCGTGATGCCGTCGCCTTGGGCAAGTTGTGCCCGGTGGCCGTAGCGTACGCCGTCATAGCGCGCGAGATTTGAAGACGCCTCGGCCGGAGCAATGACGTAATAGGCCGGCAACGCGTATTTGGTGTGCGGCAGCGATATGTCGACGATCTTGGCGCCCGCATCCTGCATCATCTCGCGCCCGGTCGCCCACAGCGTTTCGATTTCATCCGGCATGCCGTCCATGCGGTATTCCTTGGGAATGCCGATGGTCTTGCCCTTGATGTCTCCGGTCAGCATGGCTTCGAAATCCGGGACCGGAAGTTCGGCCGATGTGGAATCCTTGGGATCATGACCGGCCATTGCGCCCAACATGATCGCCGCGTCGCGTACCGATTTGGTCATTGGCCCGGCCTGATCGAGCGACGAGGCAAAGGCCACGATGCCCCAGCGCGAGCAGCGCCCGTAGGTCGGCTTGAGCCCGACGATGCCGGTGAAGGCCGCCGGTTGCCGGATCGACCCGCCGGTATCCGTACCTGTGGCAGCCAGGCAAAGATCGGAAGAGACCGCCGAGGCGGATCCGCCGCTTGAGCCGCCAGGGGTCAGGGGCGTGTCGTCATTGCCGCGTCGCCAGGGGCTGACCGCATCGCCATAGACAGAGGTTTCATTGCTCGACCCCATGGCGAACTCATCCATATTCAGCTTGCCCAGCATGACAGCACCGTTATCCTTGAGCTGCTGGCTTATGGTGGATTCGTATTCTGGCCGGAAGCCTTCGAGGATACGGCTGGCGGCCTGGGTCGGCACGCCTTGGGTGCAGAAGAGGTCCTTGATGCCAATGGGCAGACCGCACATGGCGGGGGCCTCTTCGCTTCCTTTCAGTCGCTCATCGGCGACCCGGGCGCGATCACGCGCCAGATCGGGCGTATTATGCACAAACGCGTTTAGCGCCCCGGCCTCATCGATGGCCGCAAGGCACGCGTCGGTGAGCTCAAGCGACGTGGTTTCGCCCTTGCGCAGCAGGTCGCGCGCCGCGGCGAGGCCCAGAGTGTTCAGCTCGGTCATCTCATTCCACCACTTTTGGAACCGCGAAAAAGCCCTCGCGCGCGTCGGGCGCGTTGGACAGGACCTGCCCTTGCCGGTCGCCATCCGTAACCGTATCGACCCGCCGTTTCAGGCGCTGCGGTGTAACCGAGGTCATCGGATCGACCCCGTCGATATCCACTTCGTTCAACTGTTCAATGAAGCCCAGGATAGTGTTGAATTCCGACGCAAGTGCCGGCAGCGCATCCTCTTCGACTTTGATCCGGGCCAGTTTCGCCACACGGGCGGCGGTGCTTTCGTCAATCGACATGGGCGAACCTCGTTTTCATCATCGCGCGTTTACCGCCACCCGCCCCGGCCCGCAAGGGCGGCAGGCTACCTTATGGGCTTGTTCAACCGGCCTGCGTCGCGGCAAGGTGTGACCGACAGGGTCAAGGGAGGCAGGCGATGAAACTGTGGCTGCACCACATCAATGTGGTCTCGGACAATGTGCGCCGGTCCGAGCGTTTTTACCGCGACGTTCTGGGGCTTGGCGACGACGACCCCGCCAAACTGCCGGTTCAGGACAAGACCAAAGGCTATGCCGGCGATGTGGCCTTTGTCACCGATGGTCAGATCCAGCTGCATCTGGCGGAAAAGGATGTCGGCGCTGGTTTCCGGACCAACCAGATCGTGAACCCGGTTTCGCACGGCCACATTGCCTATCGGACCGATGACCTTTCGGCGTTCAAGGCGCATCTGGAGAAACAGGGCATCCCTTACTCCGATTGGGGTCAGACCGCGACCGCCGACTGGCACCAGATCTTCTTTTATGATCCGGACGGCAACGTCATCGAAGTGCACGAGGTCCGCACCTAGCGTCCCGTCATAAGATGCCGGCGATAGACCTCGATCATCCAGCCCAGCATCACGCCGTTCAGAATATGCCACATGAAATGGGTGCCACGCGGGATCGCCTCGCATAGAACCTCATCAAGCGATCTGAACAGAATGGACACGATCAGGATGCCCGCTCCGATCGCCATGCCAGTTGCCGTTTGCGGCGCGCGTTGCAACAGCAGCACCGCGTAGATCAGGATCAACAGTGGCACCGGCGCATAGCCCACCGACCCGCCGAGACCGGGGATCAGGCCGAACACCGGGATCATCGCCGCCGCATACGGAAAGAAGAGGACGGTAAGGCCCAAAGCTGGCAAAGGACGCATCTGCCAGACATCGCGATTGATCGCGAAGATATAGACCAGAATGAAACCCACGATCGCCGCGACATCGATTGCCGCCGCCCAGACAGTCGCAAAGGTATGCAAAAGACTACTGCCGACACCGATACCAGCCAAGAACACAACAAGGGTCACCGCCAGAGGCATCCCCTGCCCCCGCACCCGGCGCCACATCACCCAGGCCGCCAGAAGAAATGCCAAGTTGGACACTGCGTTCAGGGGCTCGGCCCAGTGTTCAGGTCCAACCCGTTCGCAATAGCCGTCGATTTGGCGCTGCCACTCCATGGATTTGTCAAAGCGTCATGCTAGGCTGGCGTCAATGACGAAGGAGGATTTCATGAAAATCATTTGGTTGGGTCATGGCAGTTTCCGTATCGAAACCTCAAATCAGGTGCTGTTGATCGATCCATGGCTCACCGGGAACCCGGTTCTGCCCGAGGATCAGCACGAGGCGGCCGTCGCTGGTGCCACGCATATCCTTTTGACGCATACGCATTTCGACCATGTGGCAGATGTCCTGCCGCTTGCCAAATCGCTCAAGGTACCGGTTGTCGGGCAATACGATCTGATGGGGATCTGGGCCGAAACCGAAGGGATCGAGACCATCGGCTACAACAAAGGCGGAACCGTCGATCTGGGCGGCGTGCATGTGAGCATGGTGAACGCGGTCCATTCGTCGACCTTTGCGACGCCCGAGGGGCTTCGAACAGGCGGGACCGAATGCGGGTACATGTTACGGTGTGAGGACCGCACAACCTATGTCAGTGGCGACACCGATATCATGGCGGATATGGAGTGGATGGGGGATTACTACAAACCCGATATTGGCATCCTTTGCGCAGGCGGGCATTTCACAATGGACATGGCCAAGGCGGCCTATGCCGCGAAACGCTACTTTGACTTCAAGACCGTTATCCCCTGCCACTACAAGACGTTCCCACTGCTTGAACAATCGGCGCAGGAGCTGATCGACAAATTGCCCGGTGTAAACGTGATCGAACCGCAGGTGATGCAGACCATCGATCTCTAGCGGGCGACCAGGACCGTTGACATGCCTTTGGCGTCAGCTTTCGTGGCGCGCGGCGCTGCCAGCGACGTCGCAGGCGCGGTTGGTTTCGGGATCAATCTCGATCCCAGGTGATATGCCGTGCCGTCCATGCAACGCCGCCACGTCGGCGCGCCGAAGATCCACGCAGAGTGCGTAGCCATTTGCGTCTGGATCAACGGAGTAGTGCACCCAGTCCCGTGCCAAGTCGGCCCCGTATCCAGACATGTTAAACGACTTGCTGCAGTAGCCGTTCAATGCGCCGATTGTCAGTTCAGATGGAAAGACCGCTTCGCCGGAGGGGCAATCGAGGTGGCGTGACACGGCCTCCAGCAGAGCCAATCGCGTGGTGTCCTCCCGTTCCGCCCGCGCCTGACCGGGGCCGCCCGCGACACGGAACCCAAACGCGACGGCACGGGCCAATAGCAGGCCGCATGTCAGAGTAAGCGCGCGGGTCATGGGGCGTCTGAACGTTCGACATCGTGCCAGCAATACACAAAAGCGGTCCCAGCCACGATCGCCACAACGGTCGCTTTGGCAACAAAATGTAACGTCACCTCGCCGGAAAACAGTCTGAAAAGCGTGGTCACCAGATCACCGAGCAGCACGGCTGCCGCGATTAACAGCGCGCCGTAGGTCATCCACTTGCGAATTGCCGATCGCCGCCGCCCTGGCTCCACAGCGAGGGAATTGAGATCTCGGCGCGTGAGCAGAACAAAGACAGGGGTTGAAACAAGAAGCACAGCCAGGGACCAGCGGATCCCTGACAGCGAACCGCCAAGATAGTCGCCCTCGGTGCGGAACCAGAGATCTATCAGTTCGTGCGTCAGGTAAACCAGATGGCCTGCCGTGAAGACCATAGCGCCGAAGAGCAGCGTGTAGAGGAAGAAGTCCCGCGCCGACACCAGCGCGCGCGGTCTTGGAACCGGCGGGCGAAAGGTGGTGTCGGCCCACGCGTCGAGTGCGCCACTTATCTCATCCGGAGACCAGCCTGCATCCGAGAGGGTCCGGCTGATGTCCGGGCGGGCATGGCCTTCGTTGAGCGCTTCACGTACAAAGTCATATAGATCATTCGACTTGGCCATTTAGCTGCCTTTCCGCTTCGGTCGGAAAAAGTCGCGCAATAGGGCTGCTGCCTGTTCGGCAGCTATCCCGTCATAAACCTCGGGCACATGATGGGCTTGTGCGTGTGAAAAGATCCGCGCGCCATGGGCCACGCCGCCGGATTTGGGATCGTCCGCACCGTAATACAGTCGCGCGATCCGTGCAGCCGCGATCGCCGCGGCGCACATCGCGCATGGCTCAAGCGTCACGTAAAGATCATGGCCCGGCAGACGTTGCGAGCCAACCTCGGCACAGGCGGCGCGGATGACCAGAAGTTCTGCATGCGCCGTCGGATCATGCAGCTCGCGCGTCCGGTTGCCGTCCCGCGCGACCACCCGACCGTCCGGATCCACGAGGACGGCACCGACAGGCACCTCTCCCCGTCGCGCGGCATCCTCAGCTTCGCGCAGTGCCAGATCCATATGTGATCGGAACGTCATGCGGCGCACCCTGCCCTGCGCGGGTAGCTGGCGCAACCGCGCGGAATGGTCTAAGGCCGGCGCATGTCCAACTCGCCCCCTCCCGGAGATCGCATCGCAAAGGTCCTGTCGCGCGCGGGCGTTGCCTCGCGACGCGAGGCGGAACGCATGATCGCTGAAGGCCGCGTCTCGGTGAACGGGAAGAACATCGACAGCCCCGCGTTGAACGTGACCGAGCAGGACCGCATCGCAGTGGACGGCAAGCCTGTTTCCGCACCCGATCATGCGCGCCTTTGGCTCTACCACAAACCGGTGGGACGGGTAACGACAACCCGCGACGAACAGGGCCGGCCAACCATCTTCGATGATTTGCCGCCGGACCTACCGCGGGTGATGACGGTCGGGCGTCTGGACCTCAATTCCGAAGGTTTATTGCTCCTCACCAATGACGGCGGCATCAAACGCCGGCTAGAGCTGCCTTCGACCGGCTGGTTGCGTCGGTACCGCGTGCGGCTCAAAGGGCGTCCTCAGGACAGCGATTTCGACCCGTTGCGCAATGGGCTCCACGTCGAGGGTGAAGATTTCCAGCCCATGACTGTCACTCTCGACAGGCAGCAAGGGGCGAATGCCTGGATCACGGTTGCGCTGCGCGAGGGCAAAAATCGCGAAATCCGCCGCGCGATGGAGGCAATCGGCTTTGCTGTAAACCGCCTGATCCGCGTGTCGTATGGCCCTTTCCAGCTTGGCAATCTGAAACCAAGCGCGGTCGAAGAGATCCGTCGGCGCGTCCTTCGCGACCAACTCGGCCTTGATGGCGAGACCGGCAAGACGGGTAAGGACGGTACCGCAAAGCCGCGCCCGAAACGCACACGTTCGTCGCCGCGCCGCCGAACGTGACTACGGCGCTCGCCGTTTACCCCTAGCAAGCGCGGCCTGCATTGCTTACCTTCGACACACATCCGGGGAGTTGGAGGCGGCCTATGTCCCGCAACATATTGCAGAACCTAGCCTATGCGGCGTTGCTCGTCGTATTGTTCGGGGTCTGCACCGGCTGGCTCGGGGGGCTCTGAATTTATGGCCGAAAGATACGGCGGAAAATACAGCCCCGGCGACGCACCCAAAGGTGCTGACGGCGCGCCCACGGCAGAACGCAGCGCCTATCGCGGGGCAAAGGTCGACCCGGCCGGAACGCGGGCCAACGTGCTCTTTGTACCACCCGTGGTGCTGGGGGCCATGTCGCTAAATGATGGCGCTCTCGGTCTTGGGCTTGGCATGGCGGGTGCGGCTGTTCTTCTTCTGGCGGCTTGGCTATTGCGTGAAGGCCTGCGAGCCGAGGTGGCCTTTCATGCGCGCAAGGTGGCGCGTCGCCCGGCCTTTCCGCGCAAGATGGCTGCTGCTGCGCTGACCGGGATCGGCGTGGCTCTAGCTGCATACAAATCTGAACCCGGGCTGATTGCACCGCTGATTTTCGGGGGTGTTGCCGGGGCCCTTCATATTGCGGCCTTTGGCCTCGACCCGATGCGCGACAAGGGCATGGAGGGTATCGATGCCTTTGAACAAAACCGCGTGGCCCGCGTCGTCGATGAGGCCGAAGAGTATCTGAGCGAGATGCATGATGCTATCGCGCGCGCCGAAGATCGCCAGCTCGAGCTGCGGGTCGAACGCTTCCAGATCGCCGCGCGAGAGCTGTTCCGCACGGTCGAAGAAGATCCCCGCGATCTGACCGGCGCTCGCAAATATATGACGGTCTACCTTATGGGTGCGCGTGACGCGACCATCAAATTCGCCGATTTCTACGCCCGCAGCCGCGACACCAAGGCGCGCACCGACTATGTCGCGCTGCTCGACGACCTTGAACAGAACTTCGCGGCGCGCACCGCCAAGATGCTCAACGATGACCGCAGCGACCTGACTGTCGAAATCGACGTTTTGCGCGAACGTTTGGACCGTGAAGGCGTTCGAACCGAGTGACCCCCTTTTTCAAAGAGTATCGAAGGACCCAAATTTATGTCTGACACCGTCCGCAAAAAGGCCCAGGACGCCGAGGCAATTGTCAAGGAAGTCAATGCCATCGCACTGCCCGAACCCAAGGCCGAAATCGTTCCGATGCAGGAAGCCGATGCCGCCGCACGCGCCGAAATCGAACGGCGCATGGCCGAGCTCGACATGGAAAACACCGGATCGATCGTGTCCTTCGGATCGTCCGCGCAGGCCGAACTGCAAGAGATCAGTCAGGCGATGCTTGCAGATGTGCGCAACAAGGATGTGGGCCCCGCCGGTGACAGCCTGCGCGACATCGTCACGACGATCCGGGGGTTCTCGGTCGACGAGCTGGACGTGCGGCGCAAGCAAAGCTGGTGGGAACGGTTGCTGGGCAAGGCCGCTCCAATGGCCAAGTTCACTGCGAAATTCGAAAGTGTGCAGGGCCAGATCGACAAGATCACAGATGATCTTCTGTCGCATGAGCACACACTTTTGAAGGATATCAAGTCGCTCGATCTTCTCTACGAAAAGACCCTCGGGTTTTATGATGAACTGGCGCTCTACATCGCGGCGGGCGAAGCGAAGATTGCCGAGCTCGACACCACGACGATCCCGGCCAAGGAAGCGGAAGTGAACGCCGCGCCGGAAGAGGACCAGGTGATGAAAGCGCAGGAGCTGCGCGACATGCGAGCGGCACGCGACGATCTGGAACGCCGCGTGCACGACCTGAAACTGACCCGCCAGGTGACGATGCAATCGCTGCCGTCGATCCGGTTGGTGCAGGAAAATGACAAGTCGCTTGTCACCAAGATCAATTCGACGCTCGTCAACACGGTGCCGCTTTGGGAAACACAGCTGGCGCAGGCGGTCACCATCCAACGCAGCGCCGAGGCCGCGAAGGCCGTCAAAGACGCCAACGATCTGACCAACGAGCTGCTCACCGCAAACGCCGCGAACCTGCGCGAATCGAACAAGATGATCCGGCAGGAGATGGAGCGCGGTGTTTTTGACATCGAAGCCGTCAAGCAAGCCAACGAGGACCTGATCGGAACGATCCAGGAAAGTCTACAGATCGCCGACGAAGGCAAGGCGCGCCGCGCCGCCGCCGAGGACGAATTGCAGAAGATGGAAGCCGAGCTGCGCGACACGCTGGCCGCCGCAAAGGCCCGCCAAGACGGAACCGGCGACAATGCGGCCACGTCGGTGCCAAACTGACAGGACGCGGAGGCAACCCCATGTCGCGCCTGGCGGGAGCTTTGGGACTGGCCGTTTTTTTGGCCGGTTGCGAAGTCTCTCCACCCGTCCAGCCCGTGCCCGTGCCTCCGTCGCGACCGGCGGGTCTGGCCCAACGGGCCGAGCCATCGGATATCAGCAAGAACCTCCAACTCTACTATGCACGGTTGGAGAACGATTTGGTCGCCCGCGGGCTTCTGCGCACTGATGGCGGCGGTCCGGACACGCCCTTTGACGCAGACGACCTCGAGCGAAACTTCGAAACAATCGTCTTCTTTGACGAATACCGCGCCGGAGCGGGCCTGTCGTCGCGTGGTGCCGGTGAAAGCGGGCGGTTGCGTCGCTGGGACGGTCCGGTGCGCATGAATGTTGAATTTGGCCGGTTTTCGACGCCGCAGACCCGTACGCGCAACCGGAACGACGTTGCCGCCTACGCCGCGCGGCTGGCGCGGGTGACGGGGCATCCGATCTCGGTCACCAGCCGGTCGCCAAATTTCAACGTCTTCTTCATGAGCTATGACGACGACGCCCTCTTGCAGTCGCGGCTACGCGCGGTTGTGCCCAATATCAGCGACAGCACGCTCGCAATTTTTCGCGATCTGCCACGCACCATCCATTGCCTGGTGGTGGCGTTTTCCGACAACAGCGCTCCGCAGAGCTACACGCGGGCCGTCGCCCTGATCCGCGCCGAGCACCCGGACCTGATCCGCCGTTCCTGCATTCACGAAGAACTCGCGCAAGGGCTTGGGCTTGCCAATGACAGCCCGGCGGCGCGCCCGTCGATCTTCAACGACGATGACGAATTCGCCCTGCTCACCACGCATGACGAATTCCTGCTGCAAATGCTTTATGATCCGCGCCTGACATCTGGCATGACCGCCAGTGAGGCGCGCGGCCCCATCCGCGTGATCGCGCGCGGGCTTCTGGGGCAGGATCTGTGACCGAACAAGACTAAAGGGAAGGACCAAATCCATGGGTATTTTCGATTTCCTGACCGGCGAATTCATCGACGTGATCCACTGGGTCGACGACACGCGGGACACGATGGTCTGGCGGTTCGAACGCGAAGGGCACGAGATCAAATACGGCGCCAAGCTGACCGTCCGCGAGGGCCAGTCGGCGGTCTTTGTGCACGAGGGCCAGCTGGCGGATGTGTTCACGCCGGGTCTCTATATGCTTGAGACCAATAACATGCCGGTGATGACGACTCTGCAGCACTGGGATCACGGGTTCAAAAGCCCGTTCAAATCCGAGATCTACTTTGTGAACACCACCCGGTTCAATGATCTGAAATGGGGCACCAAGAACCCGATCATGCTGCGCGATCCGGAATTTGGCCCGACCCGTATCCGTGCCTTTGGGACCTATTCGATCCGGGTGACCGAACCCGCCAAGTTCCTGACCGAGATCGTCGGCACCGATGGTGAATTCACAATGGACGAGATCAGCTTTCAGATCCGCAACATCATCGTGCAGGAGTTCAGCCGGGTTGTCGCCGGATCCGGCATTCCGGTTCTGGACATGGCCGCCAACACCGCCGATCTGGGCAAGCTGATCGCGTCCGAGACTGCGCCGACGCTGGCCGAATACGGGCTGGTGGCACCGGAACTTTACATCGAAAACATTTCTCTGCCGCCCGCAGTCGAAAAGGCTTTGGACAAGCGCACGTCCATGGGGCTGGCAGGCGATCTGGGCAAGTTCACCCAGTATTCGGCAGCCGAGGCGATGACTGCCGCAGCGAACAACCCCGCTGGCGGCGGCATGGCCGCCGGAATTGGCGCAGGCATGGGCATGGCGATGGCACAGCAGCTTGGCCAGTCGGGGCCATGGGGGGCGTCGCCAGCGCCTGCATCATCGCAGCCGCCGGCGCGTGCGGCCGCTCCGGTGCCACCACCGCCTCCGGTGGAACATGTCTGGCACATTGCCGAGGGCGGCGTGACCAAGGGGCCGTTCTCCAAGGCGCGGCTGGGCCGTATGGCCACCGAAGGCGACATCACCCGCGACACTTATGTCTGGACGGCCGGTCAGGACGGCTGGAAACGGGCCGAGGATGTCCAGGAACTCGCGCAGCTGTTCACCATCCTGCCGCCGCCACCGCCGGGGGCGTAGGATCCGCAGCATTCGCCGCGTCAGGCGAACCGGCCCTGGCAGAACCAGCCCGACGACATCATACCGCCATGCCCGTAATAGAGCCATAGGCGCGCCCCGTCATCGGTGGTGACCACCCAGTAATCCCGCACGCCGCTGCGCCAATTGGGGTCATCGAGCCACCATTCGGGCGCGATCCGCTCGGGCCCAAAGGCCGTCTGCAAGCCCCAGTCGCGCCCGCGCCAGCGAAACGACCCGGGCATCTGCGGAACGTCGGGGGCGTGCACCGGTTCGGGCGGCCAGAGCATCAGAGGACGCGAAACACCGGGTGCGGGCCATTCGGGGACTGGGTCGGACCAGGCGGCGGCCAGAACCTGGGCGGTCTTTTCCGGAATATGGCTCGACGCCGGATGACGGCGGGTGATCGCCTCCATCCCGACCCGCGCACCCAGCTTGCCCAGCAGATCGTCCAGCGCGGTGTTGCGCGCCAGCCGGTCCGCCACCGCGCGGCCGGCCTGCAGATGACCCACCTTGTTGCGGTCATGCAGCGGTTCGGTCTGCAGCGCAGCGATCCTCACCATGTCGATGCCGAACCCGGCGTCAATCGTGTCCACCTTCATCTCAAGCAGCGGGCGGATGCGATGGCGGTCATGGCTCGGCCGGGCCAGCGCTAGGTCAACCACCTCGGCGCTTTGGTCGGTCCTGTGCGCCTCGAGCCGCAGCGACCGCAGACCCCGCCCCTTGTCCTGCAGGGTCTGGCAGAGTTTCGGCAGCAGCCGGTCGATCGCCGCCATCACATCATCCTTCAGGCCAATCGGTTCGGGCAGGGTCATCCGGACCGCGAAATGATCAGGCGCGCGGGCCGGAGACACCGGCTCGGGCGCGCTGCCCATCGCCTGATCCAGCCGCAGCACCAGCCCCTTGCCAAAGCGCCGCGCCAGCCCAGCACGCGGCTGCCCCAGCAGATCTCCTATACGGCGCAGGCCCAATCGGTTCAGCTGCGCCACCATATCCGCATCAAGCCGCAAGGCCGAAACCGGCAGCGGGCTGAGCGCACCATAGCTTTGGCCCGGCGCCGCGATCCGGGCGGACCGGGTCAGCCCGGCCGGCACTGACGGGGTGTGGCCGCCCTTGGTCCAATGGCGCTTGGCTGCGCGCGACCGGGTGGCGCGGGCTTCCTGGCTGATGGCGTCGCCCGATCGGTCCGACCGCACACCCTGCCCGGCAAACCGCGCCAGAGCCCAGGCCGCGCCCAGTGTATCGCCAAGCCCCAGCGATACGGTCAGCCCCATATCGGCACAATCCTGTTGAACAACGCTCAGCAGTGCCGCCTCGCCTCCGAACAGATGCGCGCAGCCGGTGAGGTCAATAACCAGACCATCAGGCGCCTCTTCGGCAACCCAGGGGGAAAACTTGCCTGCCCATCGGCGGATCGCGGTCAGGAAGGTAGCCTCGGCCGGAGCGTTGCGCGCCCGCGTAACCAGCCCCGCACACATCGCATGGGCATCGCGTACCGGCTGCCCGACCCGCAAACCGGCGGCTTGTCCTTGTGCATTCAACGATGTGATAACCTGCATATTCGCCTCTTCGGCGACCACGGCCAGCGGTCCGTCAAAGACTCCACGCGCCTGACGGATCAGGCGTTCGGCGCCAAGGCTGGGAAACCAAAGCGATAGAATACGGCGGTCAGACATCAGGCGGCAGCAAAATGTTCACTTTATGTTCTCAATATATACTCTCGCCATAGGCAGAGTCGAGATGCTAACCCTCTGGTAGCGTGACCAAAGGCCCTCTCATGACCAGACGCCTGACCCCTGCCGTCCTACTTCTGTGCATCGCCACAGCGGCACTTGCGCATCAAGGGGTCACCAACCCAGAAGTGATCGCACGCATGGAGGCTATGAAAAACGCAAAGGCGGCACTCGCACTCCTGTCGGACATGGCTGCGGGCAAGACCGAGTTCGATGTCGACATGGCCGACAGCGCCCGCACGCGCCTTGTCGAGGCGACAACGGCGATCCCGACTCTGTTCGAAATGCCCCAGACAGATCCAAAAAGTGAGGCGTTACCGATCATCTGGGACCAGTTTGACGACTTTTCGGAGAAGGCCAAGGATACCCAGACAGCGATCCTGCAGATCGATCTGCAAAGCGTCGAATCCTTGCAAAAGACCTTGCCCCGGGTTGGGGCGGCGTGTCGGTCCTGCCACGAGATCTACCGCGTTCCACAATCGCAGTCCGAGTAGCCTCGCGATCCACGGCACACGGTGTTTAACTCTCAAACCAGAGTTGAAACGCAAAGGTCTTTCGCGCAGGGTCGTGAAAAACCAAGGGAGGATTAAGTCATGCGCACCCGTGCCGCCGTCGCCACCCAGGCGGGAAAGCCGCTTGAAATCATGGATGTAAATCTGGACGGCCCACGCGCGGGCGAAGTCCTTGTCGAGATCAAGGCAACCGGTATCTGCCATACGGACGAGTTCACCCTATCCGGCGCGGATCCCGAAGGCATGTTCCCTGCGATCCTTGGACATGAAGGCGCGGGCGTCGTGCTGGAAGTTGGCGCAGGCGTCACGAGCCTTGCCCCCGGCGATCATGTGATTCCGCTCTACACGCCCGAATGCCGCGAATGCGAATACTGCCTGAACCCCAAGACCAATCTCTGCCAGGCGATCCGAACCACCCAGGGCCAGGGCGTGATGCCGGACGGGTCGTCGCGGTTCTCGACGCTCGATGGCGATCCGATCCTGCATTACATGGGCTGTTCGACCTTTTCGAACCATACTGTTCTGCCCGAGATCGCGCTGGCCAAAATCCACCCAGACGCACCGTTCGACAAGGTCTGTTACATCGGTTGCGGCGTAACCACGGGGATCGGCGCCGTGCTCAACACCGCGAAGGTCGAGGTCGGAACGCGCTGCATTGTTTTCGGCCTCGGCGGCATTGGCCTAAACGTGATCCAAGGGTTGCGGCTGGCTGGTGCAGACCAAATCGTTGGCGTCGACATCAACCCCGACAAGGTAGTGATGGCAAAAAAATTTGGCATGACCGATTTTGTGAATCCAACTGAGGTCGAAGGCGATCTGGTGCCTTATCTGGTTGATCTCACCAATGGTGGTGCGGATTACACGTTTGACGCAACCGGCAATGTGAGCGTTATGCGCACAGCCTTGGAGTCCGCACACAAGGGATGGGGCGAATCCATCATCATTGGTGTTGCGCCCGCCGGCGCCGAGATCAGCACGCGTCCTTTCCAGCTTGTAACCGGTCGCAGCTGGCGTGGCACTGCCTTCGGAGGCGCCCGTGGTCGCACCGACGTGCCCAAGATTGTTGAATGGTACATGGAGGGCAAAATCGAGATCGACCCGATGATCACCCACACATTGACGCTCGACGAAATCAATACCGGATTCGACCTGATGCACGAGGGCAAGTCGATCCGATCGGTGGTTGTGTATTAACAATGGATCCCGAAGGGCGGGAACGCGGCGCTTGAGGGTTCGGACAAAGCAATTCCGAGTGTGGCTTTGGTCTCGCGTCAGTGACCTGTGCCAACTGCGCCTTTTCCTTTTGCAGATCTTCCATGCCCGGCGCGCAACGGCCCGGGCATGGGATGGCGAGCCTGTTAGCTTCGCGTAATCGTCACCTTGTGCGCACCGGCCTCGGGCTGCGGCTCAAGTTTGGGCACGCTAACATGCAGCACACCGTCCTTCATTTCGGCCTGCGTTTTGGTGCCATCGGCATCTTGGGGCAACCGGAATGATCGGCGAAACGCTCCATACTGGCGTTCGCTGAAGTACCAGGTGTCCCCCTTCTTTTCAGTCTTTGTCTTCTTCTCACCTCGGATGGTCAGCACCCCGTCCAATACAGTGAGGTCGATGTCGTCTTCGGATACACCCGGCAATTCCATGTTGATGCTGTAGGCTTCGGTATCGCCCGATGCCTCGGTCGCCGGGCTCAGCCAGTCCGCAAGCCGCGCGCCAAACTGCCGGAACGGATCGTAAATCGACGGCCAGAGACCGGCGTGATCGGTTTTCTCAACCATGTCCTCTCTCCTTTCTGACGATGGCATGCCGGGAGTGTGCCGCATCCCGGCGCAACCCGAATTGATCTTGCTCAAAAAATCATCGGGTCCTGCCCCTTGCGGTGTCAGGATCGGTGGACCATTCTGCGCGCGGCCCAAGAAGGACGCGCCGCGTGCAATATGACATCCTGACCCAGATCCTTGCCGCGCGCTTTTCCTGCCGTGCCTTTCGTCCCGACCCGGTTGCGCACGCAGACATCGAACGGATCGTCTCGGCCGCCCGTCACGCGCCCTCGTGGTGCAACGCGCAGCCCTGGCAACTGGAGATCACACGTGGCGCGGAGACCGACCGTTTTCGCGCCGCCCTGCGCGCCGAAGTCGAGGCAGCAGCACCTACCCCGGATCTGGACTGGCCCACGGGCTATACCGGCATCTACAAGGATCGGCGGCGCGCCTGCGGGTGGCAGCTCTATGAGGCGGTCGGGGTTGAAAAGGGGGATCGCATCGGATCGGCAAAGCAGATGATGCGCAACTACGACCTCTTCGATGCGCCGCATGTGGCAATTGTCACCAGCCCGGCAGAGCTCGGGCCCTACGGCGCCATGGATTGCGGCGGTTTTGTCACCGCATTTGCGCTTGCCGCGCAGGCGCTTGGCGTCGCGACGATCCCGCAAGCCGCGGTTGCCGCCTATGGTCCGATGGTGCGACGGCATTTTGGCATTCCGGATGATCGTCTGGTGCTGTGCGCGATTTCCTTTGGATACGCGGAGCGCGCCGATCCCGCCAATAGCTTTCGCACCGACCGAGCCGAAGTCGCCGAGATCGTGGCCTGGCACGGATGAGAGCCCTGATCCAACGCGTCTCCGAGGCCAGCGTGACGGTCGACGGACAGGTCATCGGCGAAATCGGCGCGGGCCTTCTGGTTCTGGTCTGCGCGATGGCGGGCGATACCGAAGCCGAAGCAGATCAACTGGCAGCCAAGATTGCCAAGTTGCGGATCTTCAAGGACGAGGCGGGCAAAATGAACCGATCAGTGCTCGACACCGCAGGCGCGGCACTGGTTGTCAGCCAGTTCACTCTCTCGGGCGATACCAGCCGGGGCAATCGACCAGGGTTCAGCTCTGCCGCTCCCCCGGCGGAGGGAGAACGGCTCTATGCCTATTTCGCGCGGCAATTGCAGGGTCAGGGCGTCCTTGTCGAAACCGGACAGTTTGGTGCGGATATGGCGGTTCGGCTGACAAATGATGGACCCGTCACATTGTGGATGGATACGGAATGACCAACGATCCTCGACAACTGGTAACGCATTTGTGGCATACCGGAGTGGCTGCGGTTGACGGTTACGCGGCAACGACTGCGGCGCTTGCCGATTTGCCGGAACGTCCTGATCAGGTCATCGCCGTGGGCAAGGCAGCAGCGGCCATGGCCCGCGCGGCAGATGACCGTTGGCGCGATGTTCCCATGCTGATTGTGACCAAGGATCATCACGGCGACGGTGCCCCGCCGCACGCGATGCTTCTGGAAACCGCGCATCCCGTGCCGGACGAGCGAAGCCTGCACGCGGGCAGGACGCTGCGCCGGGTCGTCGGCGATCTTGGCCAAAACGCGCGCCTTTTGATTTTGGTGTCCGGAGGCGCGTCGTCACTGGCTGAGGATCTTGTGCCCGGGGCGGGACTTGCCGACATGGTCGCGATGAACCAACGCCTGCTGGCCGAAGGTTTGGACATCGGCGCGATGAATGCTGAACGCCGGAAACTGTCGCGGATCAAAGGCGGCGGATTGCTCGCCGGCTTTCGCGGAGACGAAGCCGTAACGCTTGCAATATCAGACGTGCCTGGCGACGCGTTGGGCGTCATCGGATCGGGCATCGGAGCAACACCCGAAGACCCTGCGTTCAAGCATGTCACCCAGATCATAGCCAGCAATGCGCATGCACGCGCCGCCGCCGCCGCCGAGGCGCAATCGCTCAGTCTCGAGGTGATCGGCTCGACCGAATGCATGCATGCGGACGTCAACGCCGTGGCCTCCGATCTCGGCGCACGCGCGCGGGTCATGGCGCCGGGCGTCCTGATCGCAGGCGGAGAGCCCACGGTCGTCCTGCCACCGTCTCCAGGCCGAGGTGGCCGCAACCAAGCGTTGGCACTCGCGATGGCGCGCGAGATTGCCGGGCGTTCGGATCTGACAGTGCTGGTCGCCGGCACAGACGGTTCTGACGGACCCACCGACGCGGCTGGCGGCCTCGTGACCGGGAAGACCTGGGCATCCGGTGCCGAAGCGGCGCTCACCGCGGCTGATAGTGGTACCTTTCTCTCTGACCATGACGCGCTGTTCGTCACCGGACCGACAGGCACCAATGTGATGGACCTGGCCATCATCCTGCGTGCTTGACAGCGCCAAGAACCGGATCAACTATCGCAGACATGCCAAATAGATCCAATAGCTTGCGCGACATAGTCGATCTACCAGATGAAGCGATCCTCTTGTCAGACGGCACGCGGCTTTCAGCGCGGATCTGGCGGCCGACAGATGCCGACAATGCGCCCGTTCCGGTCATCCTGGAGTACCTGCCTTACCGCAAGCGTGACGGGACCGCCGCTCGCGATGCGCTGACCCATCCCTGGTTCGCCAAGCGCGGCTATGCTTGCCTTCGGGTCGACATGCGTGGAAATGGCGACAGCCACGGGCTGATGGAGGACGAGTACACCCAGCTTGAACTGGACGACGCGGTCGAGGTGATAACCTGGGCCGCCGCGCAGCCCTGGTGCACCGGTGCAGTGGGCATGATGGGGATTAGCTGGGGCGGATTTAATGCGCTGCAAGTTGCCGCGATGGCGCCCGAACCGCTGAAGGCGATCATCACGCTCTGTTCAACAGTGGACCGTTTCGCCGATGACATCCACTACAAGGGCGGTTGCCTGCTCAACGAAAATCTCGGCTGGGGAGCAACCATGTGGTGCTACTCCAGCCGCGCGCCAGATCCAGCGTTACGTGCCGATTGGCGGGACATCTGGATGGAGCGGCTTGCGGCCGAACCATTCCTTCCCGCAACCTGGCTCCGTCACCAGCGCCGCGACGCCTATTGGCGTCACGGTTCAGTGTGCGAAGACTATGAGGCAATCCGCGCCGCGACGTTGGCGATCGGAGGTTGGGGGGATGCCTACAAAAACGCGGTGCCTGCGCTTGTCGAAAGCCTCTCGGCCCCCGTCAAAGGCATCGTCGGCCCGTGGGTGCACAAATACCCGCATTTCGCGGTACCAGAACCCCGGATCGGGTTCCTGCAAGAGGCGCTGCGCTGGTGGGACCATTGGCTGAAAGACATCCAAACCAGCGTGGACACTGATCCAGCCTACCGCACCTATCTGATGGATGGGGTGCGCCCGGCGACATGGTACACCAACCGCCCCGGACGCTGGATCGCAGAGCATGACGGCGCCACCTCGCATCTATCGATGCACGTTCTGCATCTGGCGGATCGGGCACTCGCGCGGACGCCCGAAGAATTTGAAACCGTGATTGCGTCGCCCCAACATTGCGGTATGGCGGGCGGCGAATACTGCGCTATCTGGCTTGGCCCCGAGATGCCGGGGGATCAGAGAGCGGACGACGCGCTCTCTGCGTGTTTTGAAGGCGATCCGCTCGACACCGACCTGGACATTGTGGGTGCTCCGGAGGTGACGCTCAAGCTCCGCTGTGATCAACCGCAAGGCCAGATCGCGATCCGATTGAACCACGTGCATCCCGACGGCGCGTCGACCCGCATCACCTATGGTGTATTGAGCCTCGCGCACCGTTCAGGCCATGCCAACCCCGAACCGATGTCTGCGAACGAACCGATCAAGCTGCGCGTCAAGCTAGACCATATCGCCTATCGCGTGCCCAAGGGACATCGCCTCAGACTGTCCGTGTCCTCGGCCTATTGGCCACTCATCTGGCCGTCGCCGAAGAAAACCAAGTTGAACCTGACCGGCGGTGCGCTCGAGATACCGGTGCGCAACCCCGCGACCGAAGAAGAATGGAGCTTTCCGCCCGCGGAATCAGACACGCCTTGGGATATTGAGACGCTTCGCCCTGGCGGCAACACTCGAAGGGTCGAAACCGATCTCGCGACCGGGATCGTGTCCCTGGTTATAGAAGACGATTTTGGTCGAATGAAGGATGGTGACCACGGTCTGGTATCGGACACGGTGGCGCGGGAGCGCTGGTCGATCCACCCTGACGATCCGCTGTCCGCGCACGGCGCTTGCCACTGGACGCATGAGATGGCGCGCGAAGACCTGCGCCTGCGCACCGAAACCCGTTGTGAAATGTGGTCGGACGCGACGCAGTTCCACCTGAGCTGGCACCTCGAAGCGTTCGAAAATGACGTCGTCGTTCTCAGCCGGCAGGATACGGACAGTATTCCCAGGGACAATCTGTGAAGACCGCCGCGCATCCGCTTGCGAGAGCGTCAAAGACCTGCATATGGGATGACCGGTGTTTCATGACGGCATGGCCCTTTTTGCCGCACCAATTGCAACACAAAGCGACCCGGCTGTTGTGTGGAACCCCGATTTTCCAGCGTCTCCGGACTGCAGGGCCTTTTGTCTTGCCCCGTGACGGCAAATCGGCAAACCTTCGGCCACAAACAATAAGCGCCAAAGACGCTTAGAAATCACAGGGAGTTACTGATGACAGTTCATCTCGACACGCTCGCATCGCGGGTCAGCGCCGGATCGATGACACGGCGCGAGTTCATGAGCCGCGCCACAGCACTGGGCGTCAGCGCCGCAGTTGCACAATCGGTCTATACCAAGGCCGCCCACGCCGCCGGTCCGGTCAAAGGCGGCACGCTAAAGGTCGGCCTGCAAGGCGGCGAGAGCACCAATTCGCTCGACCCGGCGTTGGCGGCCTCGACCGTGCCTTTCATGAACCTGCGTTGTTTCGGTGATTGTCTGGCGAATGTGGCGCCGGACGGATCGCTCGATTTCCGTGCGGCCGAAAGCGTCGAAGCCGACAGCGAAGGCAAGACCTGGACATTCAAAATCCGTCAGGGCGTTGAATTCCACAACGGTAAAACAATGACATCGCAGGACGTGCTGCGCACGATGGAGCGGCATTCGAATGAGGATGCAACCTCGGGTGCCCTTGGCATCATGAACGGCATCGAGTCGATGAAGGCGGATGGCGACTACTTCCAGGTTACGCTGGGCACGCCGAACGCAGACCTGCCGTATCTGCTGGCCGATTACCACCTGCAGATCCAGCCCGATGGTGGGTTTGACGATCCCGCAGCAGGCATCGGGACGGGCGCTTACAAGGTCGAGGTTGATGAGCCCGGCGTGCGTCATACATTTACGAAATTTGCCAACTACTGGGATGAAAGCCAGGGCCATCTGGACGCGATCGAGCATATCGTGCTGAACGACAACACCGCCCGTACTGCGGCGCTGCAATCTGGCCAGGTGCATATGATCGACCGGGTCGAGCCGAAGATTGCGCAGCTGCTGGCCCGCGCGCCGAACCTTACCGTCAAGAGTGTCTCGGGCCCCGGCCACTATGTCTTCATCATGCATGTGGACACCGCGCCCTTTGACAACAACGACCTTCGGCTGGCGTTGAAATACGCGATCAACCGCGAAGAAATGGTCGACAAGATCCTGCGCGGCTACGGCACGGTCGGGAACGATTTCCCGATCAACAAGGCCTACCCGCTCTTCGACGACACGATCCCGCAGCGCACCTACGATCCCGAGAAAGCGGCCGAGCACTACAAGAAGTCTGGTCATGATGGCACGCCCATCGTACTGCGGGTCGCCGATGGTGCGTTCCCAGGCGCGGTCGACGCCGCGGCGCTCTTTCAGCAATCAGCGCAAGCCGCTGGTATCCCGCTGGAAATCAAGCGCGAACCGAACGACGGCTACTGGTCTGAAGTCTGGAACAAGCAGCCCTTCTGCGCCTCGTATTGGGGTGGTCGCCCCGTGCAGGATCAGATGTATACCACGGCCTATCTGTCGACGGCCGACTGGAACGACACGCGTTGGAAAGTGCCGCAGTTCGACGAAATGCTTCTTTCGGCAAGGGGCGAGTTGGATGAAACCAAGCGCAAGGAAATCTATTCCGGCATGGCCAACATGCTGCGCGACGAAGGCGGCTTGATTTGCCCGATGTTCAACGACTTCGTCGAAGGCGTGTCGAACGACGTGCAAGGTTGGGTCGATGATCCGAACTTTGGCATGATGAACGGCCTTGCGCCGCACAAGTGCTGGCTGAGCGCGTAAAGGCCAAGCGCGCTCATGCATCCCATTCTGAAACTGGTTGCCCAACGCCTTGCGTTGGGCATCCTTCTGCTATTCGCGGCGTCCATCCTGATCTTCGCCGGCACCATGATCCTGCCCGGAGACGTCGCGCAATCCATTCTGGGCCAATCTGCCACACCGGAAAATCTGGCAAATCTGCGTGAGGAACTGGGGCTGAACGAGCCCGCCGTCACACGGTACTTCAACTGGCTCTTTGCCGCGCTTCAGGGAGATCTGGGGACCGCGTTAACGAATGGCCGCGACATCGCGGAGTCCTTGGCGCAAAGGCTTTCAAACACATTGTTTCTGGCGTTCTGGGCCGCCGTGATCTCGGTGCCACTGGCAATCTTTCTCGGCCTGATCGCGGTGCGTTACAAGGATCGCTGGCCGGACAAACTGATCTCGGCCGTAACGCTGGCATCCATCTCGATCCCCGAGTTTCTGATTGGTTATGTGCTGGTCTACTTCATCGCCGTGCAATTGCAGTGGTTTCCGTCGGTCGCGATGATCAATGACGGCATGTCGGTGCTGGAAAAACTGCAATCCATCGCACTTCCGGTGATGGTTCTGACCCTTGTCGTGCTGGCGCACATGATGCGGATGACCCGCGCGGCGATCCTGAACGTCATGCAATCGGCCTATATCGAAACCGCCGAATTAAAGGGCTTGTCAGGTTTTCAGGTGATCTACCGCCACGCTTTCCCGAACGCCGTGGCACCGATTGTGAACGTCGTAATGCTCAACCTCGCCTATCTCGTGGTCGGTGTCGTCGTGGTTGAAGTGGTCTTTGTCTATCCCGGCATGGGGCAGTATCTGGTCGATCACGTTTCGAAACGCGACGTGCCGGTGGTGCAGGCCTGCGGATTGATCTTTGCCGCCGTCTATATTGGACTGAACATGATCGCCGATATCGTGTCGATCCTGGCCAATCCGCGCCTGAGACATCCGAAATGAAGAATATCCCAATTTCCGCAGCCGTCGGACTGTGCTTCACCGCGCTTTATTTCCTTATGGCGATCTTTGCGCCGCTCATCGCGCCCTATGGCATGGCCGAAGTCGTGGGCGATGTTTGGGAGCCGTCGTCGTCGCAGTTCTTGCTCGGCACCGATAACATCGGCCGCGATCTGCTCAGCCGTATGATTTATGGCGGGCGGACCACGATCTGGATCGCAACCATGGCCACGGTGCTCAGCTTTGTGACCGGATCGGTTCTGGGCTTTCTGGCTGCCGTCCTTGGCGGCTGGGCGGACCAGATGATGTCACGTTTCGTCGACCTCATCATGTCAATCCCGTCGCTGATCTTTGCACTGGTTGTTCTGTCGGTCATGCCGGTCACCATCCCGGTGCTGATCGTGGTTATGGGCCTCTTGGACGCCACGCGGGTCTATCGACTGGCTCGCGCCGTCGCAGTCGACATCAACGTTATGGACTATGTCGAGGCGGCCAAACTACGCGGCGAAGGTCGTGGCTGGATCATCTTTCGCGAGATCCTACCAAATGCGCTATCGCCCCTTATCGCCGAGATGGGACTGCGGTTCATCTTCATGGTGCTCTTCGTATCAACGCTGTCGTTCCTTGGCCTTGGCGTGCAACCGCCCGAGGCCGATTGGGGCGGCATCGTGAAAGAGAACAAGGAAGGCATCGTCTATGGCATCCCGGCCGCGCTGATCCCAGCCTTCGCCATCGCGACCCTGGCGATTTCCGTCAATCTGGTGGCCGATTGGATCCTCAATCGCACCACCTCGCTGAAAGGGGGACGGGGCTAATGGCTGACAACCTGGTCGAAATCCGCGATCTCAAGATCGGAGCCACTGTCTACCCGCC
>JBCCVT010000002.1:0-37185 GCA_039195015.1 Pseudomonadota bacterium
TCCTGAATGTCCATGAGTTCAAACTGCGTCTCTTCGCGCAGCTTCTTGTCGAGCGCGCCCAGCGGTTCGTCCAAGAGCAAAAGCTTCGGCGCCTTGGCCAGGGACCGCGCGAGCGCCACCCGCTGCCGCTGCCCGCCCGAGATCTGGTGCGGCTTGCGGTTTGCAAACTCCTCAAGCCGCGTCAGCTTGAGCATCTCCGCCACCCGCGCCTCGAGATCCAGCTTGGGCACGCGGTCGCGGCGCAGCCCAAAGGCGATGTTCTCGAACACCGACAGATGCGGGAAAAGCGCATAGGACTGGAACATCATGTTCACCGCCCGCTGGTTCGGCGGGATCGGGTCGATATCCTCACCGCCAAGCATGATCCGGCCGCTTGTCGGCGTCTCGAACCCCGCCAGCATCCGCATCATCGTCGTCTTGCCGCAGCCCGACGGTCCGAGCAGCGCGAAGAACTCGCGCGCATAGATGTCTAGTGTCAGGTTCTCGATGGCGGTGAAGCTGCCAAAGGATTTGGTGACGTCCTGAAACCGGATCAACGGTTCCTCGCCAGGGTCATCCCAAGGAGCGAATACAGGTGCGGACAATGGCAGATCCTCGCGTCAACCGGAGCGTCCCGGGCGGGTCAGGACCCGCCCGGAGGACCGATCAGGTCCCGGATTTCACCTTGGTCCACAGGCGCGTCACGGTTCGCTGCACCCGCGCCGGGTAGGGAGTGGTGGTGTAGAGGTTCTCAAGCGTCGCCTCGTCCGGATAGATCGCGGTGTCGCCGATCACATCCTCTTCAAGAAACTCCTGGCTCGCGAGGTTGCCGTTCGCGTAATAGACATAGTTCGACGCGGCGGCCATGTTCTGCGCATCCATGATGAAGTTCAGGAAGGTATGTGCGCCTTCGGGGTTCGGTGCATCCACCGGAATGGCCATCTGGTCAAACCACATCTGCGAGCCCTCGGCAAAAGCGTAATAGGCGATCTCAACCCCGTTGTCGGCCTCGGCCGCACGGTCACGCGCCTGCAGCACGTCTCCGGACCAGCCCACTGCCACGCAGACATCGCCATTGGCGAGCCCGTTGACATATTCCGAGCTGTGGAATTTCTGGACAAAGGGCCGGATGCCGCTCAGCACTGGCTCCGTCTTGGCGATGACATCGGCATCATGACTGTCGGGATCCTCGCCCAGATACTGCAGCACCATCGGGATGATCTCGGTCGGGGAATCGAGGAAATGCACGCCGCAGGATGCCAGCTTTTCCATATTCTCCGGCTTCAGCACCAGATCCATCGAGTTCAGCGGCGCGTCCTCGCCCAGGATCTCGCGCACCTTGTTGACGTTCAGCCCGATCCCCGTGGTGCCCCACATGTAGTTGATCGAATAGGCGTTTTCTGGATCGTACTGTTCGGTCCGATCCTCGATCAGCGACCACATGTTCTCGGAATTGGTCAGCTTGCTCTTGTCCAGTTCCTGGAACGCACCGGCCTGGATCTGACGCTGCAGGAAGGTCCCGGTCGGCACCACAACGTCATAGCCCGCCCCGCCGGCCAGCATCTTGGTCTCAAGCAGTTCGTTGCTGTCGAAGACGTCATAAATCAGCTCAATCCCGGTCTCTTCCTCGAACTTCGCCAGCAGATCTTCGTCGATGTAATCCGACCAGTTATATACACGGACTTCGTCGGCCATAACGGCGCCGCTGGTCAGTGCGATTGCAGCGACCAGGGTCAACGTTTTCGTTTGCATGCATGTACTCCCGTTGGTGAGCCCGGTTTTTTTGACACCGGCTGATCCAATTTGATCAAGTTTTGCGTCGTCAGGCAACACGCGCTATGTTTCCATGCAAGAAATTACCGCGCAAGCAGGCTTGTGCGATCAAGGGACAGGCAGCGTGAACGCAGTGGACAGCGAGACCCGGCCACCGGCAGATCCGGCGCAGACTGACCGTCCGAACCTGCCCGCCCATGAACTGGTTTATCAGCGACTCAAGGCGCAGATTCTGTTTGGCGAAATGGCGCCGGGCCAGCCGGTGACCATTCAGGGTCTGACACAGGCCCTTGGCGCCGGCATGACACCGGTGCGCGAAGCGATCCGCCGCCTGACGTCGGACGGGGCGCTGACCTTTCAGGGCAATCGGCGCGTATCCGTGCCCGAGCTTGGCCCCGATGACCTTAACCAATTGATTTTCATTCGAAAAACCATTGAACCCGAGCTCGCGTACCGCGCCGCAGCTCGTGTCAGCGGGGCCGATGTTGCGCAACTCAGGGCGCTGGATACACAGCTGGATCAGGCAATTGCCGCGGGGGATGTGCCGATGTATCTGCGCCGGAACTACGAATTCCACGCCAGTCTCTACGCAAAGGCCTCCGCCCCGGTTCTGGCCGAGCTTGCGGACCGGATCTGGCTGCGGTTCGGGCCATCCTTGCGCGTGGTTTGTGGGCGTTTCGGAACCGCCAGCCTGCCCGACCGTCACAAGGATCTTCTCGCCGCCCTGGTGACCGGTGACGCACCTGCCGCGCGCCGCGCGATGGCGCAGGATGTGGAACAGGGCATGGACCTCATCGCCACCGTCTTTCACGCCCCGGAACAACGGGCTGATTCGATTGACTCTGAATAATTTGATCATATTCTGACAGCGCTCCCCCCGCAGACCAGGAGACGCGCGATGCCAGCGATCACCAACCACTTGCCGACATCGGAACTCCAGGCTTTGGATGCGGCGCATCACATGCACCCTTTCACCGCCGGGGGCGCGCTGGCCGCCAAGGGCGCGCGTGTGATCACCCGGGCCGACGGGGTCTGGCTCACCGACAGCGACGGCAACCGGATCCTCGATGGAATGGCGGGGCTTTGGTGTGTGAACATCGGCTACGGGCGGACTGAACTGGCCGATGTCGCCGCCCGCCAGATGCGCGAGCTGCCCTATTACAACACCTTTTTCCAGACCACGCATGTGCCCGCCATCGCGCTTGCCGACCGGCTGGCCGCGCTGGCGCCGGGGGATCTGAACAACGTGTTCTTCGCAGGCTCGGGCTCCGAGGCAAACGACACCAACATTCGCATGGTGCGCACCTATTGGGCGATGAAGGGTCAGCCGCAGAAAACGGTGATTATCAGCCGCAAGAACGCCTATCACGGGTCGTCGGTCGGCAGCGGATCGCTGGGCGGCATGGCGCCCATGCATGCCCAGGGCGGCCTGCCGATCCCGGATGTCCACCACATCAACCAGCCCAACTGGTGGGCCGAAGGTGGCGACATGTCGCCCGAGGATTTCGGCCGCGCGCGCGCCCAAGAGCTTGAGGCCGCGATCCACGAAATCGGCGAGGATCGCGTTGCCGCATTCATCGCCGAGCCCATCCAGGGCGCTGGCGGCGTGATCATTCCGCCCGACAGTTACTGGCCGGAAATCCAGCGCATCTGCGACGCCCATGACATCCTGCTGATCGCCGATGAGGTCATCTGTGGCTTTGGGCGGACCGGAAACTGGTTCGGCAGCGAGACCTTCAGCATCCGTCCCGACATCATGACCATCGCCAAGGGCCTGTCTTCGGGCTACCAGCCGATCGGCGGGTCGGTTGTCAATGACGAGATCGCCAGTGTGCTCGGCTCGGGCGAATTCAACCACGGCTACACCTATTCCGGGCATCCCGTCGCCAGCGCGGTCGCGCTCGAGAACCTGCGCATCCTCGACGAGGAAGGCATCATTGATCACGTACGCACCGTGGCCGCGCCGTATCTCAAGGAAAAGTGGCAGGCGCTCACCGATCACCCGATGGTGGGCGAGGCCAAGATCGTCGGTCTCATGGGCTCGGTCGCGCTGACGCCACACAAGGAAAGCCGCGCCGCCTTTGCCGCCGATCCGGGAACGGCGGGCCATGTCTGCCGCGAACGCAGCTTCGCCAACAACCTGGTGATGCGCCATGTCGGTGACCGGATGGTCATCGCGCCGCCTCTGATCATCCAGCGCTCCGAGATCGACACCCTGATCGATCGGGCCTGGACCGCGCTGGATGAGGCGATGGCGCAGCTCAAGACGGACGGGCTTTTCAAAGCGGCCTCCTGACCAAAGGTCAATCCGCGCAATTGATGTACAAAACGGTCAAACCGCATCGCGGACGGCGTACAAAACGGTCAATCTGTTGCATCCCGCGCGCGGCTGGTGCTTACTCTGCCGGGACAAACGGCGATCAACAACGCCGCCACCGACAGGGGGCCAATAGTGGCTGACACATCTTTTGCCGACACGTTCGTCGAATTCGAACGCGTGCAGAAAAGTTACGACGGCGAAACGCTTGTCGTGAAAGACCTGAACCTGACAATGCCAAAGGGTGAATTCCTGACGATGCTCGGGCCGTCAGGATCGGGGAAAACCACGTGTTTGATGATGCTCGCCGGGTTCGAAACCGCAACCCATGGCGATATCCGGCTGGCCGGGCAGTCGATTAACGATATCCCGCCACACAAGCGTGGCATCGGCATGGTGTTCCAGAACTATGCGCTGTTTCCCCATATGAGCGTCGCCGAAAACCTCAGCTTCCCGCTTGAGGTGCGCAAGCTCGGCAAATCCGAACGCGAAGAGAAGGTGCAGCGCGCGCTCGACATGGTGGAAATGGGCGCGTTTGGTGGACGCCGCCCGGCGCAATTGTCAGGTGGCCAGCAGCAGCGGATCGCACTGGCGCGCGCGCTCGTGTTCGAACCCGAGCTTGTTCTGATGGACGAGCCGCTTGGCGCGCTCGACAAGCAGCTGCGCGAGAAGATGCAGTTCGAAATTACCCACCTCGCGCATAATCTGGGCATTACCGTGGTCTACGTCACGCACGACCAGACCGAGGCGCTGACGATGTCCGATCGGGTCGCCGTGTTCGATGACGGACGCATCCAGCAACTGGCTCCGCCGGATACGCTCTATGAAGAGCCGGTGAACAGTTTCGTCGCGCAATTCATCGGCGAAAACAACACGTTGGAAGGTGTGGTCAAGGATATCAGCGGCGGCGTCGCTGTCGTTGAACTCGATGACGGAGAGCTGATCGACTGCAAACCGATCAACGTCTCGCGCCCGGGGGAACGGACCCGTGTTTCGATCCGGCCCGAACGGGTCGAATACAAGTCCGAACGCATCCCCGAAGGCGCACATACACTCGACGCCGAAGTCTGCGAGTTTATCTATATGGGAGACACGTTCCGCACCCGACTGCGCGTCGCCGGAAATGACGAATTCATCATGAAATGCCGGAACGCGCCGGGTCAGGACCGACTGACCCCCGGCAGCCACATCAAGATCGGCTGGCTGCCCCAGGACTGCCGGGCGCTGGATGCCTGATCCTGTGCCGGAAGATCCCGCGCCCCGTGCGTCGGATCGCTTTCGAAAGGGGCCGTTTGCCCGTCACGCCGCCTTTCCTGAACCAATACGGGCCAATTAGGGAGTAATTGTATGACACTCAAATCCGCATTGTTGGCAACCGCCCTGACATCCGTCGCGGCTGTGGCATCCGCCGCAGAGGTGACGGTTATGTCATGGGGCGGGGCCTATACCAAAAGCCAGGTCGAAGCCTATCACAAGCCCTTCACGTCCGAGACCGGCATCAAGGTGAACTCGGTCGACGCCGACAACCCCGCGACGCCGATCAAGGCGCAGGTCGAAGCGGGCAATGTGTCGATCGATGTGGCGGATGTGGAATTCTCGGACGCCGTGCGGCTCTGCGACGAAGGCCTTCTCGAGGAAATCGACCTGTCGATCCTGCCCGCGGCACCTGACGGAACATCGGCCGAGGACGACTTTATCGAAGGCGCGCTGCAGGATTGCGCCGTGGCCAACATCGTCTGGTCAACGGTTGTATCCTACAACACCGAAACGGTTGAAAAAGCGCCCAGCAGCATCGCCGATTTCTTCAACACCGCTGATTTCCCGGGCAAGCGCGGCCTGCGCAAGTCCGCCAAGGCAACGTTGGAAATGGCGCTGATGGGTGACGGTGTCCCGGCGGACGAAGTCTATGACATCCTGGAAACCGATGAAGGTGTTGACCGCGCATTCGCGGTTCTCGACCGCATCAAAGACGACATCGTCTGGTGGGAAGCCGGCGCGCAGCCGCCGCAGCTGCTGGCCGATGGCGAGGTTGCCATGTCGACCGCGTATAACGGCCGGATCTTCAACGCCGCCGTGGGCGAAGGCCAACCGCTCGAGATCGTATGGGACGGTCAGATCCTCGACTTTGATCTCTTTGTAGTACCGAAAGGCGCACCGAACAAAGAGGCCGCGATGGAGTTCATTACGTTCTCGACCGACACGCAACGTCTGGCGGATCAGGCATCATGGATCTCATATGGTCCGGCACGGAAGTCTTCGGGCGCGCTGGTTGGACTCTATTCCGACGGCAAGACCGAAATGGCCCCGCACATGCCCACTGCCGAGGCCAACCTGAGCAATGCTCTGGTCAACAACTTCGAGTTCTGGGTCGACAAGGATGCGGAACTGAACGAGCGCTTCAACGCCTGGCTGGCGAACTAAGCTTTTGAAAAGACGGACCGGCCCGGGATCGGGCCGGTCATCGGTCGGTCAAGCAGACAGGGCTTCGGGATGAGCGACGCGACATTGGATAACGTTCAGGCCATCGAGAGCGGACGGCTCACGACAGCGGACGGAAAACCCCTCAAGGACGCGCTGGCCAGCGCCCAGGCAGCGGCGCGCAGACGCGCCTTCATGCTGGTTCTGCCACTGCTGGCCTTTATCCTGATCACCTTTGTGGTGCCGATCGGACAGATGTTGCACCGATCCGTCCATAACGAAGGCTTTACAACGCATCTTGATATCGGATCGGGCGTACGCACGCCGATCATGGTGAACCTCAAAGACTGGTTTGCCGCCAATCCGTCCGGCACGGAACCTGACGAAGCTGCCTATGAGGCGCTCGTGAAGGATCTTGTGGTCCTGCGTCAGATCAAGGCGCCGGGGCAGGCCGGCACGCGGATCAATTATGAGCTGTCAGGCTCGCGATCGATGTTTACCAAAGCTGCCCGCCGCGCCGAAAAGCTGGAACCGCCCTATCAGGCGGCGATGCTTGATCTCGACGAGGACTGGGGCAACCCCAAGCTCTGGCAGGTGATGCGGGGCGCATCCTCGGCCTACACGGCAAATTTCTACCTCGCGGCACTTGACCGGCAGCGGGATGAGACGGGCGCGGTCACGATGGTGCCCGAAAACCGGCAGGTTTATGTGACCCTATTCCAGCGGACTTTGGTCCTGTCGGTGCTGATCACCGCCCTGACCTTTGCCTTGGGCTATCCGATCGCGCATCTGCTGGCGACACTGCCTCTGCGCTATTCGAACCTGCTGATGATCCTTGTCCTGTTGCCGTTCTGGACGTCGCTTCTGGTGCGGACGACCAGCTGGATGGTGCTGCTGCAATCACAAGGGGTTGTGAATGACGCGCTGGTCAGTATGGGCCTCTTGGGCGATGAAAACCGCCTCCAGATGATGTATAACCGCGCGGGCACGGTGATTGCGATGACGCATATCCTGCTGCCTTTCATGGTGCTGCCCCTTTATTCCGTGATGCGGCCGATCAACCCGTCTTATGTGCGGGCGGCGCGCAGTCTGGGGGCAACCAGCTGGACCGCCTTCCGCCGGATCTATTTCCCGCAGACCGTACCGGGCATTGGTGCCGGGGCGCTGCTGGTCTTTATCCTTGCGGTTGGCTACTACATCACGCCCGCGCTTGTCGGTGGCGCCGATGGTCAGCTGATCAGCAACCTCATCGCGTTTCACATGCAGAAATCGCTCAACTGGTCCTTGGCAGCGGCGTTGGCGGCGCTGCTTCTGATCGGTATACTCGTGCTCTATTGGCTCTATGACAAGCTGATCGGCATCGACAATCTCAAGCTGGGTTAGAGTCATGGCGCTTCCGAAACACGCATCCACGCTCGAGCGGATCTGGCATTACACCTATCTGGTGATCTGCGCGATGATCTTCCTGTTCCTGATCGCGCCGATCCTCGTGGTGATCCCGCTCAGCTTCAACGCCGAGCCCTATTTCACCTTCACCGAAAAGATGCTGCGCCTCGATCCCGAGGGGTATTCGACGCGGTGGTATGACCTGTTGCTGACCTTCGGGATGCTGGATCCCAACGCGCCGCGCGACGCAAGCTGGTGGTCCGACGCCTGGGACAATGCGAACTGGATCAACGCGGCCAAGAACTCCATCATCATCGGGTTCTTCTCGACGATCCTGGCCACAACACTTGGCACGATCGCGGCGCTTGGCCTCTCGCGGTCCGAGATGCCAGCCCGCCGCGCGATCATGGCGATCCTGATCTCGCCCATGATCGTGCCGATCATCATAACGGCGACGGGGCTGTTCTTTTTCTATTCGGCGATCGGCATTCAGGACTGGGGCATTCCCTATCTCGGCGTGATCCTGGCCCATGCGACGCTCGGCATCCCGTTTGTGATCATCACGGTCACGGCCACGCTTGTCGGGTTCGACCATTCCCTGACGCGGGCGGCGGCGAGCATGGGGGCCGACCCCGTGACGACCTTTTTCCGGGTGCAGATGCCGCTGATCCTGCCCGGAGTGATCTCGGGCGCTCTGTTCGCCTTCGTGACCTCGTTTGACGAAGTGGTCGTCGTGCTCTTCGTTGGCGGGCTTGATGAACAGACCATCCCGCGGCAGATGTGGAACGGCATTCGCGAACAGATCAGCCCGGCGATCTTGTCGGTTGCGACAATCCTTGTGGCGATCTCGATCGCGCTGTTGACGACGGTCGAACTGCTCCGCCGCCGGTCCGAGCGGTTGCGGGGCCTGAGCCCCGGCTAATCCGCCCTACCGCAACCGATCCAGCAACCGCAGCGACGGATAGCCGTCCGGGGTCAGCCCATTTGCGACCTGATATGCGCGCACGGCGTCGATCGTGTTTGGCCCGATCTTGCCATCGATGCCTTGCGTGTCGAATCCGCTGCTGGTCAATCGGCGCTGTATCTCTTTGCGTTCGTTGAAGGTCAGAGCACGATCGCCACGTGGCCAGTCGGCCTGGATGGCCCGCCCGCCACCGATCCGGTCGCTCAAATGCCCGACCCCGATCACATAGGCATCTGCGGTGTTGTACCGTTCGATCACCGCGAAATTGTCAAAGATCATGAATGCTGCACCCGCGCCGCCCGCGGGCAGCAGGATCGAGGCCGGACCATGATTGGCAACCGGCTGCCCGCGCATGTCGCGCACGCCCAGATCCGCCCAAACGGATGGAGATTTGCTGATGTTGCGGCTTGCCTTGCGATAATCAAAGCCGTTGGGCAACTGTATCTCGACCCCCCAGGGTTGCCCCTTGGTCCAGCCAAACCGCGCCAGATAAGCGGCCGTCGACGCCAAGGCGTCGGTCGGATCGTCCGACCAGATGTCCCGCCGTCCGTCACCCGTAAAGTCGACCGCATAGTCGAGATACGAGGTCGGGATAAACTGCGTGTGCCCCATGGCTCCGGCCCAGCTGCCGGTCATGTTGCGCGGGCTGGTGTCTCCGTTTTCAAGGATCTTCAACGCGGCGAGCAGCTGTTCTTCAAAGAACGCGCCGCGCCGGCCGTCAAAGGCCAGCGTCGCCAGGGACCGGATCACGTCCTCGTTGCCGCGAAAACTGCCATAGGCGCTTTCAAGACCCCATACCGCGACGACAACCTCTTTCTCGACACCATATGCCTCTTCAATGCGGGCGAGCACATCTTCATGCGACTGCAGCGCGGATTTGCCATTCGATACCCGCAGGTCTGACGCCGCACTGTCGAGATACTCCCAGATTGTCTTGGTGAATTCCGACTGGTTGCGGTCGCGACGGATGATGTCCGCGTCATAGATCACGCCGGAAAAGGCGCGGTCGAACACGCCCGCGCTTATCCCCTGCGCAAGGGCGCGGTCGCGAAATGTATCGACCCAGATCTCAAAGCCCGGATCCTCGCCTGACCTGTTCATGGACGCAACTGTGCCCAGTGGCGCACGCTTTCGCAATTCCGGTCGTTTCAATGGCCTGAGCGATCGCGTCACGATCGACACGGGCGCATCGGCTGAGACGTTGACGATGGGTTTCGCAAGGGGATGTAGCGATTTGGCGGGTGCGGCATAAAGGCTGACGGCCGATGCCAAGGCCATCGCCACCGCTGTGCTGGTGACACGCATTTTTTGTTTCCCGTTTGACTGCTCGACATCAGAATACACCAATTAGAGCCTCCAAAAAAGAAATCAGTCCCCGCGAATGCGATCTTCCGCGCAGTTTTCGCGGTTTCCGTTGAGGCGCGCGAGGGCATCGCGCAGCATCGAAACGCGCCGTGGACGAAAGGATGCACCGGTGCGTTCCAGATCCGCCATGCGATCCAGGCGGAACACGCGGTAATCCTCACGCAGGTGACACCATGCGATCAGAACGGTCGAGCGATCCATATATGTGAGCGCCAGGGGATCGGCTTCCCGCCGCGTGTTGTCGCCCTTGGCATCGGTATAGGCGAACCGGATTGTCGCCTCTTCCCATGTCGCCTGCCGCAGCATGCGGGCCGGCACCGTTGGCTGTTCAGGCGGGCGATAGCGTTGCGCGGCCAGAACCGCGTGGGTGAGACGCCGCGCCTGATCGCGCGGCAGACGGGATTGCAGCTTGTTAAGTGCAGTGCCTGCGGACTTGGCCAGATCCGGATCGCCGATTTGCTGCACTTCGCGCAGACCCAAAACCAGCGCTTCGAGCTCTTCGTCGTCAAAGGCAAGCGGCGGCAGTGCCGCATCTTCGATCAGCGTGAACCCGTATCCCGACGCGCCATCAATCACCGCGCCCAATTCGCGCAAGGACTGGATGTCGCGATGGATCGTGCGTTCGGACACGTCGACATCGGCGGCCAGCCTACGGGCGGTAACCGGTGCCGGCAGACGCCTGAGACTCTGGAGCAGTTGAAACAATCGTGAAATTCGGTCTGTCATGAATCCGATCTTACGCGACGATCATGACATAATATGTCATGAACCTGTGCTAGGTCAGCCCTATTGTGTCACCGATTTGGAAAGTACCGTCATGATTCACCTGGTCACCTATCCCGCCTCGCTTGGGGTTTTCAGCCCCAGCCCGTTTTGCGTCAAGGCGGCGTTTCTTCTGCAATTGTCGGGTCAGGATTGGCAGCGCGAAGACCAGCATGACCCGCGCAAGATGCCACATGGCAAGCTGCCGTGTATTCGCGTGGATGGCAAAGTCATCGGAGACAGCGACGCGATCCGACAATATCTCGAAGAGAACGGTGCCGAATTTGACGCCGGGCTGAGCGATACGGAAAAGGGTCTATCCCGCGCGCTGATCCGGATGTTCGAAGACCACCTTTACTTTCATCTGATGCTCGACCGGTGGGGCGATGACAAGGTCTGGCCGAAGATCAATGAAACCTATTTCGGTCACCTGCCGCCGGTCATACGTTCGATCCTGCCTCCGCTTCTGCGCCGCGATGTGCTCAAAGGTCTGCATGCCAACGGGGTGTCGCGGTTTTCGCCCAAGGATCGCGCGCGGCGGGTAGATCAGGATCTCACCGCGTTTTCGGATCTGCTGCAGGACAAACCTTTTGTCTTTGGTGACAAACCCACTGCGATCGACTGCACCGCCGCAGCGTGGCTAGGCGGCGCGCGCGTGTCTCCGTTGCCGACCGACCTGTCGCGGCGCGTGGCCGATGACGCAAAGCTTGTGGCCTATACCGACAGGGTCGAAGAAGCGCTGCCAATCATGTAGCGGCGCAATGGTGCGGGTCTCACTTGCGACGCCGCAGGACCTTGCGCTTGGTCTTCTCGGCCTTGCGTTTGCCGCGCGCCGGCTTGCGCCGGACCGGTCTGCCTGCCCGCATCGCCGGGCGCGGCAAAGTCTTGTCCTCCAGCGCCAGAAGCTCAAACTGCAGGCCGCCGGTGACAGGCGCAGCTTCGGTCAGGCGCACCGTCACGCGCTGGCCGAGGCCGATCAGCAGGCCGGTGTCCGATCCCATGAGCGTCGCCGCCTCGCGGTCGAAATGGAAGTATTCGGTGCCCAGCGATCGGATCGGGATCAACCCGTCCGCGCCGGTTTCGTCGAGTTTCACGAACGCGCCGAACCGCGCGATACCGCTGACCCGCCCCGAGAATTCATTGCCCACCCGTTCGCTCAGATAGGCGGCAAGGTACCGATCGGTCGTGTCACGCTCGGCCATCATCGACCGCCGTTCGGTGTCCGAGATATGGGTCGCCGTGTCGTCAAGCCGGTCGATATCATCCTGGGTCAGCCCGTCGTTGCCCCAGCCATGGGTCGCGATCAACGCGCGATGCACGATCAGATCGGCATAGCGCCGGATCGGCGAGGTGAAATGCGCATAGTGGCGCAAGGCCAGTCCGAAATGCCCGAAATTCTCGGGGCTGTAATAGGCCTGGCTCATCGACCGGAGTGTCGAGATATTGATCAGCTCCGCTTCATCCGTCCCCGCCGCCGCATTCAGAAGCTGGTTGAGATGCTTGGTCTGCAACACCTGCCCCTTGGCAAGCACAAGTCCTGCCGTCTGAGCGGTCTCGCGCAGGGCGTCTAGCTTTTCGGGCGCGGGTTCTTCGTGCACCCTGTACAGCAGCGGCGTCTGCTTGGCGCCCAGCGTCTCGGCGGCCGCGACATTGGCCAGCACCATGAACTCCTCGATCAGTCGGTGCGCATCGAGACGGTCACGAAATCGGATCGACGTGACCTTGCCATCCTCGCCAAGCTCGATCCGGCGTTCCGGCAGGTCGAGGTCAAGTGGCTGACGGCGTTCGCGTGCCGTCACCAACGCCGCATAGGCTGCATAAAGAGGGCGCAAGACAGGCTCTAACAAGGGTTCTGTACGATCATTGGGAGAGCCGTCGATCGCATCCTGCACCTCGCCATAATGCAGCGAAGCACCGGATCGCATCAGGCCGCGGACAAAGCGATGCCCGATCTTCGTGCCCTCCGCGTCGATCTGCATCCGAACCGCGATACAGGCGCGCGGCACGCCTTCATGCAGGGAACAAAGGTCGCCCGACAGACGGTCCGGCAGCATCGGTACGACACGGTCTGGGAAATAGGTCGAATTGCCGCGCTTGCGCGCTTCGCGGTCGAGCGCCGTACCCGCACGGACATAGGCCGCGACATCGGCGATCGCGACCCAGATGATGTAGCCACCTGGGTTTTTGGGGTCGTCATCGGCCTGCGCAAAACACGCGTCGTCATGGTCGCGTGCATCGGCCGGATCGATGGTGATCAGAGGCAGGTCGCGCAGATCCTCGCGGCCGCTTAACCCCACCGGCTTGGTCTTTTCGGCCTGTTCGATCACGGCGTCGGGAAAATCATCGGGGATGCCGTGCTGGTGAATGGCGATCAGAGACACCGCGCGCGGTTCGTTCGGATCACCAAGCCGCGTCACGATCCGCGCCTTTGGCAGGCCCATGCGGGACTTTGGCCCGGCCTGTTCGGCTTCGACCAATTCTCCGTCGCGAGCGCCGAACCGGGCGTCCTCCGCCACGCGCCATTCAGTTTGCGCGGCCTTGTCGATCGGCACGATCCGCCCGCCTTCCGACCCCTTGCGATAGACACCTAGGATCCGGCGCGGCGTGTTCCCGATCCGCCGGATGAGCCGCGCTTCGTAGTTGTGATCCTCTTCATGAACAACCGTCAGCCGGGCAAGGATCCGGTCGCCTTCGCCCAGTGCCGGATCGCTTGAGCGAGGGATCACCAGCACGATCGGTTCCACCCCTTCGCCGCGCCATTCCAACGGGCGAGCGAAGAGATCGCCGCTGTCATTCGGTGCCTTGACCTGCAAAACGCTGACCGGCGGCAGGCGATCGGGATCACCATACACCTTCTTGCGTTTTTCCAGATGACCATCAGCCTCGAGCTCGCGCAGCACGCGTTTCAGCTCAATCCGGTCGGAGCCTTTGATGCCGAAAGCCTTGGCGATGTCACGCTTTGAGGTTTGCGTCGGATGCGCCGCGATCCAGTCCAGGATCTCGGGCTTTGAAGGGATGCGCGTCATGTCCTCGGCGTAACATGCACGCCCCGCGCCGTCATGCTGAAATCACCAGCGATCCAGGTCTTTTGCAGTGTCTACATCGCTCAGCGTTTCGACCATGCCGATCCGCATGGCACCGATCGCTGCGACGCTGTCGGTAAGCGCGTGTTCGGTGGACCATCGCACGGGATCCAGCAGGGCCAGCAGCGATCTCGACGGGTGTTTGAGCCCGACCAGCCAGTACCCTCCGTCCGTTGCGGGGCCGAACACCGCATCATGATCACCCAACGTTTGAAACGCATGCCAGACAGCGCGCGGCGTAACGCCGGGAATATCGGCTCCGATCACGCAGACCGGCCCTGGTGTCGCCCGCATCTGGCGCATCATTCGCCTGCCCAGATGACCGTTGCCTTGCGGCAGCCGGGCCAGATCGCGAGGCCAAACCGGGCTGCGCAGGCCTTCGGCATCGGGGCTCACCGCCAGGACGATCTGCCAACGCGGATCGCGCATGCGCCGCAGCAGAGAACGGGTCTGGTGACGAAACCACCACGCCGCCCGGGTCATCCCGATCTCCCGCCCGAGGCGCGTTTTGACGCGACCTGGGCGCGGCTCCTTCACCATGACGACCAGCGTGCGCCGGATCATACCGGCTGTTCCATGTCCCGATGATCTATGCCGGCATCCAGATAGACGGGTCCGACCACCTCGAACCCCAGTTTCTCGTAAAACCCGATCGCCGTGACCTGCGCGCCGAGCCGCGCGCGGGTCACTTTCGCTTCAGCGCGCGCCACGTCCAGTGCCGCCCTGATCAACGCCGCGCCAAGCCCTGATCCGCGCGCCACCGGCAAGACACAGACGCGTCCGATCTTGGCGATGTCGCCTGTCATCACGACCCGAGCGGTGCCAACAGGTGCGCCATCGACCCGCGCCAAAAGGTGGATCGCCTCATGGTCGAGCGCATCTTTCTCTTCTTCGACGGGCACGCCCTGTTCATCAACAAAAATTGCGTGTCGAAGCCGAAAACACGTGTCTAAATCTGCAGTCTCCGCAATTTCGAAGGTCACGCGAAGTAGTCCTGCAAGATGCGTGAATAGACCGTTTTGAGCATGTGGATCTGTTCCACCTCGACGCATTCGTCGACCTGATGCATCGTCTTGCCAACCAGTCCGAACTCCACAACCGGGCAGTGATCCTTGATGAACCGCGCGTCCGAGGTGCCCCCGGTTGTGGACAATTCGGGCCGCACGCCCGTCTCGGCAGCCACCGCATTGGCCACAAGCTCGGACAGCGGCCCCGGCGGTGTCAGAAAGCTTTCGCCCGAGATCTTGATCTGCAGGTCGATGGTCACGCCGAACGCCTCGGCCACTGCGTCGGACTCGGCGCGCAACCAGTCCGACAGACTCGCGCCGCTATGTGCGTCGTTGAAGCGGATGTTGACTGTCGCGCGCGTGGTCGCCGGGATCACATTGTTCGCCGGATTGCCGGTATCCATGGTCACCACTGCGAGCGTTGATGGGTCAAAATGTGCCGTGCCGGCGTCCAGAGACTGGCTCGACAGACGATCGACCAGCCGGGCGAGGGCTGGGATCGGATTGCGCGCTCGATGCGGATACGCGGAATGGCCCTGCACTCCGGTAGCCGTGAAATAGCCTGTCATAGAGCCGCGCCTGCCGATTTTCATCATCTCGCCCATGCGTTCGGGGCAGGTGGGTTCGCCCACCAGGCAGACCGACATCACCTCTCCGGCATCGGCCATGTGGTCGAGAAGGGCGGTCGTGCCGTCAATCGCGTCGGCTTCCTCGTCCCCGGTGATGGCAATCAGGATGGCACCATCGGGCGGAGCGTTGCGCACGAAATCGATCGCTGCGGCGACAAAGGCGGCCACCCCCGATTTCATATCCGTGGCACCCCGCCCGAACATCATCCCGTCGCGGATTTCGGCACCGAAAGGATCCGTCGTCCAGTCATCCGGATCCCCGACCGGTACCACGTCCGTGTGCCCGTTGAATCCGAACGTGCGCGCATGGCCTTTCTCGCCCCAGCGGGCCAGCAGGTTGGCAATGCCGCCGCGATCGACGCGGGTGCAGTCGAACCCCGCGCCGCGCAGTAAGCTCTCCAAGAGCACCAGCGCCCCACCTTCCTCGGGCGTCACCGACGGGCACCGGATGAGCCGCGCGGTCAGGTCAGCGGCGTCGGTCACAGCGTGCGATGATGTCATCGGCAGATCCTTTTCGGCAATCTCACGGCAAGAGCATTGTGACGAAAATGCAGCGAAGCCAAGTGCTTTGCCCCGCAATCGCCTTAACAGCGTCATACGAGGCATGCTAATCAATTCGTATAAAACAATAAACCCGAGGCAGGGTACGGCATAGGGCTTCGAAATCGAAGTCATGAACCGACGGGCGGGCTCCGTCCGATCTGGGTTATGCGCGCGGGTGTGCCCGTGGCCGCGGCCCTGCCTCCTTTGTGTGCGGAGGCAGGATATGGTTGCAGCATCCGAATTGGCGATCACAACGACCGCCGATGCGGCTCAGATGGCCGAGGCGATCTTTGACGAAAACAGCGTCGAGGTCCTAGGCGCCACCTATTCAGGCGATGAAGGCTCATCCGGTATCTATACCGGCGGCAATGGCACCTCACTGGGCGTGGTGCCCGGTGAAACCGGGATCATCCTGTCCACCGGGCTTGTCACCGATTTTACCAACACGACAGGTGAGGCGAACCAGAACACCAACACGTCGACCGACACGACCGCTGGCATCGACGCGGATCCTCTGTTTGATGCGGCCGCCGGTGCGAACACATTCGACGCGTCTTTCCTCGATGTGCGCTTCATCCCTGACGGCAATGTTTTGACGATGCGGTTTGTGTTTGCGTCGGACGAATACCCGGAGTTCCAGAACTCGATCTATCAGGATTTCGTTGGCGTCTGGGTCAATGATCAGCCCGTCGACCTGGTGGTGGGGGACGGAGACACCGACCCGGGCAACATCAACTCCGGCAACAATCAGAACCTGTTCATCGACAACGCCGACAGTGATTTCAACACTGAGATGGACGGCTTCACAGTTACGATGACCCTGTCCATGAATGTCAATGCGGGCGTCGAGAACCGGATCCGGATCGGCATCGCAGACGTCGCGGATTCAAACTTTGATTCGTCTCTGCTGATCGCCGGAAACAGTTTGCAGACCGATCTCGTTGCGACGACCGACGACATCACCTTCTTTGCTTCGGGCACCGAAACCGTGGATCTCACGGCCAATGACGTATCGAATTCCGGCGGCACCCTTGAGATCACCCATATCAACGGCACCCCGGTTTCGGTCGGCAGCGAGGTGCTGCTTGCCACCGGTCAGCGCGTGCGGATTGACGATTTGGGGATCATCACGCTGATCGGCGATGGTGATGTCGAAGACTTCAACTTCACCTATACGGTCACCGATGGCACCAACATCGATACCGGTTTTGTCACGGCAAGCGCGGTGCCGTGTTTCGTTGCCGGAACCCTGATCCGCACGCCGGACGGAGAGGTGCCGATCGAAGATCTTGCGCCCGGCGACCTTGTGGAGACCCGCGATGACGGGCCCTGTCCGATCCGTTGGATCGGCAGTCGGCGCGTTCAGGCGCGCGGTGATCTGGCCCCGATCCATATCGGCGCAGGTGCATTGGGACCGCACGGTGATGTCCACGTCTCACCGCAGCATCGGATCCTGTTGCAGAACAGTCTTGCGCAGCTGCTTTTCGGCGAGGATGAGGTGCTTGTTGCGGCACGGGATCTTGTCAACGACCGGACCATAACCCGGCGTGAAGGCGGTGACGTGACTTACTTTCACATGATGTTTGACGCGCATCAGGTGGTGTTTTCCGACGGTCTCGAAACCGAAAGCTTTCTGCCGGGCCCACAAACGGTGAGCCTTTTCGAACAACGGACGCTCGATGAAATCTGCAACATTTTCCCTGAATTAGACCCGCATACAGGTGCAGGCTATGGCGCCGCCGCGCGCCGCACGCTGCGCCGTTTTGAGGCGCAGGTTCTGGTCTCACAAGGAGCGGTTGCCTGACGGAATGACCTGGATCGCGGTTGCATCGGGAGACATTCGACGGTTTGCGCCGAAGGGGCTGGATTGCTCGGCGGCCGACCCCGTGCCTGAAGATGCATGGATGGCGCAAGGCAGTCTCGTCGTCGAAGCGCAGTTGCCGCCGATGCAGGTGCCGCATCACCTTCTGCGTCTGACGCGGGCGGGTCCGTCGGGGATCCACTTGAGCCTTATGGCCCTGCCCGGGGGCGCGGTGGTTCTTGTCGTCGAACAGGGCAGTCAGATGCTGCATCTGATGGTGGATGGCGCCGAAACCGGGCGTCTCACCGATGTGCGGATCTCTTACGCCTGGGATCTTGCGGCGCGAACGGCCCGGCTGGCGCTGGAGCGTCCCGACCTCGATCGCCCCCAGACCGCGCGCGGGGCGGCTCCCAGCCCTCTGCGCCTGCGCCATGCCAGAACGATCGTGCAAGACAATGACCAGTCGCGCGTCTCAGGACATGTGACCTGGCTTGCGGTCTCCTCGGTCGTAGAGCCCATCGGCCCCATGCCGGGCCTGTCGCCCGAAGCGCCGGTTCGGACGCCTGACCGCTATGTTGCCGCCGGGGATCTCCGCCGCGGCGATCTGATCACCGCAACGGACGGCGAAACGCATCCCATCCTGCATGTGCTCCGGCGCACCGTGCCCGCCCTGGGCAGCCTGCGGCCTCTGTGCCTCAAATCCCCGTCCTTTGGCCTGCGGCAGGACATCCGCGTGTCGTCGTCGCAAGGACTGATCCTTGGCGGATCGCAGGTCGAATACCTCTTTGGTAGTGAAACGGTCGAGGCTCCGGCAAGCCATTTTCTGGGCCCGGCGGCGATGCCCGCGACGGCGCCTGGCCGTGTGCTTGTCGACTATGTGCAATTTGTTTTGCCGCGCCCCTGCGCGCTTGATGTCGCCGGAGCCGCGCTCAAAAGCTTAAATCTTGGGCGGATGCGCCGCCGCGATTGCGACCTGAATGACAGTCTCTTGCGCAATATTCCGCGCGATTGGCTGCCCGAGCATCCAGGTGCCAACCGTCCATGCCTGACGCCATTTGACGCTGCTGTACTGTCAGAATATCGGGTGGCATAGATATCAATACCGGTATACGACCGGGTACCCTGTTCAACCGACCAATTCCGAATCCGACCCGCCGAACGAATAAAGACCAATGACACGCCTGCAACTCCTGCTCTTGCTTGCGCTGAGCCTTTTTGCACATTCCGCAATGTCTCAGACCCTGAGCGTTGCGACAGTGACGCGTCCGCCGTTTTCGATGACCGATATTCAGGGAGATACCGGGTTTTCGATGGAACTGTTGGCCGCGCTTGGTGAGGCGCTGAGCTGGGACGGGTATTCGGTGGACCGCAAACAGCTCTTTTCGGAAATGCTTGGTGCGGTGCGCGATGGTCAGGTCGATCTGGCGATCGCCAATATCTCGATCACGTCGTCGCGCGAGACCGAGATGGATTTCAGCCAGCCGATCTTTGAATCGGGTCTTCAGATCATGGTCCCGGGCACCGGAGGTGGCAGCGATACCGGGTCCTTGTTCCGTGCACTCCTGTCGCCTGACCTTCTCATCGCGATCGGAATCGCATTCCTGCTGCTGATGGGCGGCGGCATGATCATGTGGTTTTTTGAACGGCGCGCGCAGCCCTATTTCGACCGCCCCGCTCGCGAGGCATGGTTCCCGTCCTTCTGGTGGGCCCTGAACCTTGTGGTGAATGGCGGCTTTGAAGAGCGCGTCCCGCGTACGCTGTTCGGACGGCTGTTTGGCGTTGTCCTTGTGGTGTCATCGCTCTTCATCGTGTCCGTCTTCGTGGCCCGCATCACCGCAGCGCTGACGGTCGAAGCGATTACCGGGTCGGTCAACTCCGTGAACGACCTTTACGGACAGCGCGTGGCCACGATCGAAAACTCCACCGCCGCGGGGTTCCTCGACCGCCGCGAGATCGACTATGCAAGCTACCCGGGTCTCGATTCTTTGTTGCGCGATTTCGAAGACGGCCAGATCGACGCCGTGGTCTTTGACGCGCCCATCCTGTCCTACTACGTGACACATGAGGGGCGCGACATCGGATCTCTGGCCGGTCCCGTTTTCCTGCGTGAGAATTACGGGATCGTATTCCCGACCGGCAGCCCGCTTGTCGAGGACGTCAATCAAGCGCTTCTCGCGTTGCGCGAGGACGGCACTTACGAGGCGATCTATCGCAAGTGGTTCGGTAACCGGTTGTAATCGTCGACCCTGAGCGTTCGCGCGAACAGGCGCTACGCCTCATTAGCTTCGTCGCCAAAAAACGGCGTCATCTGTGCGACGATCACCGCGTTTTCGGCGAGGGCGCGGTCCATCAGCGCGCGTTCATCCTCGGCAATGTCGTGACCGGCTTCCAGACGTTCCGCTAGTGTGCCATAGCCGGTCACATCCAAGGGCGCGGTGTCCGCCTGTTTCAGAATGGCGACCGTTTCGCGCACCGCCTCGGCCTCGTCCACGCCACTTGCAAAGCACATCAGCGCCGCACCTGTGGAACCTTCGGGCAACCCGTCGCCCGCCTTGCGCCCGATCTGGACGAGCAACGTATAGACCTGCTGTCGTGACTTCGACTTCTTTTCCATGGCTCGTGCTTTAGATCGTGCAGGGCGGCGCGGTCAATTGCACCCCGGCGCGGTCGTGAACGGTTCCGCTTTTGGCAGCTTGCGGTCAGTCCCGCAGCAGCTCGTTGATGCCGGTCTTCGACCGCGTGCGTTCGTCGACCCGTTTCACGATCACAGCGCAGTAGAGGCTGACACCGCCGGTCGACGGCATCGATCCGGACACCACCACCGAATAGGGTGGCACTTCGCCGTACATCACCTCGCCGCTCGCGCGGTCGACGATCTTGGTGGATTGCCCGATATAGACACCCATCCCCAGAACAGACCCTTCCCGCACGATGACGCCTTCGACCACTTCCGAACGGGCGCCGATAAAGCAGTTGTCTTCGATGATCGTCGGTCCGGCCTGCATCGGCTCCAGCACTCCGCCGATCCCGACACCGCCAGACAAATGCACGTTCTTGCCGATCTGCGCGCAACTGCCCACCGTGGCCCAGGTGTCGACCATGGTGCCGCTGTCGACATAGGCGCCAAGGTTGACGAAGGACGGCATCAGCACGACGCCTGGTGCCACAAATGCTGATTTGCGCACGACACAGTTTGGCACGGCGCGAAACCCGGCCGCGCGCCACTGGTTTTCTCCCCAGCCCGCGAACTTGCTGTCAACCTTGTCCCACCAGCCACCGCCTTGCGGGCCGCCGGGCTGGATCTCCATGTCTTTCAGGCGAAAGCCCAAAAGAACGGCCTTCTTTGCCCATTGATTCACGTGCCACTGCCCGTCATCCTGACGCTCGGCAACGCGCAATGTGCCACTGTCGAGAGCGTTCAGCGTGTCCTCGATGGCCTCGCGTGTCTCGCCGGTTGTGGCGGGTGTGATCGTGTCGCGCGCATCCCATGCGGCTTCGATGGCGGTTTCAAGCAGTGCGTTCGACATGGGATCCCCCTCGCAATCCGGTTCAGACCGCCTATACGGTGCATTGAGGCGTTACTCAATGCGGGTTTCAAGGGATCTGCCGCTTGGGGGTCTGGGCGACGTGCACGATTGAAGTCGGGCGGTGCGCGGGCACCTTACACCACGGGGTTGGGCAATGGATCAGGCGCCACGTTACCGCCGCACAGCAGCACCGCCACACGCTCTCCCGATTTCGGCACATATGCGCCCGAGGTCAACGCTGCCAAAGCCGTGGCGCCTCCAGGTTCGACGAGCAGGCGCATGCGTCGCCAAAGCAGGCTCTGTGCGGCAAGGATCGCTTCATCTGACACCGTGACGGATGTGATCCCCTGGGCCAGATCAAAGCAAAGCTGGCCGATCCGCTTGGCCCCCAGCGAATTGACGGCGACGCCCGAGACCTCGACATCAACCCGGGCCCTTGCGTTCAGGGCCGCGTGCAAGGCGCAGGCGGTCTCGGGCTCAACCGCCACGACCTTAAGCCGCCCCTGCAGCCAGGCCAGCGCACCACCGATGAGGCCGCCGCCGCCAACCGCGATCAGGATCGTGTCCGCGTCAAGGCCTTGCGCTTCCCATTCGCGCATGCAGGTTCCCTGGCCCACGAGCGTTGGAACCGCGTCATACGCATGGATCTGTATCGCGCCGGTTTTGCGTTCAAAGGTTTCCGCAGCAAAGAGGGCGTCAGAATAAGCGCCCGGAACGACGGTCAGCGCGGCACCGGTTTCGCGGATCAGCGCGATCTTCGCCGGGCCCGCCATTTCCGGCACGAAGATATGCGCCGGGTGACCCAAAGCCTGCGCCGCAAAGGCAACCGCTGCGCCGTGATTGCCACCGCTGGCCGCGACAAGACCCGCGTCCGGCACAGGGCCGGCAAGCAAAGTGTTGAATGCTCCGCGCGCCTTGAAACTGCCGGTGTGCTGGAGATGTTCGAGCTTGAGCGCCACAGGCTCATTCAGGCCGAGACTGTCGGCCATCATCACCGGCGTTTCCCGAACGTGACCCGCGATCCGGTCCGCGGCCTCGGTGATCGCGTCCTGCCAGTTCATTCCTGAAGCCCTTCGTCTGGTATTGGCCGCACGAACCCTATAGGGCTGGGTCAGAGACGCAACCCGGGACCTCAGGCCGATGAATGACGACCGCCACAGCCGCTTTCGCGATGCACGCGACGATCGGAGCACCGCACATGAGGTGCCCGAAACACCGCAGACCCGGTCGCCATCCTATCGCCTGGCCTTTGCGGATGAGGATTTTCTCTGCCGCGAGGATCTGCGTCCGGTGCGGTTGCAGCTAGAGTTGCTGAAACCTCAGCTTTTGCTGGACGAACACGGCATAGACAGCACGGTTGTGATGTTTGGCGGCGCGCGCATCCCGGAGCCCGCGCAAAAGGACAGTGCGCGCACGCCGATGCTGGCAGAGCTGTCATCGTTCTATGACGAGGCCCGGCTCTTTGCGCGCAAGATGACCGAACGATCACTGGACTCCGGAGGCCGCGAGTTCGTCATCGTGACGGGGGGCGGGCCGGGCGTGATGGAGGCGGGCAACCGTGGGGCCGAGGATGCGGGGGGCATGTCGATCGGGCTCAGCATTGTGCTGCCGCATGAACAGGCGCCGAACCTGCATGTCACGCCGTCCCTGAGTTTCAATTTTCATTACTTCGCGATCCGCAAGATGCATTTCCTGATGCGGGCGCGGGCGATCTGCATCTTTCCTGGCGGCTTTGGCACGATGGACGAGATGTTCGAAGCTCTGACACTGATCCAGACCGGTCGCATGGAACGTGTGCCGTTCCTGTTGTTCGGGCGGGAGTTCTGGGAGAGCGTTATCAACTGGGAGGCGCTGTCGGCCTCGGGCACGATCGCGGCGCAGGATCTGGATCTCTTTCGCTTTGTCGATACCGCAGATGAGGCGGTGGATCTGATCAGCCGCTGGGAACCCGCGCCGCCGCGCGATGTGATCCCCGGTCGGGAGTGATTGGGCCGCCTTTCCTAGAAGCGCCTGGTTTCGGATCACTTTCAGTGATCCGACCAAATGGGAGCTCTGCTCCCGCCGCACTGCGTGCGACTCCCCCGGCGTATTTTTGACCAGAAAAAAGCAGCGTGCTCGGGCCTGATCATGGGCGTCGGTGCCGATCGGCCTCTGGGTCGCGCAAAACGGGCCGCGACCGGGTCTTCAGGCCAGTTCGCCGGGCAGCACGCCAAGGACGGCGCCGTTCGATATGGTTTTCAGAACCTGCACGCCGTTTCTGTCTTCGACCGTGTAGCCATAGCCGGCCAGGCGAAACTTCCATTCCCGCAGGCTCAGCGCCTTTCTGCGTTCGTCACTGACCAGTGACAGAACACGCGGCTCGATGCCGCTGTTTCCCATCTCAACCATAATTGGCAGTCTCCCTATGACACACCCCGCCACAGGTCTGGCATGCGCTGAGGGCGCAAATTGAGCCGAAATTGGGAATTATAGTGTTCGCGCGCGCGTCGCGGTCAGGATTGCAAACCGGCCTCGGCAGCAATCTGAGCGCGGGACTTGCGCGCGCGTTCGGTGGCCGATTTCAACTGTCCGCAGGCGGCCATGATGTCTTCGCCGCGCGGTGTTCGGATGGGCGACGCATAGCCGGCCTTGTAGACGATATCCGCGAAGGCCCGGATCCGGTTGTTCGACGAGCGTTTATACGGAGCCCCGGGCCATTCATTGAACGGGATCAGATTGATCTTGGCCGGTATCTGGTGGCGCTTGATGTGGTCAATCAGTCGGCGCGCGTCATCATCGCTGTCGTTCACCCCGTCGAGCATCACGTATTCAAATGTGATCCGTTCAGAGTTGGACGCCTTGGGGTAGGTTGCAAGTGCGGCCAGAAGCTCTTCGATGTTCCACCGTTTGTTGATCGGCACGAGGCGGTTGCGCACATCATCCGTCGTGGCATGGAACGAGATTGCAAGCTGGCAGCCGATCTCTTCGGCGGTGCGCGCGATTTCCGGGACAACACCGCTTGTGGAGAGCGTGATCCGGCGGCGGCTGAGCGAGATGCCTTCGGGATCCATCGCGATCTTCATGGCGTCGCGCACGTTGTCGAAATTGTAGAGCGGCTCACCCATGCCCATCAGAACGATGTTGGACAAGAGCCGTGTCTCGTCCTTGGGCGCGCCGATCTCGGGCCACTCGCCCAGATCATCCCGCGCCATCATCACCTGGCCGACAATCTCTCCGGCTGTGAGGTTGCGTACCAGTTTTTGCGTGCCGGTGTGACAGAAGGAACAGGTCAGGGTGCAACCCACCTGGGACGACACGCAAAGCGTACCGCGATCCGCTTCGGGAATATAGACGACCTCGACCTCGTGACCGCCCGCGATGCGCGCGAGGTATTTCCGTGTGCCATCGGCCGAGACCTGCTTTGACACCATTTCAGGGGTCTCGATCACAAATGTCTCGGCCAGCTCGGCGCGATAGGTCTTGGCGAGGTTTGTCATTTGCGCGAAGTCGCGCACACCCCATTGGTAGATCCATTGCCAGATCTGCCGCACCCGCATCTTGGCCTGTTTCTCGGGCGTACCTTGCGCGATCAGCGCATCGCGCATGGCCGCGCGCGTCAGCCCGACAAGGTTGATCGGCCCCTCGGGCAAATTCCGGGGGATCGTCATGACATCCTGGGTGATCGGCGCGCTGGCGGACATGGTGGGCGACTCATCTCTGGGCTGGATGCGCCTCTATATAGGAAAACGCGCGGCGATCAAAAGAAATCACCGCGACATGCGCACCGCCGGTCCGTGTCACCCTGATCAGTTCGACCCGCAGCGCTGTTCGGCGTCTTCGATCGCGGCGGTAAAGCCCAGAAGCGAGAAGGTATCTTTCGTCTGGGTGCCGCGCGCCGACCGTCCCGTCAGCACCGCCTGCGTGCCGCGCTTCATCGCGGTCACGATCTTTGCGTCGTCCGACGAGGTTACCGCCCATGCCCATTCGCGGTCGTCGCTGGGTGTATCGGGATCATTTGGCACCGTCATCAGTTCGAATTCGGTGCCGCCGATATTCAGGTTCACGGTCGAGCCTTCGGCAAAGGGATAGCCGCCGGTAAAGGTCACCTGGCCTTTGACATCCGCGTCAGGGCGGTAAAAGACAAAGAGCAGGATATCACTGCGCCGCACGGCGACCACACGGCCGTCGCGGGTGTTCACCGTTTCCTTGGGCGCTGACACCCCCCAGCATTCCTTGGGGTCGTCTTCGACAAAAACGGTCCAGTCCGTTTTGTCGGCAACCACATTGGTGCTGACTTGCTGCGCCGTGACGCTTGTTCCGATGGCCGATGCGGCCATGCACATACCCATCGTGGCAAGGATGTGCTTGAATACCATTTCTACAGCCTCCAGACTGTCGCAAACCTCAATTTTTTCGGGCACTTGCCGAGTTCCGATGCCTCGGTCTTCAAGGGGCCCGTCGCTTGATGACGAAAGCACAGTACCGTAAAGAGCACTACGGGTGAAAGCCCGATTAGCAGGAAATCGCCACGATACGAGGATGTGATGACCGCTCCGGTTCCTATGGTCGAAATTTGGCGCGGTGCGCTTTTGGAAAGCGCGCATCTCGGCCATGCCGTCATCTGTGACGAGACTGGTCAGATCGTGGCTGCCTGGGGCGATCCGCAGGCGGTGATTTATCCGCGAAGCTCAGCGAAGATGATCCAGGCGCTGCCGCTTTTGACCTCGGGCGCGGCGGATGCGCACGGTCTGACGCCCGAGCATCTGGCACTGGCCTGCGCCTCGCATAACGGGGCTGCGATCCACACCGATCGTGTGCGGAACTGGATAACGACCCTGGATCTTGAGGATGACGCCTTTCGCTGTGGGCCGCAGATGCCGGACGATCCGGACGCGATGCGGGATCTGATCCGGCGCGATGCGGCGCCCTGTCAGATGCACAACAATTGCTCGGGCAAACATGCGGGATTCCTGACATTGACCCGGCATGTCGGCGCCGGTCCCGAATACATCGACATCGACCACCCGGTGCAGGTGGCGTCCAAAGCCGCGTTTGAGGACGCGACCGGCGAGGACAGCCCCACTTGGGGTATCGACGGATGTTCGGCGCCGAACTTCGCCACAACCGTTGCCGGTCTTGCGCGGGCAATGGCGTGGTTCGCATCCGCCGGCCGGCGCAACGATCTCGCCAGCCAGTCGGCCGCACGATTGGTCGAGGCGATGGTGACCCATCCCGATCTTGTGGCCGGCGAAGGCCGCGCCTGCACCGCTTTGATGCGCGCAATGAATGGCAAGGTCGCGGTCAAGACCGGTGCCGAGGCGGTTTTTGTCGCAATCCTGCCCGAGAAACGGCTTGGCGTGGCGCTCAAGATCGCGGACGGAGCCACCCGGGCAAGCGAATGCGCGATCGCCGCCCTTTTGGTGCAGTTGGGTGTGCTCAAGGCAGAGCACCCCGTGACCCGCTCCTACATGAATGCGCCCATGCCGAACCGGCGCGGGATCAACGCCGCCTTCATAAGGCCCGCCGAAGGGCTTGTTTAGAGCCTGTTACTGGCCGCGCGAGGCAGGTCAGGCATTGGGTCAGGGAACAGCGTCCCGCATTTTAGGGACAGACCGATACATCAGCCGCGCCAAGGCGCCGGCATTACGCCGTTCCCAAGGCGGTCGCCACGTCATGGCGAGACAAACGCATCGCGCGCGTAGCCTTGCAGGTACAAAAGCGCGGTCAGGTCACCGTGGTTGATGCGCAGCTCACACTGTGCCGCAACCGCGGGTTTCGCATGCAGCGCAACCCCCGATCCCGCGCGCGACAGCATGCCGAGATCGTTTGCACCATCGCCAACCGCCAGCACATCGGCCTCACTCAGACCGAGACGTTCGGTGATCTCCTCAAGCGCGCGCACCTTCGCATCGCGTCCCAGGATCGGCCGTTCCACCTCGCCCGTGAATTGCCCGTTCTTGATGATCAAACAGTTTGCCCGGTGCTCATCAAAGCCCAAAGCCGCGGCCACGGATTGAGTGAAGAACGTGAAACCGCCCGAGACCAGCGCCGCATAGGCCCCGTTTTGTTTCATGGTGGCGACCAATGTGGCACCGCCCGGCATATGCGTGATCCGCCTTTCAAGCACGTGATCGATCATCCGCGCATCAAGTCCGCTCAGCAGGCTTACCCGTTCAGTGAGCGCGCCCTCGAAATCCAGATCGCCGTTCATCGCCCGCGCGGTGATCTCTTTTACGCGGTCGCCGACACCGGCGACATCGGCCAGTTCATCAATGCATTCCTGCTGGATCATCGTGCTGTCCATATCGGCCAACAGCATCTGTTTGCGTCGTCCCTCTGCGGGCTGAACACAGAGATCCACGCGCAGATCCTGAAGATCCTGCCAGACCTTCCATTGGTTATCGGGCTTGTGCGGTATGTCGAATGCGGTCGCTTCATCCGGCGCAAGCCAGTCGAGCGACCCGCCACCCCAGGCATTGCGCACGGCTTCGGCCAGCGCGGGCTCCAGCGATCCGGGCCGGGCGATCAGAGTGGCAACGAACATGGGCAGAGTTTCCGATAGTGACGCGCGGTGTCGCAATTGGCGGCTCAGGCGGCGCTATAGAGATGTTTTTTCTGTTGTGCCAGCCCGACGCGCGCCCTATTCCGGTGCGCGGGACACCCCTCCCCAACGAGGGGCGATTATCTGGAAGGGTAGCAGTAATGGCTATTGAAGCACCGGCAACGCGGCCGGCGAATCCGCGTTTTTCGTCTGGCCCCTGTGCCAAACCCCCCGTATTCGACTTGGCCAATTTGGGCGAAGCTGCGCTTGGACGGTCGCACCGGGCCGCCATCGGCAAGGCCAAGCTCAAGGCTGCGATCGACGAGACGCGCGAGATCCTCGGCGTGCCCGAGGATTATCGGATCGGGATTGTGCCCGCCTCGGATACCGGTGCGTTCGAGATGGCGATGTGGAACCTATTGGGCGAACGGGCGGTCGAGATGCTGGCCTGGGAAAGTTTTGGCTCGGGCTGGGTCACGGATGCGGTCAAGCAGCTGAAGCTCGATGCCAAGGTGACCAAAGCCGATTACGGGCAGATCGTGGATCTTGGCGCCGTCGATTGGAACAAGGATGTCTGCTTTACGTGGAACGGCACGACCTCGGGCGTGCGCGTGCCCAGCGGAGATGTGATCCCGGCGAATCGTGCCGGCCTGACACTGTGCGACGCCACCTCGGCCGCCTTTGCGCAGGACCTGCCCTGGGACAAGCTGGATGTGGTGACGTTTTCCTGGCAGAAGGTTCTGGGCGGAGAGGCCGCGCATGGCATGCTGATCCTCAGCCCGCGCGCAGTGGCGCGGCTGGAAAGCTACACGCCGCCCTGGCCCCTGCCCAAGATCTTCCGGCTCACCAAGGGCGGAGCGCTGATTGAAGGTGTCTTCAGGGGCGAAACGATCAACACGCCCTCCATGCTGGCCGTGGAAGACTACCTGCAATGTCTTGACTGGGCGCGCTCGGTTGGCGGTCTTGCCGGACTGATGGCGCGTGCCGATGCGAATGCCGCCGCGATCGCGGATTTCGTGGCACAACACGACTGGATCGGTTTTCTGGCTGCTGATCCTGCGACACGATCGAATACAAGCGTCTGCCTGAAATTCACAGATGCCCGCATTGTCGACGGGGCCGGTTTTGCCAAATCCGTGGCGAAACGCCTCGATACCGAAGGTGTTGCACTCGATATCGGTGGGTATCGTGATGCGCCTCCGGGTTTGCGCATCTGGTGCGGCGGAACCGTCGAGACTGCCGACATCGAGGCCATGCTGCCCTGGCTCACATGGGCTTTTGAATCCGAAATCGTAGCGCAATCCGCCGCCGCCTGAACCAAAGAGCGCTCATCGGTCCTTTCAGTCCCTTTTCGCGAGAAGGGACCGCAGGGACCGACGAGCCACCGATCTCTCAGCCAAGAAGGACGCTTTCCATGGCTCCCAAAGTGCTCGTCTCCGACAAGCTCAGCGAAACCGCCTTACAGATCTTCCGTGATCGCGGCATCGACGTGGATTTCATGCCCGATGTGGGCAAGGACAAGGACAGGCTGGCCGAAATCATCGGCCAGTATGACGGCCTGGCCATCCGTTCGGCCACCAAGGTCACGCCGACGATCCTCGACCAGGCCAACGGCCTGAAAGTCATCGGTCGTGCCGGCATCGGCACCGACAACATCGACAAGGATGCCGCGTCGAAGAAAGGTGTGATCGTCATGAACACGCCGTTTGGCAACATGATCACCACGGCCGAGCATGCCATCGCGATGATGTTCGCCGTCGCGCGCCAAATCCCCGAGGCCAGCACCTCCACCCATGCCGGCAAATGGGAGAAGTCCAAGTTTATGGGTGTCGAGCTCACCGGAAAAACGCTGGGCGTCATCGGTGCTGGCAATATCGGCGGCATCGTCTGCGACCGGGCGCGCGGCCTCAAGATGAAAGTCATCGCCTATGATCCCTATCTGGGCGAGGAAAAGGCCGCGCAGATGCAGGTCGAAAAGGTCGAACTCGACGATCTGCTCGCACGCGCCGATTTCATCACCCTGCACGTGCCTTTGACCGATCAGACCCGCAACATTCTCAGCCGCGAGGCGCTGGCCAAGACCAAGCCCGGCGTGCGGATCATCAACTGCGCGCGCGGCGGTCTGGTCGACGAAGAAGCGCTGGCGGAGGGTCTCACATCCGGTCACGTGGCCGGCGCGGCCTTTGACGTCTTCAGCGTCGAACCGGCCAAGGAGAACCCTCTCTTCGATCTGCCAAATGTGGTCTGCACGCCGCATCTGGGCGCCGCCACGACCGAGGCGCAGGAAAACGTCGCCCTCCAGGTGGCCGAGCAGATGTCGAATTATCTGCTCACCGGAGCGGTGGAAAACGCGCTCAACATGCCCTCGGTCACCGCCGAGGAGGCGCGTGTCATGGGCCCCTGGGTCAAACTTGCAGGGCATCTTGGGTCGTTTGTCGGCCAGATGACGGATGAACCGCTCAAGGCGATCAACATCCTTTACGACGGGGTGGCGGCAACCATGAATCTCGATGCGCTGAACTGCGCCGTCGTCGCGGGCATCATGAAACGGTTCAATCCGGACGTGAACATGGTGTCGGCCCCGGTCGTCGCCAAGGAGCGCGGCATCCAGATCTCCACGACCCGGCAGGACAAGTCGGGCGCTTTCGAAGGCTACATCAAGGTGACCGTGGTGACCGAAAAGCGCGAGCGCTCGATCGGTGGCACGGTCTTCAGCGACGGCAAGCCCCGGTTCATCCAGATCAAGGGCATCAATATCGATGCCGAGGTCGGCCGCCACATGCTCTACACCACGAACGAAGACGTGCCCGGCATCATCGGCGCGCTCGGCCATACGATGGGCGACAACGGCGTCAATATCGCGAACTTCACGCTCGGCCGGTCCGAGGCGGGTGGCGAGGCCATCGCCCTGCTTTATGTCGACGAACCGGTCCCGGCGGAAGCGCGCGCCAAGCTTGCCGAGACCGGTCTCTTTACGCAGATCAAGCCGCTGGAATTTGACGTGGCTTGACGAAATCCGGGCCGCCCCAGGGCGGCCCCGACCCGTTTCCGACGACATCGGCACGAGGGTTTCCAATTGCGCTCGTGTCGTGCACTGGTTGCATCACCTGACAGGATCCGCGCCATGACCCAGCCCATCTATGCCATCGGCGACATTCACGGCTACTCCGATCAGTTCGATCTCGCCATCGATCTGATCGGGATGGATGGCGGGCAGGACGCTTTGGTGGTGTTTCTCGGCGACTATGTTGACCGGGGTCCGGACAGCCGTGGCGTGATTGATCGTCTTGTCGACGGCATGGCACAGGGCCGAAACTGGATCACGCTCAAGGGCAACCACGACCGCATGTTCCAGTGGTTCATGGAATCGCCGCCCCGCCACGACGCTCATCTTCTGGTCGGTTACCACTGGTTCCACGAAGCACTTGGCGGTATCGCCACGCTGCAAAGTTATGACATTGCCGTGGTTGACCGGATGCGGTTGAAGGATTTGCGCAGTCAGGCCGCCGAGACGGTGCCGCAATCGCACGTGTCGTTTCTCAACGCGCTGCCCTTGACCTACGAGACCGAGAGCCTGTTTTTTGCCCATGCCGGCATCCGCCCCGGCGTGCCGCTTCATGCGCAGGACGAAGAGGATCTGGTCTGGATCCGGACCGAATTCCACGATTACGCGCGGCCGCACCCCAAGCTTATCGTGCATGGCCACACACCGGTCGAACGCGCCACCCATTACGGCAACCGGGTGAACCTCGACAGCGGTGCGGGATATGGCCGACCGGTAACGGTTGCTGTCTTCGAAGGCGATCGGGCCTGGTACCTCACGCGCGGCGGGCGGGTCCCGCTCGAGCCGCTGCGGCGTCGTCGCTGACCCGCACGGTCAAGCCCGCCAATCCAGAACGACCTTGCCGCTGGCGCCAGATTTCATCGCGGCAAAGCCTTCCGCGAACGCGTCCGCCGGGAACCGATGGGTGATCACCTTGCGCACGTCCAGCCCGTTCTGGAGCATCGCGATCATCTTGTACCAGGTCTCGAAGATCTCGCGACCATAGACCCCCTTGATCGTGATTGCCTTGAACACGATCCGGCTCCAGTCCACGGGGCTTTTGCCCGGCGGAATGCCCAGCAGCGCGATCCGGCCGCCCATCACCAGCGCCTCGACCATCTGATCCAGCCCGGCCTGATTGCCCGACATCTCGAGCCCAACATCAAAGCCTTCGCGCATGTTCAGCCGGGCCATGGTGTCGTTCAGATCCTCGGTCGCGACATTCACCGGGACCACATCCGCCACCTTCTGCGCAAGGCTTAAACGGTCGGCATTCACATCAGTGATGACGACATGCCGGGCGCCCACATGCCGGGCGACAGCGGCGGCCATGATGCCGATGGGACCGGCACCGGTGACCAGAACATCCTCTCCCACCAGATCAAAGCTCAGCGCCGTGTGGACCGCATTTCCCAGCGGATCGAGGATCGCACCGATGTCGTCGTCGATCTCGTCCGGCAACGGCACCACGTTGAAGGCGGGCAGGCGCAGATATTCCGCAAACGCGCCCTGTTCGTTCACGCCGATGCCGCGCGTCTCGGGGTCGAGGTGAAACTTGCCGGCGCGCGACTGCCGCGACTGATGGCCGATCAGATGGCCTTCGCCGCTGCAGCGCTGGCCGATTTCCAGCCCCTCGACACCGCGACCCAGTTCGACGATCCGTCCGGCGAATTCGTGCCCGGTGATCAGGGGAACGGGCACGGTTTTCTGCGCCCAGTCGTCCCAGTTCCAGATGTGGATATCGGTGCCGCAAATGCCGGTCTTGTTGATCCGGATCAGCACGTCATCGGGACCAATCCCGGGCACCGGCGTGGTTTCAAGCCACAAGCCTTCGCGTGGATGACGTTTGCACAGCGCTTTCATCTGGTTGCGCATCAGATCACCCCCAGATCCTTGCCGACGCGTTCGAACGCGGCCAGCGCGCGGGTCAATTCATCCCGTGTCAGAGCCGCATTCATCTGCGTCCGGATCCGCGCCTGCCCGCGTGGCACAACCGGATAGAAGAACCCCGCGACATAAACACCTTCGTCAAAAAGCCGCGCGGCCATGTCTTGCGCCAGTTGCGCCTCGCCCAGCATGACCGGGATGATCGGGTGTTCCCCGGGCAGGAGATCAAAGCCCAGATCGGTGAGCCCCGCGCGCCAGAAGGCGGCATTGTCGAAAAGCCGCGCGCGCAGGTCATCGCCGGCCTCGACAAGGTCAAGCGCCTTGAGCCCTGCAGCCACGATTGCCGGAGGCAGCGAGTTGGAAAAGAGATAGGGACGCGCCCGTTGCCGCAAAAGATCGATCACTGGCTGCGGCGCCGCGATATAGCCACCGATGGCGCCGCCAAGCGCCTTGCCCAGGGTCCCGGTCAGGATATCCGCGCGCACCCCGGCATGGGCGGGCGTGCCCCGGCCCTGCGGCCCCATGAACCCTGTGGCATGGCAGTCATCGACCATAACCAGCGCGTCATATTGATCGGCCAGTTCGCGGATTTTCGGCAGGTTGGCCAAATAGCCATCCATGCTGAATACGCCATCCGTCGCGATCATGATGTGGCGCGCACCATCCGCCCGCGCTTGTTTCAACCAGGCTTCCAGATCGGCCATGTCATTGTTCAGATACCGGTAGCGTTTGGCCTTGCAGAGCCGAATGCCGTCGATGATCGACGCGTGGTTCAAAGCATCGGACACGATCGCGTCTTCCGGGCCCAAAAGCGGCTCGAACAAACCGCCATTTGCGTCGAAACAGGCGGCGAAGAGTATCGCATCGTCGAGATCCAGATAGCTTGCCAGTCGCTGTTCTAGCTGCCGGTGAATGTCTTGTGTGCCGCAGATGAAGCGCACGCTTGCCATGCCAAACCCGCGCGGTGACAGGGCGTCGCGCGCCGCGTCGACCAGATCGGGATGATCGGCCAGGCCAAGGTAGTTGTTGGCGCAGAGGTTGATCACCTGGCGCGCGCCCACTGTGACCTGCCCGCCCTGCGGCGAGGTGATCAGCCGCTCGCGTTTCATCATCCCGTCCGCTTCGATCTGGCGCAGAGTGTCTGTGACGTGGTGCAGGAACGCGGTGGACATGGGCAGGGCCTCCTTTTCGAGGTGACTCTACCATGTCGGATGTGATTCCGAAATATCGGAAATTCAGGATTACGGACAAAAATCCGTGAAACTGGAAATCAGGCGTCGCGCACCAGCAGATATCCGGTGGCTGGCCCATCGACCGATGCAATGGCATGTGTCTGATCCGCAGCGTAGCGCGCCGTGTCGCCCGCGTTCAGCCGGACCGTATCGTCACCGGCCGAGACAGTAACAGCCCCGGTCAGCACCATGAACTGCTCGCGCGCGCCGCGGCGGTGCGGCTGGCTGTCCAGACGTCCGCCATGCCCGAATTCGAGGCGATAGAATTCATGTCTTCCGACCTCCTCCGGCGCGGAGAGGATGAGGATCCGGCACGCCTGCCCAAGCTTGTCGATCACCGGCAGGTCGGCCTCGGTCAGAACCTCGATCCCCGGTTCTGCGTCAGCCTCGCCCAAGAGCCCCGCGAAATCGACCTGGAGCGCGCGGGTCAGGTTCAGCAAGGTGGCGATGGTCGGGCTGCTCTCCCCGCGTTCGATCTGGCTGACCATTGACCGGGACACGCCGGACCGTTTGGCCACCGCATCAAGCGACAGGCCCTGATCCCGCCGCGCCTCTTTCAGGCGCGCGGGCAGTTGTGACAATATGGCGTCCGCATTCTCCGTCATAGCGGAATGTTTCGTTCGAGCGCTCGGATTGTCAAGCGGTGGTTGTGACCAGGTGCCAATGCTGACACCCTGTTGCTGCAACCGCTTTACTGCCGCAACGGATCAAGGAGGACTGGCCGGATGACCGATGTTGTGATTTTGGATGGGGCGCGAACCGCGATTGGCACCTTTGGAGGCGCGCTGGCCAGCACCGCGCCGATCGATCTGGGCACCGTGGCGGCCGAAGCGGCGATGGAACGCTCGGGCGTCGAGGGCGGCCAGATCGGCAATGTCGTCTTTGGCCATGTCATCAACACCGAACCGCGCGACATGTATCTGAGCCGCGTTGCCGCGATGCAGGCGGGCATCCCCGAAAGCACACCGGCGATGAACGTCAACCGTCTGTGCGGATCGGGCGCACAGGCCATCGTGTCGGCAGTGCAGTCGGTAATGCTGGGTGACGCCGAATTTGCGCTGGCCGGCGGGGCCGAGAGCATGTCTCGCAGCCCCTACATCCTGCCGCAGGCGCGGTGGGGGCAGAAGATGGGCGACGTGCGCTCTATGGACATGATGCTGGGTGCGTTGAACTGCCCGTTTGGCACCGGGCATATGGGCGTGACAGCGGAAAACGTGGCCGACGAGCACCAGATCACGCGCGAGGACATGGACGGATTTGCTCTGACCAGTCAGAGCCGCGCAGCAGCAGCCATCGAAAGCGGCCGGTTTGAGTCTCAGATCACGCCGGTTCAGGTCAAGGTCAAACGCGACATGGTCGATTTCAAGGTCGACGAGCATCCCAAGGCGACCAGTGCCGAGGCCCTCGCAGGCCTGCGCGCGGTCTTCAAAAAGGACGGCCGCGTCACGGCGGGCAATGCAAGCGGTATCAATGACGGGGCGGCCGCGATTGTGCTTGCCAGTGCGGATGCCGCCAACCGCGCCGGGCTGAAACCCAAGGCCCGCGTTCTGGGGTATGCCCATGCCGGTGTCCGGCCCGAAGTCATGGGGGTCGGGCCGATCCCGGCGGTACAGAACCTGATGAAGAGGACCGGGCTGTCGGTCACGGATTTTGATGTGATCGAATCGAACGAGGCCTTTGCCGCGCAGGCTTTGGCCGTGAACAAGGAACTGGGGCTGGACGCGGCCAAGGTGAACCCCAATGGCGGGGCCATTGCGCTTGGCCATCCGGTTGGGGCCACGGGTGCGATCATTACGGTCAAGGCGCTTTACGAGCTTGAACGCACGGGCGGATCGAAAGCGCTGGTCACCATGTGCATCGGTGGCGGTCAGGGCATCGCGCTGGCGATCGAACGGATCTGAGCCCCACGCGCACAACGCAACAGCGGTCCGGGAAGGCGGGTCAGGTGGAACCGCTTTTTCTGTCCTCGCGACGGGCGAGTTTTTCGGCAAGGTTCGGCCCGATGCCCGGCCGCGACCAGGGACAGACCGCGATGCAGATCGCGCAGCCATGGGTTTCGTTGAAGAACGGCAGGCATTTGTCGAAATCGACATACCATTTGGTTTCGCCTCGTACGGTTTTCTTTTCGGGAAAGAGCGCCTCGGGCGGGCAGGCATCCTCGCAAACCCGGCAATTCTGACAAAACCCTTCGATGCCGTGGCTTTGGGCCGGGGTCGGCGCAAACGGGGCGTCGGTGAGCACGGCCGAAAGCCGGAATGACGCGCCGAATTCCGGGTTGATGATCGAGCCATGCTTGCCCAGTTCACCAAACCCGCACGCCAGCGCGGGCGGGATCAGGGCCAGCGCGCCGGTCATCGGCCCGGTGACCGGGTCTGCATCCCAGCCCTGTCGGCGCAGCCAGGCCGCAATCTCCTTGGCCGCTGCCGCCGCACGGCCGTATTGCCGCATCACCTCTAGGCCCGCGGACGTATCCGGCGCTCTTTCGATCGCGTCGTAATCATGCTGCACGGCGATCATGATGACATGTTTGAAATCGATCCTGTGCCCTTCGTACACCCAGTTGGGCTGCAACGGGGCGACGCCGGTCATCTCGCAAAGACCGGCATCGACAAACCCCCGCAGACTGTCCGTCCAGGCCTGCGGCGATTGCTCGACCGGCTGGGCGGCGATGTCAGGCAGCGGCATGTCGAGAACTTTCTGGCGTTCCGCTCGGGCGACGCCAAAAGCGGGTTCCTGCGCAGACCGGCCGTAGAAATAGTATTGCAGCGCACCATGGGGGATGTCGTCGGGGTCCGGAGCCCAGTAGACGATGCGTGGCGGGCGGCCGTCGGGTTCGTCCAGGCCGTTGATCGCGTTGCCACTGATCTTGGGAAAAAGCTCCATCTGTGCGGCGTCGGGCTGGAACGGGCGATGCGGGTTCTTGCGGGCCATGGATCGAACCTAGCGCAA
>JBCCVT010000003.1:0-36176 GCA_039195015.1 Pseudomonadota bacterium
ACCCGACGGTGAACAGCTACAAGCGGATCAACGCGCCACGCACGATGTCAGGCCCGACATGGGCGCCGAACACCGTCACCTGGACCGGCAACAACCGCACGCACATGGTCCGCGTCCCCGGCCCCGGCCGGTTCGAGCTGCGCTTGCCCGACGGCGCGACAAACCCCTACCTGTTACAGGCCGTCATCATCGCCGCTGGCCTCTCCGGCATCCGCTCAAAAGCGGATCCAGGCAAGCGTCATGACATCGACATGTACGCAGAAGGTCACAAGGTCCGCGGTGCACCGAAGCTCCCGTTGAACATGCTCGACGCCCTACGCGCTTACGACAAAGACAAGGACCTCAAAGCATCCATGGGCGACGAGTTTTCAGCGGCCTACCTAAAGATGAAGCATGAGGAATGGAATTCCTACGTGTCGCACTTCAGCCAGTGGGAATAGGATAATACCTTGGATATCTAGCCTACCAAGCGACTTCCATAGCGCCCCTCAACCGGGGGCGCTACCCCACCCCGAGTTTCGCGACAGGTTCGCCGCTATCCATCGCGCGAATTCTGTCTCGCCAATCTCCCCCGCCGCCAGCCCTTCCATGACCCGCACGCCTTCAATCGCGTCCGGCTTGATATTCCGCCCGTTCAGACGCAGAAAAGTCGCCATGGTCACAAAGGCCGTGCGTTTGTTGCCGTCGATGAAGGCATGGGCCTTGGCGATGCCGAAACCGTAAGCAGCGGCGCAGTCGATCAGTGGGACACTGTCATAGACATACTTGTTGCGGGCGCGATCGCAGGCCTGTTCCAACAAACCCCGGTCACGGATGCCCGGCGCGCCGCCGTGGCGGGCGATTTGACGGTCGTGGATGATGTAGACCGCTTGCAGCGGCACCCAGACGGGTTCGCTCATGCAAGCGCCTGCAGCAGATCCCGGTTTTCGTCCATCACCTCTTCGGCTGCCGAAAGTGCAGCGGCGAGTTCCGGATCATGCGGCAGCAGCCGAATGCCGCCGTCATCGGTGCGCGCCATGAAGATACTGTCGCCCTCTTTCACGTCCATCGCGGCCAAAACCTCGCTGGAAAGCGTGACGACGGCGGAGTTGCCGACTTTGCGGATTTTGGTTTCGAACATCTGCGCGCCTTTCTGTATTTACATTAGTATATACTTCAAGGGTTGGAATTTCAACATACCCTAGAGCGGCGAGAGTTTGTCCCTCTCGTCGCCGTATTTTCCGATATAGGCGCCAGTCAGCCCAAGACATTCCTGCGACGAACATTCAGCTTGATGCGGGCACTGGTAGAACCCGTTTTTGTCAAACTCCGCCCAAAATTTCGGGTCGATGAACAGCGTCGGCTGCGCGTTGACAAGCGCGTCGCGGTAGTTGCCCAGCAGACATTCGGGGAAGTTCTTGACCTCCACGTAGCGACCGCGCTGCCTGCAGGCAGAAATCGCCTCAATAAGATAGGGTCGCACGTCTGATAGGCGCGGGATCAGCCCCTTCGGATCGTCATGGGCCATGGGAAAGAAGACCCAGAATTCCATCTGCGTCAGGTGTTTCAAATGGTCGAGCGCGCGCACCATTCCGGGGGCAAGCTTGTAGCTTTTCTCCGTGATCACGCTATTGGTCAGGATCTTCACCTGGTCGTAGTGATCCAGATGATCGAGGCCCTTCATCATCTTGTCCCACGATCCTTTGACCTGCGTGATCTCGTCATGCGTTTCGGCGTCCGCACCGGCGACCGAGACGAAGAATTCATCGATCCCTGCGTCGATAAGGCGGTCGGCAAAATCGGGCCGTCCCAGATGCATGCCGTGGGTCTGAATGCGGATGTGTTTGAACCCCGCGGCACGGGCTTTACGCGCAATGTCGGGCAAATCGCGGCGCAGCGTGATCTCTGACCCCGTGAGTACCAGACCCTTCCAGCGGCCAAAGCGAGACTGATCGGCACAGATCTTTTCAAACTCGGCGTCCGGCACCGCTTCCAACCGGTCCATCGTGCCTTCGATCATGCAGTGGACGCATTTCAGATTGCAGCGAAACTCCATCGTCAGCGAAATGTAGCTTTCGTGATCGCGCAGGCTGAGGCCAGTGTGCTGGCCCATCGGCCCAGTGGTGCCCGTGCGCGTTCCCGCCCGTCCGAGCGTATCAACTGCAGTTTGAAGTGCGCGTTCAGAGGAGGCCATAAAAGCTCCCCTTTACCGGGATGATTTCACCTGACCCACCAATATCATAGTCCCACCCGACATCGTAGAGGTGATGGTCCAACTTATCGTGGTTTTCAGCGAGGTAATCCCGCAATTGGTTAGGAAAGTGTAAACGGTGCAGAAAACGCGCCAGCTGTTTGGCGTTGATACGCGAAAAGTAAAGCGAGTCCCGCGTCTGTTTGTTGGCGACCACGATGGTCTGGGCGCTGCGCATTTCCGGCCAGATCATCTGATCGAGGTCGAGGCCGGTCTGCGGCAGATAGGCGGACTCGGTCAGTTTGTCGACGATGTCCTTTTGGTGCCGCTGACCGTCGAAGAAGAAGTAGAAGTTCCGCAGGTGGCGGCCCTTGGCCGTCTGGCCATAACAGATGCCCGAAGATACGTCAGAGCCGGGGTTGCCGATGTAAATGTCGATCTGGTCGAGCGGTGCGCCATCTAGGTGATCGGGCGTCACCTCGACCGAAAACATGAAGTAGGGGACGTCGTCTGGCGCAGGCAGATCGCAGTTCAGCAGGCCGTCCGTAGACCGCAAGAAATCAGCGATGCCGAGGCGGCGGTTGGCGCGGTCGTAGTCGTAGAAATAAAATTCCCAACTTGGGCCAGCGGCCCCCCATTTCATACCCCAAACCGTCTGGAACCGGCCCCAGGCGTCAATCAAAGCGTCGCAGATCGCTGCCATCTTTGGCCCGACATCTGCCAAAGTGAAAGACTGATAGAGCAAAGCCGCGCTGCGCAGGGCATCGGGCCCCGCGGCTTTCGGCGGCTCATAGGGCCAGAGGCAGAAATCGAGCGCGGGATCAGACGGGCGGGCGTGCTGGCGCGCTGCCTTTTCTGCCCAGTCGACCGCCGTCACAGCGCCCTCGCCCCGTAGTAAAGCGTGGCGAAGGGCTGCTCTGCAGCGTCCTGACCGATGGCCACATGGCCGAGCAATGCAGATTGCGCCGCCGCCGGGATGCGCGCGGCTGATTGTCCCAAGCTCTCTAGCAGGTCCGAGATGACCCCGATCACAGACCCCACGCTGCGACCCGCATCGGCAACGGAGATGTCGAAGGAATGGCGCGCGCTGCCAACCTCGCTGACTTGCAGCATGACGGCTTCGTCGTCAGGGTCCCCTGCCCGCGCCAGATCCAGCAGCGCTAGTGCAGCCGCTTGTGCCTGTGCGTCAGGAATGTGCGTCGTCAACAGCGCCTGCTTCTCGGCGTGCGGCAAATGGCTGACCGAATGATAGTGGTTTAGGACCGTATGCGTCCCAGACCATTTACTGGCTAGAAAAACCAACCCAGCTTCCGGTGCTGTCTGCGGGGCGAACTCCAGATAGCATTTGGCGACGCCGTCATCCGCACCAATGTGCACAGAAACCGCCCGGTCAACGTTTGCCAGCAGCGGTGCTAAATCGGGTGCGTTCAGGCTTTTGCAAAGTTCAGCGAGGCCCTTGACCCGGTTCGTTCCCAAGACCTCAATCGGTAGGGAGATGAGCGCCCGGTCGGTCGAAACCCCGTTCGCCCGGATCTTCACCGATCTTTCGAAAATCCCCCCATCATTCAGGCCAGAGACGCATTGCAACAGGTGGTCAACGGCCGGGCTAGCCTGCATTCGGAAAGCTCAAGAGGCAGCGATGCCCAGCAGGCAGAACCGTGTCCGGATTGGGCAAACGCAGCCGTACCGTAAACGTGCCGGAGGCCGCGTCAAAGATCTGATCGATGGACGTGACTATGGCCTCAAAAACCCCTTCAAAGGGCGCGTCAGGCGTGATGCTCGCCGACATGCCGACGGAGAGTTCTGGATACATCTCAACCGGCAGGAACGCCTCGACCTGCAGCGGGTCAAGCTGCGCAATCGTCATGATCGGCGCGTTGGTGGCGAGGTATTCGCCACCGGACCGCAAGCGTTCCTGCACCACGCCTGCAATCGGGCTGGCGATGGTGCGCTGCGCCAATTGGGTGCGAGCACGGGCCAATTCCAATGTCGCTAGTTCCTTGTCGAGGATCGCCTGCTTGACCTGCGCTTCGGCCGTGACCAGCTCCGCCTCGACCTGCTGCAGCTGATCCTCGCTCGCCACATTGCGCGATACCAGCGTCGCGATGCGTTCCCGCTGCTGTTTGATCAGATCGCGTCGCGCTTCCTGGGCGAGGATCGCGACGTCAGAATTGGCGCGGGCAGTTAGCAGATCAATCGTGGTATTCTCCACGCTGCTTTCCAGCTCTGCCACGACTTGACCCGCTTGCAAAACGTCGCCGCGTTCTGCTGAGACATCGGCGAGCAATCCGGCCACCGGCGCGCCGAGTTCCACGACCAGAAACGGATCCATCACGCAGTCGAAGGCGTCGTCGTTTTGGGCCAGCGCCGTGCTGGCCATTAGCCCCAGAAAAACTGCTGAAATCGTGCTGCGCATCGGTTGTCCGATCATGTCCCCGTTTCCGTCAATCGTACGCTTTTGGCGCATCTATTCAAGCTCACCTGAGAAGGCCATGACGTCGCCCAACTGCCGGTCCTGCCGCATCAGATCCTTGCGGGCGAGCGCGTGGGCGCGTTCGGTTTGCCGCTGCCGCGCGCGGATGCAGAACCCGGCGGCCCGGGCACCGAACAGGCGCGAAATGACACTGGCGACGATGCGCCACTTTCGGGCGTCCGGGCCAGTCATCAGGTCGTCTTCCAAGCCCAGCCACGCCTCCATGAAACCAGGTTCGCCTTGCCGTCCACAACGCCCCTCCAACTGCCGATCAACACGGCGGCTGTCGTGCCGTTCACTGATCAGGACGGCCAAACCGCCAAGATCCTTTACCCCCTGGCCCAGCTTAATGTCGGTGCCGCGCCCAGCCATGTTGGTGGCAACCATGATCGCGCCTTTCTGACCAGCGCGGGCAACGACGGCGGCTTCATTGGCGTCCTGATCGGCAGACAGCACTTGATGCTCAAGGCCTGCGGCGGTCAACCGATCGCTCGCTATATCGCTCGCCAGAATGGTCCGCGTGCCTATCAAGACTGGCTGACCTTGCTCGTGCAGCTGAGCCACGCGCTTGGCGATGGCGTCCCATTTGCGGTCGTCGGTACGAAACACCCGGTCCGGCCCGCGTTTGCGAATGTCGGGCTTGTTCGTCGGGATCTTCGCGACGGCGAGGCGGTAGACGGACCAAAGCTCCCAAGCGGCATCCTGCGCCGTGCCGGTCATACCGCCGAGCAGTTGATAGCGGCGGAAAAATCGTTGGTAGGTCATGCGCGACAGGGTCTCGCGCGCCTCGGTCATCTCCAGCCCTTCTTTCAGCTCCACCATCTGATGCAGCCCGTCCGACCAGTTCCGATCTGGCATCACCCGGCCGGTGTTTTCATCGACAATCTGCACCTTGTCGTCTTTGACGATGTAGGCGTCACCCTTTTTGAACACGTGCAGCGCGTTCAGCGCCTGCATCACCGTGTGGTCGCGGATCACGTAGATGCCAAAGGTATCGTAGCGATCTTCGGTCAGTTCATCGAGCCAGTCGAAGCCTTCATCGGTGATCTCTGCCCGGTTCAGGCCTTTGGGCAGACGGAAGTGTTTGTCTTGAACCATCTGCTTGGCCGCTGCCATCCCGGCCTCGTAAACCTCTGGCGCGATGCCGCCTTCAAGTTCCCCCGCGCCGGAGATGATCAGCGGCGTTCGCGCCTCATCGATCAGCACGGAATCCGCCTCGTCCACGAAGGCGACGGTCAGCCCTTGCATGCGTAGCGCGTCGGCAGAGCGGCGCTTGGTGATCCGCTCCATTTTGCGGCGCAAGTTGCCGGGGGATTTGCGCAGGATCGAACGGTCGCGCAGGTAATCGAAAGCGAATTCCTTGTTGGTGCCGTAGACGATGTCTTGCAGATAGGCGGACTGCCGCGCTGCTGCGTCCTGCCCCTCCAATACCACCGCACGGGTGAGGCCCAGAAAATCATAGAGCGGTCCGGTCTCGCGCGCGTCGCGTTCGGCCAGATAGTCATTGACCGTCATCACATGCACGCGCTTGCCAGATAGCGCGGTGGCAGCAACGGCGAGCGTGGCGCAGAGCGTTTTGCCTTCGCCCGTGCGCATCTCTGCCACCTGGCCGTTCATCATGGCCCATGCGCCCAAAAGCTGTACGTCATAGGGACGCATGCCAAGGACCCGCCCGGCGGCTTCGCGGATCAGCGCGAACGCCTCCCCCGCCAGCTCCACTGGCATCAGGTTCCCCTTGGTGCCGACCCTCAAGCGGATGCGCAGGTCACGGGTGGCGGTCTGTAACGCCTCGTCATCCATGGCGGTAAAGCGTTCGCTGTGCCGCTCGGCCTGACGCAGGATCGGCCGTAGCCTCAGCGCCCGTAGCCTCGCACCCTGGGACACAAACGCCCCCTGTGCCCAGGCCCACCAGCGTTCCAGATCGTTTTCTTCCCGCTCCGCCGCTTCGGCATAATCGACCACGCGCGGCAGCCGGTTGCGGCTGCGCCGCCCGAAATCGAGGCCCAGATCAGACACGGAACTGCCGCAGGAAGAGCTGGCGCACAGCGCGGTAGGCGCGGAAGCCCAAGGGTTCATAGCCGTGATCAAACTTGACCAAGGCCCGCTCACCCACCTGTTCGACTTCGAACGGTTCAAGCGGTGCGACCTCAAACTGGAACACGCTTTCGATGGTGGACAGATCCGTCTGCCCCGCAGGGTTCAATACAAAGTCCCCGCCGCCCTCGGTCAGCAAGGCTTGTGACGGTACGGTGTTTTCGGACCGGGGTACTTCGGCCACAACGCGGGCCGGGATGCGTTCCTCTGGTCGGTCCAGAAACAGCAGCTCGACCTCTTCGGTGCGACTGCGAACCAGCTCCACCTCTGACTGGGGGATCGCAACGCGCAGTTTCAGATCGGATTGCCCGACAACGTAGCCCAGCACTTCGCCCTGCCGGACCAGCCGTCCTTTGAGGTTCTGTTCTTCTTGCAACACCACGCTGCCGGTCGCGGGCGCCAGAACAGAAAGATTGCGCTGGCGTTCCTCCAAGGCGGCGATCTGTTCGTTGAATAGCCCAACCCGGTCGGTCAGCAATTGGGTCTGCACCTGATCGGTGAGGGACGAGGCGCGGCGGCGGAATTCGGTTTCTTGCAGTCGACTACGCAGCACGTCCAAACGGCTGGCAAGCCGGTTGTCGGTCATCGCGATGACCACATCGCCGGTTTCAACGGTACTGCCATCCCCGGCCTGAACCACCTCGACAAAACCGTCGGTTTCCGCCCGGATGATCTCTTCCGGTTCCAGCCAGACCACGCCGTAGCTGACCGACACGTATGGGAACGGCAGCCACAGCAGGAACGCCGCAAGGCAGCCCATGGCCAGCCCTGTCACGCCCATGGCCCAGCCCCGTTTCAGTCGCAGCTCTGGACCGGTGAAGAGGTACTTCAGCCCCTTCCAAAGCGGCATGGCGAAAGTGTTAAAGAGCGCCCAAAGCGCCAGCGCAATGCCGATGAAGAAGAACTTGGAGGCAACGAACAGCGCAATCGCGAAGCTGATGAAGATCCGGTAGACGAAGGCAGCAATGGAATAGGTCAGCAGCCACCGCCGCTCCCCCTTCGCGGTAACCGGGCTGTCGGCGTCTTTCAGGCCGAACACGTACCGGCGGATCAGGTAGAAGAAATACTTGTTCGCACGCTGCCCCAGGTTTGGAATTTCAACAAGATCGGCGAGCACGAAATACCCGTCGAACCGCAATAACGGATTGCCGTTGAACAGCAGCGTGGAGACACCGCCGATCAGCATGACGTTGAAGGCAAAGGCTCGGATCAAACCCGGCTCCGCATTGAGCCAAAAGATCAACGCGATGCTGGCCAGCGCCAGTTCCACCATGATCCCCGCGCCGCCAACGACCGCGCGCCGCCATTTGTTGTCAAATGCAGCAGAGGCGGAAGCATCAACGTAGGGCACCGGGATAAACACTAGGAACATCACCCCGATCTCATGCACTTCGCCGCCCCAGACCTTGGTGGCGTAGCCGTGCCCAAGCTCATGAATGGCTTTCACAATCGGGTAAGCCAGAGCGATGATGATCAGGTTCTCCGCCGCCAAGGCCTGATCGGTAAAGCCGCTGGTCAGCGTTTCCCAATTGACGCCAAGCAGGACGAGGCCGGACAAAACCAGCGCCAACCAAAGGACGAAGCCGAACGGTGTGAAGAGCCACCCCACAAGGCCAACCGTCGCGCCCAAGAACCGGTCAGGATCGAACAACGGCAGGCGCAAGGCCATCGGGTTCTTGATCCGCGCGATCATCGTTTGGCGTTCTTGCCGGCTGTGGCGTTTGCCAATCTCTGCCATGTCTGGGGGCAGATCACTGGCGATTAGATCCGCGGTGTGCAGCTGCGACAGCAGGCGGATCGTTTCAGATTGCGTCGGCGGATCATCGTCGAATTTTTCGCACGCCGCTTCCCAGACCTCGTGCATCGTCCGACGGCCATTCATGAGCGACAGCATATAGTTCGCCGCGGGCGTGATCCGGTGGTATTTGCCGCTTTGGAAGTCCTGCAGGATATACCAGATATCGCCCCGGAACACCTGCCGGTGCACGTCAACATGGCCGCGCAGGCGGGGTTTGATCGGCGCGACGCGGTACCAGTCGGACGAGAGGAAGGACCGGACAGCCATCGCCTAGACCGGCAGCCAACGCCAGAGCGAAATCCGTGCCCAGTCGATCAACGGTTGGGTCCAGATGCTGATCAGGCGGCGTTCTTCGATGTCGATGCGGGCGGCACCTTCCATGCCGGGGCGCAGGGCGGTGGCGTCTTCAAGAAACACCGCCTCGACCTCAAAGGTGGTCGCGCCCTCCGCGTAGGTCGCCACAGGCGTGATTTTCTCGATCAGGATCGGGAAGGTTTCCGTTGGCAACGCGGTGACCCGCAGTGCGCCGACCTGGCCGGTTTCAACCTCCGCAATCTGGCGTTCATCGACCTGCAGCTTGACACGGTAGGCATCGGCGGGCGCGATGACCAGCAGTTGCTCCCCACGAGATACTGAGGATCCGATGGATTGGCTCAGATCACCGCTGAGGATCAGGCCGTCAAACGGGGCGGTTAGGCGGGTGCGCTCAAGCTCTTGATCCACAAGGCTAATCTCTGCGTCGGCCTGCGCGATCAGTGTTTGCCTTATGTTGATCTCTGCACGGTCGCGGGCGGCCACTGCGCGGTCGAATTCGATCTGCTGCCGCTGGCGTTGGGTTAAAAGACGCTGCCGCTCCAGTGCCAGATCCCGGTCATCCAAAAGCACCAGCAAGTCGTCCTTGGAAACAAGCGATCCGGCTGCAACCGGTGCCTCTGCAATGAAGCCGTCGAAGCCCGCAACAATGGAGCGTTCGACCGTGCCGATCACCCGTGCCTCGGCACTGACCTGAAACGGTGCTTGCGCGAACCAAAAGAACACGCCCGCCGCGATCACAGCGGCGGCGACAAGCTTGCGGATCAAATAGGAAGGTCCCAACAAGCGGCGCAGCTGGTTGCCAATGACTTCGAACGTCTTGGTGATCAGCCAACGGTCATTGCGGCGTTTCTCTTCCAGGATCGGCGCAAGTACGGTGCTGACCGCCTCCAGAATATCCAGATCCTTTTCGCTGAACGGCTTGTCCTCGGGCCGTTCAAACGTAAGCGCGCCAACAAAGCTGTCGATGGCGTAAAGCGGCACGGTATAGACGTGCCCTGCCCCGTCTTCTTCGGCCAACGCCTTGGCATTGGCGGAGGCATAGACCTCATGCTCGTCAATCTCTGGCCAAAGGACAGCGGTGCGCTGGTCAATCGCCTCATCCATCGCGGTCTTGATGTTCTGGATCTGCGACATGCGACGCGAAAACTGCGCCGAATGCGAAATCGCCCGCACTTTGGTGCGTTTGAACCGGCGCATGCCGAGCGCCACGCGCGTGCAGTCAAACCGGGTGGCAAGGTCGGTCACGGCGGAACTGGCAGCGGTGTGGAAATCTTTTCGTTCGGCGACCGAAACCACAGCATTCAACGCCTCAATCGCGGCCTGATGGCGTTGCTGCTCATCCTCAAAGACCACGGATCGCAACTGATCCCGGACCCAAGCCGCACCCCACTGCAGCCGACGCATCGCCTTACGCATCTCGCGCTCGCCATCGGGGTGCATTTCGGCGCAAACGACGCCGACGCAAAGCTCCCCCACCACGATAGGTACGGCGGCAGCCATAGGTCCGGAGGCCGCGCGATCACCTTGCGGCAACTCACCCTGAGCGACTGGACGCTGCTTTTCTGCCGCCGACTGCGTGGTTCCCGCCGCCAAGGCCGTGGTCGCTCGGTTCACCGGCGAAAAACCCAATGGCGTCAGTCGCTTATAGGGGCTGTCATAAAGGAAGGAGGTCACCGCAATGGGTTCAACCCCGGGCATGTCCTGCAACTGCTCCAGCATCAGCGCCGCCCAGCTTTCGGCCCGCGTCGGCAGGTCTGGCGCATCGCTCAGGCTGCGCCACAGGCCGATCTGTTTGGGTCGCGCTGGCGCGGTTGTCTCTTCAACCTCAACTGGCGCGGACGCGTCTGCCATTAGTTGTCTTCGTCCATCACGAGAACGCCGTGGCGCGCCTCATATTCGCGCATCACACGGGTCAGGATCGTATTGAGCCGTTTGGCCGCATAGGGCGTCAGGATCATCCGGTTGGTCAAGTCGACCTTGACGTCACCAGAGGTCTTGCCCGCATTCCATGACCGATGGGTGCCGAAAAACAGCTCAACCTGTTCCCGGGTGCCCTGAATGTTCACCACATTGGCAAACGCCGTTTCCATGCGGCTGTCGTCCCAATTGACCGCCGCTGTCTGAGCTTCGGTCTTTGGGTTGTCTTCGTCTTTCGCCATAGTCCCCCACTTTGGCTTTTATCCGATCAAATCACGTCCTCTGAGGCTTCTGAACGGTGCGCCAACTGCGGCAGCGCCATTGGCTGCGACCGTGCCCTCTAGTAACCAATCGTCTTCGACTTCGTCGTCAGATGCAACCGGTTCTGGGCGATCTCTTTGACCATTCGGCGCATCATCGATGTCGTCAATGATCCAGATCGCACCACCTTCGTCGACATAGGCGAAAAGTGCACCGTCACTGTCGTAGAACTCCAGCAGACTGTTGGTGCCTTCGACCTCTGGAACCGCATTTGCGTCGACCAGGCTGAAGCTGTCGGTGTCATCGTCATAGACGTAGGCCAAGGTCTCATTCGGGACATTGACGCCCGCGATGGTCGCCAGACCGGACATATCGACCACAACGCCGAGCGTATCGGTGAAGGTGGTGATCATCTCGCCACCCGGACGGTCCGCACCAGTATCGATGACAATCGGCGTCGTCACCGTCGTCGCGTCCCCGGCGTAGAGCCCGACATTCGGCGCCAACACGCTGTTTGAACCGAAGTTGTCGAGGTCGCTATCGGCCAGACGATCGCCATCCGGAATGACCGGCGGCCCGAGGATCGCACCGTCATCGACGGTACCGCGACCGCTGATGATGTCATTGCCGGATTGCTTGGCAAATTCGGCCAGGTTCACCGGATTGGTGTTGTCGTTGTTGACCAAGCCGATCTCGCCGTAAGGCTCACCATTCACGGACGGCGGCGTACCTGCGGCGGCGAGCGTCGCATCCACGTCGAACATCCGCGTCGGATCCGCACCGTCTGCGGCAGCAACCGCGAGCAGGTAGGTCTCCATCTCGATGGAGTAGGCGGTGATCACTGTCGGTGCACCGGCCGAACGATAGGGCAAGAAGTACTGGTTGAAGTCGCCGACCCAGTCGATCAGGCGATCACCCGCAGTGTTAGCGATCATGTAATCGCGCCCAGCCCCGCCGAAGACGAAGTCCTCATAGCTGATGTCTTCATCCGGCACGTCGTTGATGCCAACGATTGCGCTTTCATCTTCCGCCGTGGTCGGATCGTCGACGCCGAGGGAGTCGAGCTTGTCATCGGCGCTGATCAAGTCATTGCCGTAGCCGCCGTAGATGCTGTCACGGCCCGTGCCGCCGAACAGGATGTCATTGCCGATGGAGCCGAAGATCCGGTCGTCACCGTCAGACAACAAGTTGCTGGCAGAGCGGCCGTCAACTTGACCCTCAGTGTGATCCCAGTTCAGCAGGAACGGGTTGTTGCCCACCTCCAGCGTGACTTCATTCTGAGCGTTGAAGGTGATCTGCGCCCGTTCGATCCCCTGCTCAACCAGCGGCAGGAATACCACGTGGATCGCAGGTGAGGTTGAGGTGCGGTAGGTGCTTTCATCGACCGCCGCAACCGTGCCCGGATTGATCGGCGTGTCAAAGCTGATGATGTTGCCCAAGTGATCTTGCGGATTGGCCGAGGCTGGCAAGGCTTCCGCACCAGAGATCGCGTCCGACCCAACACCACCATGCAGGAAGTCGGAGCCCCAACCGCCGAAGATGATGTCATTGGCGTCAGATGCGTCCCAATACTGATCATCCGGATTATCCGGGTTGGTCGAGAACGGTGTCAGGTTCACGTGTTTGACCAACTGCTGATCGCGGTTGATGACCGTCCGCACCGCGTCTTGGTCTTGCGCGACGATCAGCACATCAACTTCGGTCAGCGCATCAATGCCGTGCAGCGCTTCCCCGAAGGTCGTGGAATTGCGGCTTGTAATGATGCGACCGTCATCACCGATCACACCGTCAACGCCGGTGCCGCCGGAGATCCAGTCATGACCCGTGCCGCCGATGATGTCATCGCTTTGCGCGTCACCAAAGAGGGCGTCACCGCCAAGCTGACCGTAGATCGTGTCGTCACCGCCTTCGCCGTGCACCTCATCGGCCGCGCCTTGATCATCAGCCGTCGGATCAACGTCGGTGCCGCCTTCGGTGTAATCAAGCAGCTCAACCCCGCGTGGGATGATCTTATGATCCACATCATAGGTATCGTAGTTGAAGCTGAGATAGCCATCACCGAACGTGCCGTTGATGCCGACCAAGCGGTAGATGTTGGCGTTGTCACCAGCGATGGTATCCGCGTCGCTCGCATGGGCATCGCTGGTGCTGTCGCCCAACTCATTCCGCCCGGTGTCGACGCCCGCTCCACCAAAGATCAGGTCACTGCCGTCAAAGCGCATCTCCGGCGCGGTCAGACCGTAAAGCGAAGAGCTGCCACCGATGATGTCATCCTGGCCGAGGTTGCCGAAGACCACGTCGTCGCCCGCGTTACCCTCGATGTAGTCGTCACCGTCGCGGCCTGTGCCATGGAAGTCCTCGATCGACGAAGTGATATCAAGCAGGCCGTCCGGCCCACGACCGGCGTCGGTCGCCTTGCCTTCCAGCGCATCCACCACTCCGTTGCGATCCAGATCGATGCTGCCGTCACCCTGGATGCGGTCATCGCCCAACTGGCCGAAGATCGTGTCATCCTCGGACCCACCAGCGATGTCATCGTCGCCGTAGAGGTCGCTCGATGTCGCTTCGGTGTGATCGAACAGGGTGATGTTGCGTTGCACTGTGCCGTCGACATTGCGCTGCTCGTCATCGGTGATCATCAGCTTACCGTCATCGACGGTGCCAAGGCTCGGCTGCGTGTTGGTGCCGTAGATCTGCGTGCCTGCCAGCACGCGCATCCGCAGATCAAGCTCGGTAATGTCGCCAAGCGCGTCGGTCTTGCGATAGACCGTGCCGTTGTCGCCAAGGACCACGTCGTCGCCTGCGCCACCGTCGATCATGTCGCCGCCATCGACGCCGCCAGCCACGTTGTGACCGCCGATCAGATCGTCGTCACCGGACATGCCCCAGATGACGTCCGCGCCGTGCTGACCCAACACAAGGTCGTCGCCTGCACCCGCATCGATCACATCGTCACCGCCAAGAGATGCAACATCCGTGAAGATCGAGGTCGCGGTGAACTGCGCCACGTCCGGATCCGTCAGCGGCAGGGTCGACAGATCAACCGTGCCTTCCGCCCGCAGATGGTCACCTGCGACAAGGTCATTGCCGCCAAGGGCAGAGATCGTATCTGCGCCTGTGCCGCCGATGATCAGGTCGAAGCCTGCACCGGATTGGATGCTGTCATCGCCACCTTCGATGGCGTCAGTTGACTGCACCAGACTTGGCAGGTTCGCGCCCGTGACCGGGTTGAGGAATGTGATCTCACCATGGTCGCCCAACAGGATGTTGGTCCGGTCAAAGATCGCTGGGCCGTCGCCGACATTGGCTTTGATCGTGTCGCCAGCCGCACCACCGATCACGATATCTGCACCAAGACCTGTCGTAATCTCATCCGCGCCGCCGATGGTTGCATCAACTGTAGCGATCCGCTCAAGACTGATCGGCAAGCCGTCGTCGGCGAGTCCTTCATCCGCGGAACCGCTTAGCTCTGCGTTGTCACCAAAGATGATGTTGGCGCCGTCGCCCGCATTGATCGTGTCAGCGCCGAAGCCACCGATGACGATGTCGCTGCCCGCGCTGCTGTCGATCTGGTCGTCACCGCCCACGTCGGTGTTCATGCTTTGCAAGAGCGTTGCAATCGGCTGCGGCGTGCTTGCGGATGGCCGGTCAAAGGTCGCCCGGCCGTTGTCCCCGAAGAGGATGTCGCCAGCGTCGAGCGCGTTGCTGTTCACCGTCTCGATGATGTCAGCATCCACGCCACCCATGATGATCGCGGCACCGTCCGTCTTACGGATCGTATCGCGGCCGCCGGTGGCACCGTGCATCGACTGCGCCCGTGCGAGGCTGATCAAAGCGGCGCCAACTGGTGTATCCGCGTAGCCAACCAGCAAAGCGCTGTCGCCGAAGAGGATGTCATCGCCAGACGCAGCGGTGATCGTGTCATCACCCGCGCCACCGACCACGATGTCAGAAGCATCCGAGGTCGTGATCGCATCATTGCCGCCGTCCAGCGCCATGGTCGAACGCGCAGCCAGAAGAACCGGCCCCGTGTCGCCCGTGATCGCCTCACGGAAGACCATTTGGCCGTTGTCGCCAACGACGATGTCTTGCGTCGAGCCCGACTGACCAAGGTTGATGTCATCAGCACCAGAGCCGCCGATCACGACGTCTGTGCCGGTGCCGCCAGAGATGGTGTCGTCGCCGGTGATGTCGCCGCGCGTGCTATCGACCCGCTCCAACGTCAGGGGCAGATCACCGAAGCCCGCGCCCGATGCACGGCCGCGGATGAGACCCGCGTCGCCGATCACAACATTCTCGCCATTGCCCGCCGTGATCTGATCACTGCCCAGACCACCTAAAAGGATGTCCGTGCCAGAACCCGCTGTCAGCGTGTCATCGCCACCGATGTCATCCGCTGTCGTCTGGATCAGATCGATGGACGACAGATCGCCGTCATAGACGGACCAGTCGATCAGACCGTTGTCGCCGAAGCCGATGTTGGTGCCGCCGCCCAGGGCGATCTGATCAGCAAACGCGCCGCCGATAACGATGTCATCGCCACCACCCACGGTGATCTGATCTGCGCCACCGCCTGCAACCTCGGTGCTTTCGATCCGCTCATAGGGGTTGGTTGAGGCGATAGCAGCAGTGCCAGGGCGTTGCCACAGCGCACCGCTGTCGCCGAAGACAACGTTGTCGCCAGCACCGAGCGTCAGGATATCACCGCCCTGACCACCGAAGATCAGGTCACTGCCGGACCCACTGGTGATCGTATCACCTGCTCCGATGTCCTCAGATGTGGACTGGATCAGATCGGTCGTCGTTACGCCCCCATCAAACGAAGTGCGGTCGATGATGCCGTTGTCGCCAAAGGCGATATTGTCACCTTCGCTGAGGGTGATGTCATCCGCACCGATGCCGCCGATCACCACGTCGCGGCCAATGCCCGCGATGATGACGTCGCCGTCGCCACCGTCCGTCTGTGTGCTTTCAACCCTTTGCAAGGCGTTCGTCGTGCCAATCACAGCGCTGCCGGGACGTTGCCAGATCAGGCCATGGTCGCCAAAGACCACGTTGTCGCCGTCACCAACCTCAAGCCTGTCAGCACCCTCGCCGCCGAGGATGATATCTGCGCCAGAGGTCGAGGTGATCGTGTCACTGGATCCAATGGTTTCGGCTGTCGTTTGGATAACGTCGGTCGTAGTGGTGCCACCGTCGAACGACGTGCGCTCGATCAAACCGTTGTCACCGATCCCGATGTTGTTACCAGCGCTCAGCGTCATGCGGTCGGCACCGATGCCGCCAATGACGAAATCGTCGCCAGTTCCGGCTGTGATCGTATCGTCCCCACCGCCATCGGTCTGTGTGCTCTCGAGTTTCTCAAAGTCACTCAGCGTCGAGATCTTGGCCGTTACGTTGGTCATAAGGATCTGACCGTGGTCGCCGAAGACGGCATTGCGGCCATCGCCGACGGATATGTCGTCTCCGCCTTCGCCACCCAGGATAATATCAGAGCCACCAGTTGCCGAGATTGTATCGCCAGAGCCAATAGTTTCGGCTGTCGTCTGCACAACATCCGTCGTGGTCACGCCACCGTCAAACGAGGTACGCTGGATCAGACCATTGTCGCCAATCCCGATGTTATCACCAGCGCCAAGCGTCAAGCGATCTGCACCGATGCCGCCAATTACGAAGTCATCACCTGTGCCAGAGGTGATCGTGTCGCCTCCGCCGCCGTCGGTTTGAGTGCTCTCAAGTTTTTCAAAATCACTGAGAGTCGAGATCTTAGCCGTGACATTCGTCATCAAAATCTGACCGTGGTCGCCGAAGATCGCGTTTCGGCCGTCGCCAGCGGCTATGCTGTCCGCGCCTTCGCCACCCAGAATAATATCGGAGCCAGTCGTGGAAGTGATCGTATCGCCTGCGCCAATCGTCTCTGCGGTCGTCTGCACAATGTCATTGGCAGCAGTGCGCTCGATCAAACCGTTGTCACCGATGCCGATGTTGTCGCCGGAATTCAAAGTGATGCGATCCACGCCCTTGCCGCCGACGACAAAGTCGTCGCCAGTTCCAGCCGTGATGGTATCATCACCTCCGCCGTCGACTTCTGTGCTGACCAGCTTTTCAAAGTCGCTGAGGGTTGAAATCTTGGCCGTGACATTCGTCATCAAGATTTGACCATGGTCGCCGAAGATCGCGTTTCGGCCGTCGCCCGCGGTGATGCTATCTGCGCCTTCACCGCCGAGGATAATATCGGAGCCAGTCGTCGAACTAATCGTGTCACCTGATCCAATCGTCTCGGCCGTTGTCTGCACAACGTCCGTTGTGGTGACGCCGCCGTCGAAGGACGTCCGCTCGATCAGACCGTTATCGCCGATCCCGATGTTGTCACCTGCACCGAGTGTCATCCTATCCGCACCGATGCCGCCGATGACGAAGTCGTCGCCGGTTCCAGAGGTGATCGTATCATCACCTCCACCATCGGTCTGCGTGCTTTCCAGCTTCTCGAAGTCGCTCAAAGTGGAGATCGTCGCAGTGACGTTGGTCATTAGGATTTGACCGTGATCGCCGAAGATCGCATTGCGGCCGTCACCGGCGGTGATGCTATCTGCGCCTTCACCACCAAGGATGATGTCCGAACCAGTCGTCGAACTAATCGTGTCACCTGATCCAATCGTCTCGGCCGTTGTCTGCACAACGTCCGTCGCAGTCACGCCGCCGTCAAACGATGTCCGATCGATCAAGCCGTTGTCGCCGAGACCTATGTTATCGCCCGCACCCAGAGTGATCTGATCTGCACCGATGCCGCCGATGACGAAGTCGTCACCGGTACCAGAGGTGATGGTATCGCCACCGCCGCCGTCGGTCTGTGTGCTCTCCAACTTCTGGAAGTCATTCAGGGTCGACAGGTTGGCCGAACCCGGACGCTGCCAGATCAAACCATGATCGCCAAAGACCGCGTTGCGGCCGTCGCCGACCTCTAGCCGGTCAGCACCTTCGCCGCCAAGAACAATGTCAGAACCGCTGCCGCCCGCGATCGTATCGTTCGACCCAATCGTTTCCGCAATCGTCTGCACCACGTCGGTCTGTGTAAGACCCGCGTCGAGAGACGTGCGATCAATCAAACCGTTGTCACCGAAGCCGTAGTTGTCACCATCGCCCATCGCGATGTTATCCGAACCGGCACCACCGATAATGATGTCGCTGCCAGATCCGGCGCTGATGATGTCGTTACCGCCCTGATCTGTCTCCGTGCTTTCGATCCGCACGAAGGTCGGGATGCTGGTGTCGATGATCCGTTTGGTGTCCGCCACCTGCGTGACCAAGCCGTGATCGCCAAAGATCACGTTATTGCCGTCACCACCCGCGATGCTGTCGTTGCCAACCGCGCGGGTGTCCGCGCTGCGATACTGCGGATCAAGGTCAATCGCTGCAACCTCGGTCAAGCCACGCATCACGATGTCGAGTGTGAAGCCGCCGTCACCGTAGATAAAGTCACTGCCATCGCCTGCGGTGATCGTGTCGTTGCCGGAGCCGCCGGCGATGTGGTCATTGCTTTGGCTGCCCAGGATCGTGTCGTCGCCTGCACCACCGTAGATCACCACGCCGACCGCGCTTGCGCCCAGATCGACGGCGGACACATCGATGGTGTCACCGTGATCGGCCGGGAAGTCGACCGCGTTGAAGACCGAGGCATTGCCATTGGGCACGCCGCCTTCGAAGTTATAGCGCGCGCCTTCGGCATCCGTGTCACCGAAGATGGAGAGCAAGGTCCGCTCACCACTCGTGCCCACTGACAACTCATTGACGGTGATGTTGTCGGCACCGCCGCCGCCATGGATCATCGTGATCGGCAGGTTAACCAGCGTCGCATCGGCCGTGTCGTAGTCAGAGCTGATGTTCGTGCCATCAACCGTTAGCGTATCGTCGCCCTGGCCCAGCATCAGCTCAATGATTTCCATCTTGCCGAGCGTGATGCCCTTGTTGAACTCAAGATCCGGCAGACCCGCCCCTTGGGAGATGCTGATGACGCCCGAACCCATACCAAGACCTTCGATCCGGGTGTTGCCGTCGGCGTCATTCACCATGCGACCAACATCGTCGATGATCGAGCCGTCATTGAACAGGTTCACGCGGTCATTCACTTCGCTCTCGTTCGATGGAACGGTGACGTCGATGGGGCCGGGATCCCGCTCTGTCGGCAGCATCACCGCCTCTTGTAGCTCACGACCTGAAGACGCGCCGCCATCAAGGTAAAGCGGCCCTGCGATCTTATCGAGGGAGTGACGCTCAACCGGGAAGGTCTTGGTGATGCGATCCAGCAGCGTTGGGGTGAAGGCTGTGTCAGCCTCCAACGTGACGGTGACTTCCTGATCCCAGTTGGTCTCATCGAAGGTGACAGAGGTTTCGGTCAGGCTGATGGTCGCCGTGACCGTCTCATCCCCGACGAACTGACCGCCGGTCAGGGTGATCGTGCTGCCATCTGCCGAAATCTCGGCAATCGCCAAAGGCCCGTCATTGGTCGTGGTCCCGGAGATATCCATCACCAGACCCTGCTTGAACCCGTCGGTCAGGAAGCTGCCGCCGTCCGTGCGCACAATGGTGTCAGCACCTTCGGGATCACGGATGAACTGCAGCGGGATGCTACCGTTGAAGATCGTCGCGGTCGTGACGCGGGTATCATCGATGGCCCGCGTCTGGCCGTCATCCACGATAACCACTTTCACCGTCTCACCCGTTGCGGGCGCTTTGGTCAGGCGAATGGTGTAGCTGTCCACCTCACCCGGCTGATCGATGATGACCGTGTCGCCGTCGCTTTCGCGCGTGATAATGCCAGCGGAATCCCCGTCAGAGATGGTGACATCCAACTCCGGATCTTCGACATCGGCGTAGACGCCAGAGACATCATCGCTTGTCACCGTATGGGTAATTTTGGCGGTCTCCAGGTTTTCAACCCCGTCGCTGTTGACGGCGGTAATGGTGACCGTCTGCGGAATGTCCCAATCGCTCGCGTCGAAGGTGAGGACGGTAGCGGAATAGGACAGATCGTTGGAGTTGGTGGTGTCGCCAATGGTGACCGTCACGATCTCACCCGCTGCCGGCGCCCGCGTCAGAACGACGTCATAGGTGTCGGTGATTTCCGAACCGCCGGTGCCCTCATGCACGAAGGTATCAGCACCCGTTGGGATCAGCTTCACCTCTGGCAGGTCGTTGTCGGTGACATCAACCACGATGTTGGCAACCTTGGCACCGTTGAAGTTCGGGTCCGTGCTGTCGACTGCGTGGCTGATCATGACGACGCGGTCGCCTTCTTCGGCGGCGTCATCAATGGCCATCAGATCGACGGTCTGCGCGACATTCCAGTTGGTGCTGTTGAACTCCAGGACGATACCGTCGGTGAAGTCACCCGCACCAGTGCGGAGCAAGACGGTGGAGGCTTCTTGACCAGAGACGCCGATCGCATCCGTGGCAACTGCCACATCCTCAACGAATGTGCCGTCGATAGTGATCGTCCGGCCATCCGCTGAAATCGAGGCAATCGTGTAGGACCCGTTGTTATCGCCCGCATTTGTCAGGGTGATGCCCTGCCAATCACCAAAGCCATCCGCGCCCCAAGTGCCTACGTCGCGTGTCAGGGTCGATCCGCTGATCGTTACCTTAGCAACCGCGTCCTTTTCGGGCACCGCCAACCGGCGATCCTGACGGGACGCGATCCCGGCGGACACTGTCACAAAGACGGACTGCCCCACTGCTGGCGGCTCGGCCAGCTCTACGGTGTAGGTGTCAATCGCACCGCCTTCGGTCAGCGACGTATCCGCGCCCGACTTCTGGACGACAACCTGACCCTGCTCTGCATCCGCAACGGTTGGGCTCAGGCCGGTCAGCAGCAGGTTCTGGAAGTCCGCATCGCCCGACTCTGACAGGTGGTTGATACCGGCAGACCGGCCATCAATCTCGGCCGAGTAGACCCGGTCATTCACATCACCGCTGACGTTGAACGTATCCTCACCCAGACCACCGATCACATTGGTGATCGTACCCTCGCGGGTGGATTGGATGTAGAAAGTATCATCGCCTTCAAGGCCGTCGATTTCCAGCGCCTCTTCATTGTCAGAGATCCGCACGTTCAGACCCGCGCCAAAGACGCCTTCGGAGGTCACGACAATCGTATCGTCAGCCTCGGTTCCCAGAACGACAACCTTGTCGAAGCCCGCGCCGCCGTCGATGTCGACCGGCGCGTTGATGTTGTATTGGATCGTGTCGTCGCCACCGCCAGCGGTGACATTCACGCCGCCTTGCGTGACCGTGCCGCCAGAGGACGCCAGAAGGAAAGCGCGGATGACGAACTCATCATTGCCGTCTTCGCCCTCAAGACGCAGCTCCGCTTTGTTGGAGTAGATCGAGAAGGTATCGTTGCCCTCACCGCCCATCGCGGTAATTGCATAGGTGCCACCGTTCGATAGCCAACCGCGCGTCGTCTCGACTGTCGCAATGTCATCGCCGAAGGCGATTCCGTTGGAAACGATGCTGCCACCGTCATCGAATGTGCCCCCAAAGACTGGCTGCGAGCCAAAGATCTGACCGATCTGGAAGGTGTCGTCGCCCAGACCACCGTCCATCGTGACAATCGTACCGTTGTCGTCCGAGATGAACGTGTCATCCCCATCAAGACCGATCAGGCTCAGGCGACCGTTGAGCGAACGGTCGTAGTCGATCCGCTCTACCGTTGTCGGGCGACCCGCTTCCAATCCACGGATCTGGTCCTCGGTTCCGTGCAACAGGGCCGCAAAGCCCGCGCGGCTGAGGAACACATCGTTATCAGCATCTGTGCCAAGGATTTCAGCCGTATCAACGCCGTTCGTCGGATCAATGCCGCCGCTGTCCGCGATCACAATGCGGTATCCCGCACCAGCCGCAGCACCGGCCTGAGACCCCCATGTCTGGATCGAGATGTCATCGGCAGCCGCGCCGCCATCCAGCGTCAGGCTGTCGCCTGCGCCCTGCCCGTCCAGACGGATCACCGTCAACTTGTCGACGTCCGCGCCACCCGACAGCGTCACCGCGCCGGTCAGATTGACGGCATCTTTCAGCGTGATCTCATCCTCGCCGTCTTCACCCGAGATCTGGATCGTCGGTGCATCCAGCGTGAAGCCATCAAGGGTGATGGTGTCCTTATCGCCACCAGTCAGGATGTCGATGCGTGTTCCGGCCGTGATCGAGCCGGTGATGGAGATATCGTCGCGCTGATCAACCGCCGCCAGTCCAAGCGGACCGGTTGCGCCGGTGTCGATCAGAACATTGCCACCGGCATCAATCAGACCGCCGATGGTGACATCCCCGCCGTCCGCGTCGTCGCGGTTCGCCTCGGTGATGATTGTCGGTGCCGGGCTCAGAGCGATGCCGTTGTTCGCAGCCGTCGCCACGTCGGAATAGATGTTGACGTCCACACCGGCGATCAGGCTCGCGCCCGCCTCGACCGTTACGTGATCCCCGGCAAAGAGGTTCACAGACCCCGCCGTCGCCTCAACCGTCACACCGGATTTGACGGTGATGCTGTCGTAGTCATCCTCGCTCGGCAGAGCTGTGGCCGATGCCGCAACATCCGCCGCATACTCTGCGTCAGAGCTTTCGTTGGCGACGATGTTGATCTCACCCGTTGTGGCAAGGATCGAATTGGTGATCGTGACCGGGCTGGTTGCTGTCAGATAGACACCGGTGTTTGAGCGCATGGCCGGGTCGGTCGCAACCGCCGCTTCTGCTTCAATCGCACCGTCGTTGTAGACGTATGTCGCACCAGTGACCGACGCCGACTGGATGGATCCGATGCGGGTGAAGAGCCGCTTGTCAGCCTCACCAATGTCGCGGTTCGCGGTCAAGAACGCCCTGCCACCCGTGACGTTCGACACACCCAAGGCAGCCGCGTTCAGGATCGAGCCACCGGTGGAGGTCAGGAAGGCCGTGAACGCATCGCCCGTGCCCACCTGGTTCAGCAGCAGATCGCCCGCAGTTTCCACGACATAGATGTTGCCAAGTATGGATGAGCCGTCAAAGACGCCGCCTGTGGTGTTGATATCAAGCTCATTGCCCGCGTTACCGATCTGACCCAGCTTCGCGATCAGCTCGATCTCATAACCGGTGACTTCGGTCAGCGCGTCATTGGTTTCCTCGAACATGCCGTTGCCGGAGGTCAGACGCACCTTGGTGCCCGAACCGCCGGTGGAGGTCACGGTGTTGATCGTCAGATCCGTGGCGTCCGTGACATACATGTTTGCCGTGCTTGTCAGGGTGACAACACCGCTGGTTTCGAACTCAATATCCTGCTCGCGCGTGGTATCCGCCGCACCGATGCTGCCCGAAGACGTGATCGTCACGTCTCTGGCCTGAATATTGACCAGCTCACTGTCGAGCCCGTCCAGAACGTCGCCACTCAGCGTCTCAAGGTTCACGTCGCCCGCTTGCGAGAACATCGTGCCGACCAGCATGTCGCCCGTGCGTTCGGTCAATACGATGTCATTCAGCGCCCGCGCTGTCAGGCTCGCCCCGTCACGCAGATCCATGTAGATCCGCGATTCCGCAACGCCCGTATCGGCTTGCACACCGATGGAGCCCTGCGCTGCTTCCAGCACCACCGATCCAGCAACGATGTTGGTGCCGGATGCATCATTGGCACCCGATCCGTTCAGGATGCTGCCGCTCGTTTTCAGGCGCAGATCGCCCGGGTCATCCGTCGTGGCCGCAACCGTGATCTCACCGACCAAAAGGTCCTGTTCGGAGCCAAGGAAGGTCTCACCCACAGAGGTTACATCGACCTGACCGGTGACCACGACGTCAAAGTCTTCACGCTGCAGCACCTGCACCGCGCTCAACGGCACGTATTCGTCGATGCGCATGGTGACGCCGGTTTCCGCCGTCAGGTTGATCGCACCACCGTCCTGACGCTTGAGCACCAGAACCTTGTCCGTGACCGACACGACCTCATAGAGGTTTTCCGCGTTATTGGCATTCTGCGTTTCCACCTTCGCGGCCTCTTCCGCAGGCGTATAGGCAGGCGTTGTGGACAGGATAATCAGATCGCCATCGGCGAAACCCTCTGCCCCCGTCACATCAAGGAAGCTCGCCGTGTCAGTGATAGTCAGCGTGTTGCCCCCGCTCACCGTCACAATCGCATCGCGCACCGATCCGCGCGGATCGTTCACGATGGCAGAGACCGTAACCTCGACGTTATCCTCGTCGCCAGTTACCGTCAGCACCGGCTTGGCAAAGGTCGACCCCGTGCTTTCGAAATAGATCGTGTTGCCTTCGATCCGGTCGATGACGAAGTACTGCTCATCCTCGGTCGCGTTGACCGAATTGCCTTGCACCTGGATCGTCTGCTCGGCCCGCAGGTCCGAATTCCAGCTGCCGGACAGCAAGGTCATCGAATTGTTAGCGGCGTTAAAACTGACGTCGGCAGTTTGGAAACCGCTGATCACAAAGAACAGATCGGCCCGTTCCGCCGCGCCGATGATCAACTGTTCAGCAGCCGTCAACTCCGTTCCCGCGCTCAGGTCGATGGTGACATCGCCCTTGGTCTTGCCGACCGAGCCGGTGACCAATAGCTCAACATTGCGGCCCGAGATGTTCGGATCCTCAATCGTCAGCGTGGTGTCAGTGACCGGTTTCAACAGGCCGCTGCCGATGCTGTTGAGCAGCTCGTCCTGCGTCCAAACCTTGATCGAGTCAGTGATCGCCTGCCGTTCAGCGTCGGTGAGCAGATCAGGGTCCGCATCACGCGACGTCTCAGACCCGTAGAGTCCGTCCAACGTCAGGAATTGCGCCGTACGCGAGGCGCGGATCGCGGCAATGGCCTGCGTCGCCCGCGTGGTCAGCGTTGCATCGTCGGCCGTCGGATCATTGGCAGCCTCAACCGCTTTGAAGGTCTCCAGCAGGACGCTTTCGTCGCCGTCCGCCGTCAGCTTGATCTCGGCCGTGCCCGCACGGACGTCGGCCAGTTCCGCCGTCGTCAGCAGCTCACGCCAATCCCAATACTGGTTGTAATCCCGCTCACGACCCGCCTCGACCCGCGCAATCGCTTCGTCGATCTTATCCTTCGCAGCACCGCCCGTCGGATTGCCGTCTGCATCCACGGTGCCCAGCAACTGCATGTCACCCCAAACGCCGTCCAGCAGTTCGGAAATCGCGCGTTCGTCAGCGACCTGCACCTGATTGGCATCCAGAATGTCGCCAGCGGTGACAGTGATTTTAACATCCGTGTCGGTCGTGATCTCATAGACCTTCAGCGATCCCGCCGTCTCGGTCAGGTTGATATCGCCCTGCGCCTTCACCGTCACGGTGTCCACGTTCCGATCACCGGAGTTGATGTTCATCCCGGTGGTCATCGTCCCGAAGGAACCGTCAGTTTCGATGTAGATCTGACCGCCCGTGATCAAATTACCAGTGGTCGCGGACAGGATCGACCCGCCAGCAGCGGCGCTACTGTCATCAGATCCCGTGATCAGCTCCACCCGCCCGGACGGCGTCGTGATCGTGCCGACGCGCAGGTCGCCAAATTTCTGCTGTATGTAGATGTTGCCACCAGCGGTGACGTTCAAAACCGCATCCGCCGTGTTTTCCAAGGCGATCTGCACTGCGCTCAGCGCCGTGCTCTGTGCCGGCGCATCATCTGTGCTGACCGAATAGTCGCGCAGACCAACGTCGCCCGTCGCCGTCAGATTGATGATCTTGCCGCCGATCTCTGCCTGCGCCCCACCGGAAGAGAACCGCTCCGTCGTTAGGTCGCCGCCGGTGACAAGGCTGGTCGTGCCCGTATCATTCGATAGCTGACCAGCAACGATCAGGTTCGCACTGCCCGCATTAACCGTGATCGCGCCCGTGTTGTAGCCGATGAAGTTGATGTCGAACGGACGGTCACCCTTGATCGTATGGGTGTGCTTGTCGAAGTTCGTCTCAATCGTGGTCCACTGCCGCCAGGTCGATGTCTTGCCGTACCACGTGGTATTGGTGCGGTAGCCGGTCTGCTCCGTCGTGCGGTCCAACTCGGTCCGGGAATAGCCGTAGGTGTAATCGTCGTTCACCTTGGTCGGATCATAGGTGAAGTAGTTCGAGTTCGGGATCAGCGACCGGCTCAAAACCGTGGTGTCAACGACCGGGATGGAGGTCAGGTCCGGGACCAGGAAGTCGATGCCCAGCCAGCCGTTTTCCGTCTTTTCCTGAATGATTTCGGTCCGGGATCCTTCACCCACGACCCAGCCGTAACGGAAGCCCGCCAGTGGGTTGTAGGTGACGTCGGCGGTGATGGAGCCGCCCGCCGTAATTCCATTGGTGGCGTTGTAGGTCACCGTGCCGGCAACGCTGTCACTATCAGCGGTGCTGAAGGAACTGTTGATCAGCCCATCAGTGGTGGTGATGTTGCCGTTCACATCGGTGTCAAACCGCGTCTGATAAAGAGCCAGATCAGAGCCGTCATTACGCACACCGCGGTTCTTGTCGCGGATGGTGACCGACCCGTCACCGGCTTCGCTAACGTCGATATCCTGCACCACAAGGTTCAACCCGGCGAGGGTCATATTGTTGGTGATATTGACCCGCGGATAGCCTGCATGCGACGTGATATTGCCGCCACCGGTGCTGACGATCCGGCCTTCGATTTCGATCTCACCGCCTGTCGGTGACAGTGGCGCGATGACCAGACGGTTGGTGCCCCGGTCATAGTAGCCCGTGAAATCAGAGTTGGAGAAATCGATCTGTGTCTGACCCGCGCCAGCATTCTGGATCTGCCGCTGTTCATAGTCGCCCAACGTCAGATTGAAGTCCGCCTTGCCCGCCTGAATATCGCCGTTGATGTTGACGAAACCGCCGGTCAGGAAGATCCGGTTTGCCTGCAGATTGGTGCTGATCGTTTCACCCGTCCGGTCGTCCTCATACACAGACGTGCTTCCGCCCGAATTGGTGAAGAGGCCGCTCAGCGCGGGGTGCGAAATGGTGATCGCATTAGAGCCGGAGCCGATGGTGAACTCAGCCGGTTTCGTGCCGTTTCCGATGGCACCGCTGTTGATGAACTTGCCGTAAGGATCGCCCGCTGTGTGAACGGTGCCCTTGGTAGTGATGGTGATCGTACCGCCCACATTCACCGTCTGACCTGCAACAGTAACGTTACCGGTGGTGACGAAATTAACCTCATTGGTGCCGTCCGGCCCAAAGACCTGCAGCTGCGACAGCGGCGCATAAACGTCGCCCTGAATGATAATGCTCTGATCCACCGGCAACAGCGTGCCGGGCCCGGTCTGCGGATCAAGATCGCGCACGTTCTTGGTCACGCGAATGTCCAGCAGCGGCGCGTTAGAACCGACTGTCGCCGGATCCGACAGGGTGGCGGCAGTGAAATTCAGGTTCGGCACCTGCAGCGTCACCAGACCCAATGAGATGTCATTGAGGTTGCCGCTGGCATCCAGCGGGCCGTTGTCCTTGTCGACGCTGACCTGGTTCTCGGCCTGGATCTGCGCCCGGCTCGCCGCGATCTGATCAGCCAACGGATCACCGTCTGAATTCGCGTTCGACGTCACCTCAATACCGTTGAAGAAGACGCCACCGTTCTCTTCTGGGATCGTGATGTCATTGAAGACGATGGAGGCTTCGGTGTCGTTATAGACCTTCACCACCACGTCTTTCGGCGCGTCAAACGTACCGGAACCGTGCAGCTGATCGGTCAGGATACGCACGCGACCCGCAGCCGCTACGATGTCATCGATATAGATGACCACGTCGTCGCGGTTGTTGGGAACGACCGTGCCGTCAGCCAGACGGAACGCCTCGCCTGAGGCGACCATTTCGTCTTCGATCCGCTTAATTTCGGAGTTGTAAAACTGCGTGAATTCGTTGTCGACGACATTGCCCGAGGCATCGACACCGTAGGTCTGAATGTTCCGGCGATACTGCTCGATCGCGATCTGACCGGAAGACGGAATCGTGGTGGTGCCTACGGTCGCTTTGATGATCAAATCGCCGTTCTCATCGGTCGTGCCATTCATGGTCAGACCCGTCGGCGCACCGGTGCTGCCAAGAATGTCGGTGATGTTCAGCTCAATATTGCGCCGCGCACCCGTACGCACCGTACCGTCGTTGATGATCTGCGCCCGCGCATCGGCCAGACCCGCACCGGGACCAGCATCATTGTTGCTGCCGCCAAAGGCGCTGTCGATGGCGTCGCCGATGGCAGAGGCCCAGTTCGTGCCCTTCGCCATGCCGATGACCGATCCAAAGCCCAGCTCATCCGCATTCAGATCGATGTTCTGGAAGCTTTCAACCACAGCGCCCGATTTGATCTCGATCAGGTTCTCGACCAGATAGATCGCGCGCGTTTCAAGGTCATCGATTGGAATGGCGGAACCCGCCACGTTGTCGACCCGGGCTTCCAGCGCGACATCCTCAATCGTCAGGTTCCGGTCGGTCCCGGTCGACATGTAAACATCGTCAAAGCCCAGCACGCTGGCGTTGTTGCCGATGGTGATCTTGTTGGTCGGGTAAAGATCGATGAAGCTGTCGCCCAGGGCCACGGTCGCTGCACCGTAGGTCTCAGAATAAGACTGCAGGTAGATGTCGAACTTGCCAGAGGCTTCGAATTCCACTTCGCCTTCGGACTGCAGATCAGCATCATTCTCAACCGTGATGTCGGCTGTGATATCGCGCGCGTTCATCGACAGGAACGCACCCGCGCCGGACACCGCACCGCCGGTCTCAAGCCGGATCTTGTCAGTGTAGTCGATTTCATTGAAGGCCGTCGCCATCAGATTGCCAGAGGTTTCAACCACGTCGACGTCAGAATTTGCGCCGAAGATCACATCGGCGTCCATGTCGACGTCAATGTCACTGCTTGCACCCGCGCCGGAGGCAACGCCGCCAGTCTTGGCATCGACGTCATTGCCACTGCCTGCTGCGCGTTCCAATCGGTTGGTCGCCTGGACCTGCATGTCGCCCGCGCTGGCCTTGGCGAAATCGCCGATCATCGCGTTGGAGTTCAGGTCGATCACCACGTCAGCGTCTGCACCGGCACCCGCAATCGCACCGTAGGATTCGGTCACAACCTCGGTGTCGACCTTGGCGCTCGAAGACGCGCTCGACCGGTATAGCCCGGTTACGTCAATGACAGCCCGGTTCGCGGTGCTCGTGGCATCCAGAACCTGGGAATTCACATCCGTGTTGATCGTCACTTTCGGACGCGCCGCAGCGCCAGAGGCCAGACCGTAAGCACCGGTCTCGGTCTTCGCCGCTCCGTCACCCTCGGCATAGGCCGACATGTTGAAGTTACCGCCGGTGATGCTAGCCCGGTTGCCGACCAAAGCGTCGACATTCACGTCCGACTTAACTTCGGCGACAGCTGCACCGACACCCACCAGACCGGCAGAGGCCGCCTTGGACAAACCTTCCTGCGTGATGGTGGAATAGGACAACAGGTTGAACGTGCCAGACGTCGCGATCGTAGCATCCGCACCCACACTGGCCGCAACCACATCGGTGTTCGTCATCGTGACAGAGGTGGAGTTCACCCCGGCCAGAATACCGCCGCCAGAGGCTTTCGCCGTCGCATCCGCGACCAGATCACCTGCCGCGTTACCTTCGGATCCTGCAATGGCCGTCAGCGTCCCAGCAGTGATCGATCCGTTGGCATCGCCAATAACAGTTTCGATGTTGGCACCCGTCAGGATCGTCGCGTCGCTGACCCCGACAGCCGCCGTAGTTGCGACCGTGACACCTTCGACATTGGCTACCGTTTTCAACTGCGACCGCGCATCGACCGCCAGAGTCCCAGCGGTCAAGGCTGTGCCGCCGACCTTGGCGCTCGCGCTCTTGGTGTTGGTCTTCGCACGGGTGTCAATCTTGGCCACGCCACCGCTCGCCGCGAGGCCAACCAGACCTGCCGCGATGCTGGCAACCTCAACCTCTGCATCCAGATCCGCGCGATTCAAAGCCTGCACCGTCGCCGTGCCAGAGACGGCGATGACGTCATCCGCGCCGCTGCCTGAAATTTCTGCACCGATTTGCGAGGTCGAAGTGATCGTCGCCTCTGCACCGCCGCCTGATAGGGCTGCACCGATGCCAACGGAGGCCGAGACACTCGCCGCCGTCGCCTCGACGTCGACTTCTGTGTTGTCAGATGCCAGCACGTTCAGATCGGCAGCCGCAACATCCGAATTATCCACCAGCGCCGAAACCGTATTGTCGATCTCATTCTCCGCCAGCGACACAGAAATCGCCACCGCGCCGGAGTACCCTCCAATCGCTGCGGCGAGAGAGGCCGAGAGGACAGTCGCGTCAATCGTCGCGTCGTCATCCGCGGTAACATTGACCGTATCGCCCGCCGTCAATGCGGAATCCTCGACAGAGGCGATGACAGCATAGTTCATCTTGTTGAGCGCATCCGCACCGGAGCCGGACGCACCGACGCCGATGCCACCTTGCACGATGGACACGGCGAACGCGCCGACAAAGGCATCAATCGTCGCGTCCATATCGGCCGTGACGTTGACGTTGTCCTTAGCGGTCAGTGTTGCGCCGCCCGAAACCTTGGCGAACACGCCGTCGGTATCGCCTTCGCCGACGATATTCTCGGCGTAAGAGGCACCGGCGGACACGCCCACGGCAACACCGCCACCGCCGAGCGACACGGCGGCAGAGATGATCGTCGCGTCAATCTTCGCCGTCGACATCGCGCCAATGTTGATGCTCTGCGGTGTTGCCGGGCCTTCTTCCAACTCCGGCACTTCCAAAAGGTTGCCAGCGGAATCGTAGACCAGATTGCCGTCGCCGGCCTCCGGCCCGGTGAGGGCGATCAGAACCGGGGTGAAGGTGTTCGTACCCGTCGAGCTGTCGTAAGTGATCGTGTATTTCAGCGATCCGTCAGCGTAGCGGTCCTGGATCTGCGCCCCGGCATAGGCCGCCAACAGGTTGCCGTTGTCGTCAAAGATCTGACTGTCTTCGCCGCTGCGCGCAATCGTCGTAACCGCGACCATGATCGGGATCGGGTCGCCTTCGGCGTCGAGCACAAAGGATCCGTCTGGGTTTTCTTCGTACTGCGGCACGCCGTTGGCGTCTGTGGCCTGCTCAAACACAGGAACTAACGCGTTGGCCGTGTTGGCCACCAGCGTTGCGCCCACGACCTCCGCCGTCGTCGCACCCGTGATCTTGTTGCGCGCCACTGCGCCTGCGCCTGAAACCGGCACTGCGACCCCGCCAAACCCGGCGGACAGGGCCGCCGCGGCCGTGATCGAATTGATCGTCGCGCTGTTCGTCGCTTTGACGTCTATGTCGCCCAGCAGAGCGTTGACCGACCCGGTCGCCGCGGCACTGGTCTCATTGATCGCCGCCCGGGTGTCGGATGAGATGTCATTGAACGCGACCGACACACCGATGGAAACGCCCACGCCCACGGCACCCGCCGCGATGCTGACAGAAACAGCGGCCGCAATCGCGTCGATCTTCGACGTATCGTCCGCTTCCACATCGATGGTCAAACCTTCGATGTCGCCATTGCCCACGGTCATTTCCGCCTGCGTCAGCCCACCAATAGTGTTTTCGACTACAACGCCCGATCCGGAAACCGCAACGCCTACAGCACCCGCCGCAAAGCCCACGCCGCCCGCAAATGTCAGCGCGTTGATCTCACGTTCGGAGCTGGCCAGGACTTCAACGCCCTGCGCCGCCGAGATTGTCGAGTTGCTGATGTAGGCTTTCGTCTCACCAGTTCCGCTGACACCCGTGCCACCGCTTGTCGTACCGATGAAGTTCCGCGCCACGGACGCGCCCAGTGCCACACCAACACCAACCTTGCCCGCCGCGACTGACATCGCTGTCGATAAGACCGCGGCGTTGATCCGATTAAAGCTGTCCGCTTTGACACTCACGTCGCCCGCAGAAGCTGAAACCGTGGAGTCCGTGATATGTGCCGTCACGTTGGACAAGACCACGTTCACCGCACCTGCACCTGCGCCGGACACAGCAACACCGACCGCACCGAACCCGGCACCTATAGACACCGCGCCAGAGATCGCATTGATCGTCGCGCGCTCACCAATCAAGTTGCCGCTATCGAGCCCGACATTCCAGGCATTGCCATCCTCATCGACGGCCACCCAGCGGGCGCCGTCTTCTACGATGGAAAGGCGCAAGTCACCGGCAACCGTGTCGCCAGCCGCTTCGATTTGGGCTTTCAGCGTCGCAAGCACCGCCGCATCAGCAGTGACATCAGCCGCAACCGGCGTTTCCGTTCCACCCACGTCTTCCGTTTCAGTCGCGGCAGCATCATCCAACAGATCGCCCAAGGCCGATCCGGTGCCAACGCCGAATGCACTCGCCGTTAAAGCCAGCGTGTTATCTTCGGTCGCAGCCCCCGCGCGGACGATCACGCCGGTCGCACTGCTCGCCACCACATCGCTTGCATTCTCGATGCTGGCGCTGACCGTGTTCTGGACGGAGTTGAAGGCCAGCGAAACCGCAAGCCCCACGCCGACACCGACCGCACCACCTGCTCCGGCGACGGTGCCCGCCAAGGCGACCGCATTGGTGCGGCTCTCATCATCGGCCTCGACCGTAATCGTGCCCGCGCGGATCCCCTCGGACCCGTTGCCGTCGATCGTCGCCAGCGCATTCGTCGCCGTCCGGTTCACCATACCCGCACCAGACAGGCCTACGCCCACGCCGACCTTGCCAACAGCCAAAGCCACCGACACGGCGAGCGAGGCCGCGTTGATCACCTGCTCCGTCCGGGCCTTGACCGTCAGATCGCCAGCCGCGCTAATCTCGGAATTCGTCACCGACGCTTTCGCGGTCGAGCCTGTGACCGTTACATCAATCTCTTCCCACTGGGTCGTGTCATTGTAGTCGACATCGATCAGCGGGATCTGATCGGCGGTATCAATGTCACCATCACGATCCGTATCCTGGTTCGGACCCAGCGGATCCTCACCGATATACTTAAACGCCCGCCCCTCATGAATGCCGGAGGTAACGCGCACAGTCTGACCATTCGTCACCGCGCCATTCGCAACCGTCTGATCGCTGGTATAGGTTGTTGCAGTCGTACCAAATTCATGGCCGATCAGGTTGTGCGCAAAGGACGCGCCGATGCCCACGCCGACACCGACCGCGCCGCCTGCAATCGCCACGGACGCTGCCGCGATCAGCGCGTTCACTTCACCCTTGGAACTCGCATTGACGATCACATCGCCCGCAGCCGTATGCACCCGCGATCCAGTGATATTCGCATCCACATCAGAGTTGATCTTGTTGAAGGCCAAAGCACCGGCGGCAGAGACCGCAATGCCCGCCTTACCGAAGCCCGCCGAAATCGCAGCAGCGGCGGAAACCGCAAAGATCTGCGCGCTGTCGGCCGCCATGATGCTGACGTTGCCTGTCCGCGCATTGACGCCACCGTCATTGGCATTCAGCACGCTGGCCTGCGTCATGCCGTCGATTTCGTTCTGTGCGATGCTGGCACCTATGGCCACCGACACACCCGTCGCGCCGAATCCAAAGGCGACGGAGGCTGCGGCCGCAATCACATTGATCCGCGAAACCGTATCCGCAGTGACCGAAACCGTGTCGCCCTCAACCGCGTAGTCCGAGGCGGGCAAAGTACCCACGTCGCCTTCGATCTTGGCAATCGTTTCCACATCGATGGCGTTGCGCACGTAGACGCCAGAACCGGAGACCGCGACGCCTGCTTTACCGCCTGCGACGGCAACCGAGCCTGCTACATTCACCGCATTGATCAACTGTGCAGTATTGGCCGCAACAGTCACGTCACCGGCCGAGGTCACCCGGCTGTCCTTAATCAAAGCCTGCGTCGTCGTCGGATTGGCCCCGCCCAAAACGCCCGAGCCGATGATGTTCTGCGAAATCGCGGCACCCAGTGCCACGCCGACGCCGGTTTTACCCAGACCCACAGCGACAGAAGCAGCGAGCGTTGCCGCAGTGATCGCAGCCATATTCTCTGCCGTCACTGTGACGTCGCCGTCAGCGTCGGTCGTTGTAATCGTCGCGTTCTCTATCGTCGCGTCGGAGCTCGACAGGACAACGTTCTGCCCATAGGCGCCCGCCGCCGAGATCGCAAAGCCAGAGCTGCCCGCCGCGAAACTGAACGCCGCCGCACCGGTGATCGCGGTGATCGTGGGCACCTCAAAGACGAGCTTGCCGGAGTTGTCGAAGGCCAGATTGATCGCGCGGCCCGTGTTGTCGACCAGGATCCAGGACCCTTCTTTGCCCTTCGTGACGGTGTACTCTTCCAGATCTTCGGCGGCGGTCGAAAGCTGATCGCCGTCGATCTTCAGGTTTACCAGCGTCACCAGCGCCGTCATCGTGGCGGTGTCTTCTGCCTTGTCAGTGGGTTCCTCGACAGGATTGTCCTCGTCTGAGCCGTCAACATCGGTCTCGGTCAGATCATCCAATGCGTCCGCATTCACCGCCGCAACCGCGGCGTCAGATGTATAGGACGTCGGTGGTGAAATCCGCGACAGAATCGCGACACCGTCAGCACCGGTCGCCTCAACCGAACCGCCCGTGATCCGCGCCAGCGCATCGCTGTCGACCTCGTTAAAGGCCAAGCCGATCCCGACAGATACCGTGACCGCGGTCTTGCCCGAAGCCGCCGCACCAACTGCAGCACCTGCCGTGAAGGAGGTGATGACGCTCGCCTCATCGGCCAGCACATTCACCTTGCCCGCTTTGATGTCGGTGGTCGCACCGGTGATCTCAGCAATCGCGCCGCCGGAAATCCGGTTGCGTGACGCCGCTGCACCCGCTGCAACAGCCGGTGCGGTTTTGGATGATGCCGACAATGCAACCGCGCCCGCAGCAGCCGTCGCATTGATGAACTGCGCCGACTTCGCGGTAACATCGACACTTGCCGCGCCCGCGTCAGTCGGGGCGGTAATTGTCTGCACACTGCCAAGCGATGCCTGCGCCGTCGCCGTATCAGCAGCCACAAGATCAACCCGCGTCCATAGGTTCACATCGGCGAAATCCTCAATCGCCAGATCGACGCCCGTGCGGTCCTCTGATCCGATGTACTCATAGATGTGGCCCGTAACGGCAGAGCCGCCGACGCCGCGCACATAATCACCTGTTTCCAAATCGGCGCTGGTGTTCGTGCTGTCAAACACCGTCTCGCCAGTGAGGTTAGGCTCGTTCTGGGTATATCCCACCGCGTTGTCGACGTAGACCGCGCCGATACCAACCGCTGGCGCGCTGCCTGTTCCAACCGACACCGATCCAGCCACCGCCAGAACCGTCGCCGTGATCGAGCTGTTGCTCTGCGCGTCAACGAGGATCGCGCCCGGCGTCAGGTAGGTGCCGTTGCTGCCCTCAGCCGTGGCATTGCCACGAACCGAGTTGAAGGCGACCGCGCCGCCGCCAGAGAATGCCGTTTCCGTCCCATTGCTGCCCGCCGCAATCGCCATAGCGGCAGACAGGCCGCTGGCGTCGATTGAGGCATTGCGCAGCGCGGTAATGCTGATGTCTCCAGTCGTCGCCGTCAGATCCGTGCCGGTGACTTGCGCCAGCGCGTTCGAGGTAACTTCGTTCCGGGCAAATGTCGCTGCGACGCTTACTGCCGTCGCGCCACTCGCACCCGTCGCAACGGTAAAGCTTGTCGCGGTGATCTTTGATGAAATGCCGGACAGATCATCGGCGGCAACTGTGATGTCGCCGCCATTCGCCGTAATCGTATCAGAGTCCTTGATGATCGCATTTGTATCCGAAGCCGTGCGGTTCATCGCGATGATCGCGCCGACGGATACCGTGCTCGATTTCTCGTTCAAGCTCACGCCGGTCGCCACCGCGGCATTCACCACCTCGGCCTCGATCACGGTGGTGTTGTTTGCATCCACGTCAACGCCATCGTCGGCCGTGATCTTTGAACGATTGACCAAAGCCGTCGCCGACGACGGATTAGGCGTCGCCACCACGGTGCCCACAAACGTATCCGCCAGATTGAACAGCACGTTTTGGCTGTCGATCCCGACCGAGTTAAACGCGACCGAAGCGCCAACAGCCACATTCGTGCCGCCGCCACCTTCGGCGATTGTCGTCGTATTCAGCTTGGCCCGCATCTGCGCGGTGTTGTCAGACCGCACCGTGACGGTGCCATCTTCCGGCGTGACCTTCACAACCGTGCT
>JBCCVT010000004.1:0-33749 GCA_039195015.1 Pseudomonadota bacterium
GGAAACCGCGTTTGCCGAGGACGCCGCGTTTGAGGGTGATGCGGCGGCGCTGGCCCGGCACCATCTGCTGCGGGCGGGGCTTGGGGCGCATCGCGGGCTTATCGCGCTGGACGCGGCGCTGAATGTGGATGTCATCGGGCTGGGGGCGTCGGCGCCGACCTACTATCCGGCGGTGGGGGACCATCTGCGCTGCTCGATGGTCCTGCCGGAGCATGCGGGCGTTGCCAATGCGATCGGGGCGGTTGTCGGGCGGGTCACCCTGCGGCGGTCCGGGCAGGTCACCTCGCCGGCCGAGGGCCGGTTCCGGGCACATCTGGAGAGCGGGCCCGAGGATTTCACAAAGGCGGAGGATGCCCTGATCCGGGTGGAGACGGCCCTGGCCGAGGCTCTGCGCCTGTCCGCCGCGCAAGCGGGTGCGGACGACATCCAGATCCGCGCGACCCGCGACATCACCGCCGCGCGGGTCGAGGAACGCGAGGTGTTCGTGGAAGCGAATGTGACCGTCGAGGCCTCAGGCCGTCCGCGGATTGCCGTCGAGGGGTAAGGGCCCGGGCGTTCGGGCCGCAACACGCGCGTGCCCGGGCCAAGTGGATCAGGACGCTGCGGCCTGACGTTTGGGCAGAACCCAATCGGGGCGCGGGAAATGGCAGGTGTAGCCGTTTGGAATGCGTTCGAGGTAATCCTGATGTTCGGGCTCGGCGTCCCAGAAATCGCCCACCGGTTCGACCTCGGTCACGACCTTGCCGGGCCAGATGCCGCTGGCATCGACATCGGCAATCGTGTCTAACGCGACGGCTTTCTGCGTGTCGTCGACAAAATAGATCGCCGAGCGGTAGCTCATCCCGATGTCATTGCCTTGCCGGTTGAGCGTGGTCGGGTCGTGGATCTGAAAGAAAAATTCCAAGAGATCGCGATAGCTGATCACGGCCGGATCAAAGACGATCTCGATCCCTTCGGCATGGGTGCCGTGATTGCGATAGGTGGCGTTCGGGACATCCCCGCCGGTATAGCCGACGCGGGTTTTTGACACGCCCGGCAGCTTGCGGATCAGATCCTGCATGCCCCAGAAACAGCCCCCCGCCAGAACGGCGCGTTCGGTCGTGCTCATGCGATATCCTCCACTTGGTTCAGGTATGCGCCATAGCCTTGCGCCTCCATCTCGTCGCGATGGACAAAGCGCAGGCTGGCGGAATTGATGCAATATCTTAGCCCGCCGCGATCCATGGGACCATCGGGAAAGACATGTCCCAGATGGCTGTCGCCGTGGGTCGAGCGGACCTCGGTCCGGACCATGCCGAGGCTGCGATCCTGCAGCTCGGTCACATGGGCGGCCTCGATCGGTTTGGTGAAACTGGGCCAGCCGCAGCCGGATTCGTATTTGTCGGACGAGGCAAAAAGCGGTTCACCCGAGACGATGTCGACATAGATGCCCGGTTCCTTGTTGTGCAGCAATGCGCCGGTGCCGGGCCGTTCGGTTCCGCTTTGCTGTGTGACATAGTATTCTTCGCGCGACAGGCGCGCGATGGCGTCGGGATCCTTGGTATAAGCGTTCATACGTCCTCCACTTACCCGTGTTCAGCCCAATAGTTGGGTCTTGGCGGGAGAATTGAAAGATGTAATCGACCGCGACGCCTGAGCTGACCGAGAGTTGATCCGACACGGCCTTCGGCGCGTATCCGTGATGTCGGAGCGTTGGGAGGGTGTCCGCATGCGCAGGTGTATCGCAATTCTGATGGCCGGGGTCTGGGGTCTGGTCGGGCACGTGGCGATGGCGGCGGGGCTCTCGGGGACCTTTCCGTCGATCGATGGCGGCACGGTGTCGATCGAAGACTGGCGGGGGCAGCCGGTTCTGGTCGTGAACACGGCCTCGCAATGCGGCTTTACCGGCCAATACGCCAATCTGCAAAAGCTCTATGACACCTATCGGGATCAGGGTCTGGTCGTGCTGGCGGTGCCGTCGGATGACTTCAATCAGGAGCTTGGCTCGGCGGAGGAGGTCAAGGAGTTCTGCGAACTGACCTACGGGATCGACCTGCCGATGACCGATATTGAACATGTGCGCGGGGCCGATGCGCATCCGTTCTATCGCGCCGTGAAGTCGGCCACCGGCTTTGAGCCAAAGTGGAACTTCAACAAGGTGTTGCTGGATCCACAGGGCGAGGTGGCCGGAACCTGGGGGTCGGCGACGAAACCGGACGGGCCGCGGATCACGCGTCAGATCGAGGCGATGCTGGGCAGCTGATCGGCTGGTGTCACGCGGCCTGCGGATGGCGTGACAGCTGAACGGCCAGGATACCGGCGGTCACAATGGCAACCCCGATCGCGTCCAGCCAGCCGAGCCGTTCGCCGAGCAGGACCGCGGCAATGGCGACGCCAAACACCGGATTGAGAAAGTGAAAGGTTGCGGCCCGCACCGCGCCGATCCGATCCACCAGCAGAAACCAGATGAAGGTCGCGGCCAGACCGGGCACGAGCGTTGTGTAGATGAACGCCGCGAGGAAGGGGCCGTTGATCTCCAGACGCGGTGTTTCAAACGGGATCGCGACGGCAAAAAGCGCAAGCGACCCGATCAGCATCTGCAGTCCCACGATCATCATGAAGTTGCCGCCCGATGACGCGCCCCGGATCGCCAGCGTGGCGAATGTCAGGGCCAGGACGCCAACCGCGCAGAGGATCACGCCAAAGAGGTCGACCCCGGCGCTGAGCCGCGAGCCCATGATCAGCGCGACACCGGCCATGCCTGCAAAGAGGCCGAGCACGGCCACCGGCGACAGGCGGTCCCCCAGAAAGAGCCAGCTGAAAAGCGCAACGAGCAGCGGCATGGTCGAAGCGATGATCGCGGCAAGCGAGGCCTCGACCGTTTGCATTCCGACGAAATTCAGACCCAGATAAAGCGCGTTCTGGCAGATCCCAAAGATCAGCGTTGCCCGCCATTGCACCGGCGTCAGCCGCCAGCTTTGCCCCATGGCGCGCGCGATCACGACACCCAGGAGACCCGAGATCAGGAAGCGAAAGGCAAGCGCGAAAAGCGGTGAGGCGTCCGCGACGATGATCCGGGCGGAGGTAAAGGCCGACGACCACATCAGCGCGAACGCCAACCCCATTGCAACTGCGCGGATGTCCATTGTCGCTCGCCCCTGGTCTCAGGCGTCTCTTAACAACACAAGTGACGGAGGGCCAGCGCCCAACCGGCCCAACCGGCGCGCGCAGGCGCAAGGCCGTTGATCCAAAAGGCGGCATCGAGTTTGCGCGTTTTGGTTGACCATTCCACGGCCCGGCAAAACAAAAGGGCCGCCGGAGGCGACCCTTCGTAACAGTCTCGCAAGATTGCGATCAGCCGTTCACGCTGTCCTTCAGAGCCTTGGCGATCGTCATCTTGACCACCTTGTCGGCATCTTTCTTGAACTGCTCGCCGGTGGCAGGGTTGCGGACCATCCGCTCGGGACGTTCGCGGCAATAGATCTTGCCAACGCCAGGCAGGGTCACGGCACCACCGCCGCCCACTTCGCGCGTGATCAGGCTGGTGATCGCGTCCAGCGCGGCACCGGCTGCTTTCTTGTCCGTACCCATTTCATCGGCCAGCGCGGCAACCAGTTGGGTCTTCGTCATGGGTTTTGCCATTTCATGGTCTCCTTAGTCCGCCCGACACATTGGGCCTCACTATGCTAGTTTAGCGGTATATTGTGTATCAACACAACGAATAGTGGTGTTTTCAAGCACGAAAGCGCATCATTCCGCAAGGTTAGTTGCGTCAAAGGAACGCCGTTTCCTCGAAAGAGCGCAGTTTTCGGCTGTGCAAACGCTCCAAAGGCATGTCGCGCAGCTGCTCCATGGCCAGAATCCCGATGCGCAAGTGGCGACTCACCTGCGTTTTGTAGAAGTCCGAGGCCATGCCCGGTAGCTTCAATTCGCCATGCAGAGGCTTGTCGGACACACAAAGCAACGTGCCGTAGGGCACGCGGAACCGGTATCCGTTGGCGGCGATCGTTGCGCTTTCCATATCGAGCGCGATGGCCCGGGACGCGCTGAGCCGTTGCACCGGCCCGGAATGATCGCGCAATTCCCAATTGCGATTGTCATAGGTTGCAACCGTGCCGGTGCGCATCACGCGCTTGAGGTCGTAGCCTTCGAGCTCGGTGAGTTCTTCAACGGCTTTCTCCAGCGCGATCTGCACCTCGGCCAGCGCCGGGATCGGAACCCAGACCGGCAGGTCGTCGTCGAGCACGTGATCCTCGCGCAGATAGGCATGGGCAAGGACGAAGTCGCCGAGCGCCTGGCTGTTGCGCAGCCCGGCGCAGTGGCCGACCATCAGCCAGGCATGGGGCCTGAGGACGGCGATGTGATCGGTGGCGGTTTTCGCGTTGGACGGCCCGACCCCGATATTCACCAGCGTGATCCCCGACCCATCCTTGCGCTTGAGGTGGTAGGTGGGCATCTGCGGCAGCTTCAGCGGCGGGTCAATTGGCGTGTTCGGGTCGCTGATTTCGACGTTCCCGGTACTCACGAAACTGGTATAGCCGCTGTTTGGGTCGCTCAGCATGGTGCGGGCGTAGGTCTCGAACTCGCTGACATAGAACTGGTAGTTCGTGAAGAGAACGTGGTTCTGAAAGTGATCCGGCTCGGTCGCCGTGTAGTGGCTGAGCCGGGCGAGCGAATAATCCACCCGCTGCGCCGTGAAGGGCGCGAGTGGCTCGACCCCGTTGGTGGCAACATGGATCCCGTTGACGATGTCATCATTGGTGGTGCTGAGATCGGGCACGTCGAACACGTCGCGCAGGATGAATTCGATCGCGCCTTCCTGCGGGACGGTGATCGAGGTGTCGTTGGCCACTGCGAAATGGACCGGGATCGGCGTGTCCGACGGCCCGACGAGCACCGGCACCTCGTGGTTCGACAAAAGCAGGTCGATCTGCTGGATCAGGTAGTTGCGAAAGAGGTCCGGCCGCGTGATCGTCGCGGCATAGGTGCCGGGTGCCGAGACATGGCCGAAGCTGAGCCGCGTGTCCACATGGGCGTGGCTTGCGGTCTTGATGCGCACCTCGGGGTAGAACGCGCGGATCCGCGTGTTCGGCGTGCCGGCGGCCAGCGTGTCACAGAACCTCCGCGTCAGGAACCGGGTCGCGTCGTCGTAAAGGTGCTGCAAGTGATCCACCGCCGCCGCGGCGTTCGTGAAAGACTGCGGGGCGGGGTGATCCGGCGTCTCGATCTGAGTCATGTATTCGGCTCTAACACGTCAATTTTCTGAAAGGTGCGCACGTCCACCAGACCCAGATCGGAAATCCGGAGTTCGGGAATGACGACGAGCGCCAGCAGCGAATGCTGCATGTAGGCGTTGTTGAGGTTGCAGCCGCAGGCCTTCATCGCGGCAATCACGCCATCGGCCTTGGCGGCGACCTCATGCGCGGGGCTGTCGGACATGAGACCGGCGATGGGCAGTTCGACCAGGGCCAGCTCCTCACCCGCGCGGTAGAGCGTGATGCCGCCGCCGACTTCGGCCAGGCGATTGGCGGCTAGCGCCATCTGCTCGCGGTCGGTGCCCACGACGATCATATGGTGGCTGTCATGCGCAACGGTCGATGCCAGAGCCATTGGCACGTCATAGCCGAAGCCCGACACAAAGGCGTTCGTCACGCCTCCGGTCGCGCGATGCCGTTCGACGAGAGCGATCTGGCAGACATCGTCCGGTGCGGCCTTGGATTCGACCAGGCCGCCTTCGACCGGAAGATCAAATTTCAGCGCCTTGGTGGGTGCCTGGTTTTCGACGATGCCAATGACGTTGGCACGGGCGGTATTGGCGCCTTGCGGTGCCGCAATCTCAAAGTCCGAGGCCGCGAGGGCGTGCCGCAGCCGCACCGTGCTGCGCGCCGTATCGGGCCAGGGGTAATGCGGGCAGTCGATCCGCAGTTCGCCGTTGATAGACACTGTCTTGCCGCGCGCGATCACATGTTCGATCGGCAGGTCGCGCAGATCCGATGTCAGGATAACATCCGCCCGGCGGCCCGGTGTAAGCGACCCGATCTCCCGCTCGAGCCCGAAATGCGTCGCGGTGTTCACAGTGGACATCTGCAGCGCGATCAGCGGATCGCATCCGCAGGCAATCGCGTGCCGCACGACGCGGTTCATATGGCCGTCCTTGACCAGCGTTCCCGAGTGGCAATCGTCCGTGCAGAGGATGAACCCGCGCGGATCGAGCCCCTTTTCGGTGATCGCGGTGATCTGGCTTTCCACGTCATACCACGCGCTGCCGAGCCGCAGCATCGCCCGCATTCCCTGCCGCGCGCGTGCGACGGCGTCGGCCTCGCAGGTGCCTTCGTGATCGTCGGCGGGACCTCCGGCGAGATACCCTGCAAAATCGCGGCCAAGATCGGGCGAGGCATAGTGGCCACCCACGTTCTTGTCCGCGCGCTGGGTCGCGGCGATCTCGGCCAGCATCTTGGGATCGCCGTTTGCCACGCCGGGAAAGTTCATCATCTCGCCCAGGCCGATGATGCCGGGCCAGGTCATCGCCTCGGCCACGTCATCGGCGGAAATCTCATAGCCCGTGGTTTCGAGCCCGGGTGCCGACGGCGCGCAGGAGGGCATCTGCGTGAAGATGTTGACCGGCTGCATCAGGGCTTCGTCATGCATCATGCGCACACCGGCGAGCCCCAGGACGTTGGCGATCTCATGGGGGTCTGTGAACATCGATGTGGTGCCATGCGGAATGACCGCCCGGGCAAATTCTGCGGGCGTCAACATGCCGGATTCGATATGCATGTGCCCGTCGCACAGTCCGGGGATCATGTAGCGACCTTCGGCGTCGATGACCTCGGTTCCGTCGCCGATGCAATAGCTGGCATCCGGCACGACACAGGCGATCCGGCCTTGGGATATGGCGATGTCGTGGTTTGGCAGCGCCTCCCGCGTGTGGACATTGACCCAGATGCCACCACGGATCACCGTGTCAGCGGCCGTGCGGCCGGTCGCGACATCGACGAGGGTCGACCCAACATCCGCCCAAGCGGGAAAATCACGTTGTTCCATGGTCCAATTGTCCAGATTGCGATGGCGGGTGCAACCCCGATTTGCAGCGGGATGCCGCCGCACGCCAGGACACGCGCAGGACCGCTATGTGACGGCGATCACATCAAAAAAAGCGCCCGGAGCACCGGACGCTTTCGATCTGGTCCATCGCGCTGGGCTACATCTGGATGATTTCCGCCACCTCGACCGAGCCGGTGCCGTCCTGAACGATCGGGCAGCCCTTGGCCATTTCGCACGCGGCGTCCTGATCTGCGGCCTCGACGATGGTCAGGCCCGAGACCGGGTTGGCGCCGCCATCCCCCGCGATGCCTGAATTAGACACGGTTTTCGACATGCCTGCCGGCCCGCCACCATCCACGACCGATGCGCCCATATCGGCATACCAAGTCCCCCACGCGGCCATCGCGGCCTCTTGCGCTTCGGGGGATTCCGGGCGTCCGCCTCCATGATAAACAAACATGAATTTCGGCATCACTGCCTCCCTTTCTCAAATTGCGAGTGCTTCAAGTTTGCGCAGGCTCGATGTCCACCCCTGCTGGTGGTTCGCGGCCACGTCGTCACTGGGCAGATCGACATGGGTCAGCGTGAAGTCAGTCCCGCCCTTTTGCGCCGGAACCAGTTTGATTGTGACATGGCTTTCGACGCCGCGCACGTCGTCTTCGTCATGCCATGCCCAGGTGAAGCCAACCGAATGGGGCGCATCGACATGGGTCACCTGGCCGGAGACCTTGTACCGGTCGCCTTGCGCGTTCACCATGACCGAGAACCAGGGACCAAGCCGGTCGAAGGCGAGATCATGTTCGGGAACGGTCATGCTTTCCGGACCCCACCATTTCAGCAGATGTTCGGTTTTGCTGATGAACGCGAACACCCGGTCGGGAGCGGCGGGAAAGTGACGTTCGAGCACCAGTTCACTCATCTGGTTTGTCCTCTTGCAATGCGGTGGCGAGACGGTCGAGGCTTGAGGCCCAGAAGGCTTCATGGCTGTCAATCCAGGCGCGAATGCTGCCGACCGATGCCGGGTTGACCGCATAGATCCGCCGTTGTTTGTCGATGGTTTGCGAGATCACTCCGGCGCTCCGCAGCACCTTGAGGTGACGCGAGATCGCCGGCGCCGAGATCTCTGCGACATCGCGCAGATCGCCCGCGCTTTGCGCGCCATCCCGCAGCAACCGTTCGGTGATCGCAAAGCGCACCGGGTCGCCCAGGGCGGCAAAGAGATCCGTCAGTTTTGGCATGTTATTTTCGTTCATTGTTAATTAACGTATATGTTAATTGATGCGCATGCAATGGTTTTCCTCGACACGGCAACCCGGCTCGCCAATCCTTGGGTCGCGCTGACGGGGATGGGCATGGACTACGATACGATTGATGCGGACCGGTTTGGCCGGTCCTTGCGGGGGATCGGCCTCAATCTGCTGGTGCGGAGCGTGCCAGAGGAATGTGCGTTTCTGGAAACCGTCTTTGAGATGACAGCGCATCAGGTAACGGCGGATTTTGCTATCGTCACCTATGGCACTCAGGTTTTCCAGCTGCACAGCGACGGGACTTATCATTCCAACCCGCTGCTGGGTTTGCTGCCGGAGACCCCGCCAAGGGGTGCGGGGCTGGAAATCAGGCTCTATGACAGCGATCCGGATGTCACTGTTCCGCGTGCGATGGGTTTCGGCGCGGTTATCCTGCAAGAGCCCACCGACAAACCGCACGGCCTGCGCGAGGCCTATATCTTGTGCGAAAACGGCTATGCATGGGTTCCGTCCAAACCAAAGGCGGCGGGCACCGACTGACGCTTTCATTTCGTGGAAAGATGTGGTCCCCTTTCGCCCACACCGCGTTTGCAATCACGGATATTCGCCATGACGGTCACCTCTTTGCGTCCCAACCTTGAACACTGGACCGAACGCGTGGATCTTGCCGCGGCGTTTCGCTGGACCGAGCGGTTGAACATGCATGAAGGCGTCGCCAATCATTTCAGTTTTGCGGTGAATGAGGATGGTACGCGGTTTCTGATGAACCCCAACCAGATGCATTTCGCCCGGATCCGGGCGAGCGATCTTTTGGAAATCGATGCCAACGATCCCGAGACGATGTCCGGCCCGAACGCGCCCGATCCGACGGCCTGGGGGCTGCATGGAACGGTGCATCGGCTCTGCCCGCATGCGCGCTGTGCGATGCATGTGCATTCGATCCACGCGACCGTGCTGGCCAGCCTCGCCGACAGTCGCCTGCCGCCGATCGATCAGAATTCGGCGATGTTTTTCGGACGTTGCGTGGTCGACGAGCACTATGGTGGTCTCGCGTTCGAGGACGAAGCCAAACGCTGTGCCGCGCTTTTGCAGGACCGGAAGACAACCGTGCTGATCATGGGTAATCACGGCATCATGGTGATCGGTCAGACCGTCGCCGAGACGTTTAACAGACTCTATTACTTCGAACGCGCCGCCGAGACCTACATCCGGGCGTTGCAGACCGGACAGCCGCTGCGCGTCCTGAGCGACGAGGTTGCGGAAAAGACAGCACAAGAGCTGGATGCCTATCCGGGGCAGTCCGACCAGCATCTGGCCGAGCTCAAGGCGATCCTCGAAGCCGAGCGGTCGGATTACGACCAGTAGCGATGGTCAGGCCGGATCGAGATGCCGGTTGCGCAGGTCGCGCGGTGCCATCTGGAACGCGCCCCGAAACGCGCGCGTGAAGGCGCTGGTATCGGCATAGCCACAGCGCACGGCGATCTCGGACACGGACAGATCCGTCTCGGCCACAAGTTTGCGCGCGAGGGTCATGCGCAAGTGCACATACACATCCCGTGGGGATTGCTGCAGCTCGGCGCGCATCCGCTGTTCCAGCCATCTTTGCGACTTGCCGATGCGGCGGGCGATCTCGGTAATGGGCAGCGGAGCTTCGAGACTGTCCTGCATGATTGCCAGCGCGCGGTTGATCGACGGACCCACCAGTCGCGTGGGCGAGGCATCATCGGACGTGCCCGTCATGAACAGCTGCGCCACCGTCACCGCGAGGATGTGGCCATGCCGCCGGGCGATCAGGTCGAGCACCAGATCGAACGCGGCTGTCGCGCCCGAGCACGTGATCCTCGGGCCGTCGATCACATAGCGCGCGCGGGACACGTCAATCTCGGGGAACCGTTCGGCAAAGCGTGTGAGCTCGTCCCAGTGAATGGTCGCGCGCCGACCGTCGAGCAACCCCGCCTCGGCCATCAGCCAGCTGCCGGTGTCGAGCCCGGCGATCATGCGATAGCGGCCCGCGCATCGCTGCAAGATCCCGTGACAATGTCTGTTTGAATGCTCCTGGTAATTGTAGGACGGCATGACGAACAGGGTGTCTCCGGTCTCGGCATGGATCGGGCCATCGGGGGTCAGCGTCAGGTTACTCGACGAGGTCACCGCGTCGCCGTCGGGGCTCAGCACGCGCCAGTTGTAAAGCGGGCGACCCGACAGGTTGTTCGCGGCGCGCAAGGGCTCGATCGTATTGGCCAGGCAGTGGTTGGAAAATCCGTCGAACAGCAGCACGGCAAAGCGTTCGGGCGGCGGATGAAATTTGGGCGAAATCTGCATGATCATGATCCAATCCTGCACGGCGGAAAAGATCAACCCGCGTCACGATCCGCGCCAGCCGGAGAGGAGCCGCAGATGCAATACGGATTGTCCGACGAACAGGAGATGATCGTTTCGACGGTGCGCGCCTTTGTCGAAAACGAAATCTATCCGCATGAGGATCTGGTCGAGCGGACCGGAGAGGTTCCACCGGATCTGGCAGATGAGATCAAGGCAAAGACCCTGGAGCTGGGGTTTTACGCCTGCAACTTCCCCGAAAGTGTGGGCTGCGCGGGCCTCAACCACATGGATTTTGCGCTGGTCGAACGCGAGCTGGGGCGCGGATCGATGGCACTGACCCATTTCTTTGGACGCCCGCAGAACATCCTGATGGCCTGTGAAGGCGAACAGATCGAACGCTATTTGATGCCGTCGGTGCGCGGCGAACGGATGGACGCGCTTGCCATGACCGAACCCGGGGCCGGCTCGGATGTGCGCGGGATGTCCTGCGCGGCGGTTCGTGACGGCGGCGACTGGGTGCTGAACGGCACCAAACATTTCATCTCGGGTGCTGAACATGCGGATTTCCTCATCGTGTTCGTCGCAACGGGCGAAGATCAGACGCCGAAAGGGCCCAAGAAACGGATCACCGCCTTTCTGGTCGACCGGGGCACGCCGGGCTTCACAATCCGCGATGGCTATAAATCGGTGAGCCATCGCGGCTACAAGAACATGATCCTCGATTTCGATGACTGCCGACTGCCGGACGCGCAGGTCCTGGGTGTGGTCGATGGCGGGTTTGACGTGATGAACACCTGGCTCTACGCGACGCGGATCACGGTTGCGGCCATGTCGGTCGGGCGGGCCCGTCGGGTGTTCGACTATGCGCTGGACTATGCGGCGACGCGCGAGCAGTTTGGTCAGAAGATCGGCAAGTTTCAGGGCGTGTCCTTCCAGATTGCCGACATGATCACCGAAATTGATGCCGCCGATCTGCTGACCCTCGCGGCCGCCAACCGGCTGGACAAGGGGCTTGCTGCCAATCGCGAGATCGCGTCGGCCAAGCTTTATGCCTCCGAGATGCTGGCCCGCGTGACGGATGCGGCAATCCAGGTGCATGGCGGCATGGGGCTTATGGATGACTACCCGCTCGAGCGGTTCTGGAGGGATGCGCGGGTCGAGCGGATCTGGGACGGGACCAGCGAGATCCAGCGCCACATCATCAGCCGCGACCTGCTGCGCGCGCTTGGTGCCTGACGGCGTGACCCTTGGGACCCGGGTGATGCGACCTCTGAGCTGGCTTCTGCAGCCGCGCACGCTTGCCGTAATCGGCGGCGGCGCGTGGTGCGACGCGGTGATCCGGCAGGCGCGCGGTTTCGGGTTTGCGGGGGACATCTGGCCGGTCCATCCAACGGCTGACACGGTGGGCGGTCTTCCGGCGATGTCGCGGATCGAAGATCTGCCAAACGCCCCGGACGCCGCCTTTGTCGGGATCAACCGCCGGGCGACGATCGCGGCGGTGGCGGCCCTGTCGAAGATCGGCGCAGGAGGCGCGGTTTGCTTTGCGTCGGGCTTTGCCGAGGCCGCGCAGGAGGATCGCGAGGGCAGGGGGCTTGAGGCTGAGCTGCTGCGCGCGGCAGGCGATATGCCCGTGTTAGGGCCGAATTGCTACGGGTTCGTCAACGGTCTCGACCGTGTGGCCGTATGGCCGGACCAGCACGGCATGGCACCGGTTGAACGGGGCGTTGCGATCCTCACGCAGTCGTCCAACATCGCGATCAACCTGACCATGCAGCGCCGCGCGCTGCCGCTGGCCTTTGCCATCACGTGCGGCAATCAGGCCCAGACGAGCCAGGCGGATCTGGCCCTTGCCTTGCTTGACGACGCGCGCATCACGGCCATCGGTCTGCATATCGAAGGTTTTGGCGATCCGAACGCCTGGATTGCGGTGGCGGAAACAGCGCGCGATCGCAACGTGCCCATCGTGGCGCTCAAGGTCGGGGCGTCGTCTCAGGCCCGGGCGGCAACCGTGACGCATACATCGTCGCTGGCCGGCGAGGATGCGGGCGCGCAGGCCTTGCTGGACCGGCTGGGCATCGCGCGGGTGGCGGATCTGCCCAGCTTTCTCGAAACGCTCAAACTGTTCCATGTGGTCGGCAAGGTGACGGGCAAATCAATCGCGTCGATCAGTTGCTCGGGTGGTGAGGCGAGCCTGATTGCGGATATGGCCGCCGCGCGCGGGATCGACATGCCGCCCCTGACCGATCCGCAGCGCCAGCGCCTGCGCGCAACGCTCGGGCCGATGGTGGCGTTGGCCAATCCGCTTGACTACCACACCTATATCTGGCGCGACGCCGAAACGATGGCACAGGCCTGGTCCGCGATGACGGAGGCGGATGTGGGGATCACCCTGTCGATCGTTGACTATCCGCACACCGATCACACGGACTGGGCCTGTGCCACCGATGCCGCGTTGCGCGTTGCGCGCGCGACGCATCGCCCCTTTGCCATGGCCGCGACCTTGCCCGAGTTGATGCCCGAGGACATTGCCGGGCAGCTTATGAATGGAGGGGTTGTGCCGTTCTGCGGTCTCGCCGAAGCCCTGACGGCGATCGCATGCGCGTCAGGGATGCAAAACCCTAATTTAGAGCCTGTTGCAGTGCCCACTCCTGTCGAGGCCACCCGGACAGTGACGGAGACAGAGGCAAAATCGGCCCTGGCAGAGTTTGATCTTCCGGTCCCAAGATCCAAGACTGTGGCGCGCGGCGGGGCCTGGGACAAGTCAGGTTTGCAAGGCCCGCTCGCCGTCAAGGGAATGGGTGTGGCACACAAGTCGGAGGCCGGGCTTGTTCGGTTGAATGTCGATCCGGCGGAGGTGCCGGACGTGATCGCCGAGATGGACGCCCAGGAGTTCCTGATCGAAGAGATGGTGACCGATGGTGTCGCCGAGTTGCTGGTCGGGGTGATACGCGACCCGGCCCATGGCTTTGTCCTGACGCTTGCGGCTGGTGGCGTGATGACCGAGCTTCTGAGCGACAGCCGGTCGCTCCTGATCCCCGCGCGCGACGACGATATTCTTGGCGCAATGGACCAGCTCACCATCGCGCCGTTGCTGCGCGGGTTTCGCGGCAAGCCGGCCGCCAACATGACCGCGATCCTGTTCGCGGTCCGAAGTGTGCAGGACTATGTGATTGCCAACGCGGAAATCCTTGTCGAAGTTGAAATCAACCCGCTGATCTGCACGCCGACGCGCGCGGCTGCGGTGGATGCGTTGATCCGAAAGGCCTGACCCATGAACGCAGTTGAAACCAAAAAAGCCGGCGCGATCCTTGAGGTCACGCTGAACCGGCCCAAAGCCAATGCGATCGATTTAAAGACCAGCCGCGAGATGGGCGATGTGTTTGCGGGGTTCCGCGACGACCCGAACCTGCGCGTGGCGATCATCACCGGCGCGGGGCCCAAATTCTTCTGCCCGGGCTGGGACCTCAAGGCTGCGGCCGATGGTGATGCCGTGGATGGCGATTATGGCGTCGGCGGGTTTGGCGGCTTGCAGGAGCTGCGCGATCTCAACAAACCTGTGATCGCGGCGGTGAATGGGATTGCCTGCGGCGGCGGGCTCGAGCTGGCCCTGAGCGCTGACATCATTCTGGCGGCGGATCACGCGACCTTTGCCTTGCCCGAGATCCGGTCCGGCACGGTCGCCGATGCGGCCAGCGTGAAACTGCCCAAACGGATCCCCCATCACATCGCGATGGAGCTGTTGCTGACCGGGCGCTGGTTTGACGTGGACGAGGCGCATCGGTGGGGTCTCGTCAACGAAATCGTGCCCGCTGATGATCTGATGACCCGCGCCTGGGATCTTGCACGCCTGCTCGCCAGCGGTCCGCCGCTGGTCTATGCCGCGATCAAGGAGATTGTCCGTGACGCGGAAGATTCGCGTTTTCAGGACAGTCTGAACCGCATCACGAACCGGCAGTTGCGGACGGTCGATATCCTCTATTCCAGCGAAGACCAAATGGAAGGGGCAAGGGCCTTCGCCGAAAAACGCGATCCCGTCTGGAAGGGAAAGTAACTCTCAGTTGGCGTTGAAGGCGGCTTGCACCTCGGCGACCGTTTCGCGCACCTGCTGTTCGATCGCGGGTCCGCCGCGGATTGCCAGGGTCACGACCGACTGTGCGGAAGGGTGATGGATGCTGCTCAACGCGGCGGTCACTGAATCCAACCGCGCGGCATTGATCCAGACAGGCAAATCGTTGGGCGTTCGCAGGGACACCAGCGTCACCGACGCGCGCAGCGCGGCCGCCAATTCGTCCGGAGCGTCGCTAGCATGCAGCCGTTTCGTGTCAACGCGGATGGTCAACGCGTCCCTGGGCTCGCTGTCGCCATGGGTCGGGCGCATGCGGACGAAGGCGTCGGAATTGAACGCGGCCGCGCCGCCGTTGAGGTCGGTATATGCGATGAGGGCCAAAACAAGTACTCCATCAATCAATTTCATTGGAATGCGGAAAGTCTGCGGGCGAAGCGTTCGCTTTGCAATGAATTTGACGATGGCCGTCTGGGTTCGGCCGGTTTCACGCCTTGGAGAAGATGGCCAGAAGCGCGGTGTCATCCTTGTGCGGACCTTCGGCATTCGGTCCGTAAATCCGCGTTTCCTTCAGTATCAGACCCTGAATTCTATCCGAGAGAGACGCCAGCTTGGCCTCGAACCCCTCTGAGGCATAGTGCTTTCCCTTGATCGACAGAACGAGCAGGGCATTTGGCAAGGCAAGGTCGAGCAAGTGGTCAATCGCACCCGGCCCGACATGGCCGGTGGTGAATGTCCCTGAACTCACGATGCCCGCATATTCCCGGGCCGGCCTTTCGAACCCCTTGGTGATGTCGGCCACAATTGTCTTGCGGTAGACCCCTTTGGTTTCGGCGATGGCAAGCATATCGGCGCTGATATCGGTGCCATCGATGGGCTGGATCCCGTGCCCGGCCAGAACCTCGGCGCAGAGCCCGGTTCCCGCCCCGACATCCAGCACCGGGCCTGCGCCGCCGGCCTCAACAAAGGCGCGGGCGGTTGCCTTGTGCAGCCGGTAATCCTGCTGCGTGGCAAAGTCGCTGTCATACGTGTCAGCCCACGCCGCATAGAGCCGCCGAGAATCGTCAGGCGTGTTCAGGGCGTAAGCGGCGTCGAGGTCGGGTTTGTCATCGCTCATGGCAGCTATCAAACCCGGCGGCCGGATTCGGATCAAGCGGCGTCGAAATCCAGAGTGAGTCTGCGTGACGTTGGCCGCGCCTGGCAGGCCAATGTAAAGCCCGCCTGCAACTCCCACGGTTCCAGCGAATAGTTTACCGCCATTTCGGCGCTGCCTTCGGTGACCTTGCAGCGGCAGGTGCAGCACATGCCGCCCTTGCAGGAAAAGGGAAGCTCCAGCCCCTGGCGCGCGGCGGCATCCACGATGCTGTCATCCGTGGAGTCAAAGCCAAAGCTGCGTGTGCGTCCATCCAGCATCACGTCAATCGCGACACCTTCGTCCGCCGCCTCAGTCGCCGCCTGCGATTTGGGCATGCGAGGCGCCTCGTCACCTTGCGTGAACCGTTCAAAGTGGATCTTGTCTTCGGCCACGCCCATCTTGCGCAACGCGTCCGAGACATCGTCGATCATGCCACCAGGGCCACAGAGAAACACGCCATCCGCCGAGCCGAGGTTCACCGCGCCCGCATTTGCCAACTTTAAAACCCGGTCACCGGACACCCGACCGTTCAGGATATCGACATCCTGAGGTTCGCGGCTGAGCACGTGGATCAGCGTGAACCGACCGATGTGGCGATCCTTGAGCGCGTTCAGCGTGTCGCGGAACATGATCGTATCGATGGATCGGTTGCCCAGCACCAAGGTGACCTCGGCACCGGCAGCCAAGGCAGCCCCGGCAATCGCGATCATGGGGGTTACACCGGACCCGGCCGCGATCAGCACGATCCGGGTCTCTCCGGTCCAGAGGAAACGGCCCTGCGGTGACATGACCTTTACGCAATCTCCCTTTGTCAGGGTCTGCGCAAAGGTCGAAAACGCGCCGTTTTCGACCTGTTTGATCCCAACGGTCAGCGGATCGACCGGCAAGCTCGCAATCGAATAAGACCGGCGCAGGTCGGCTCCGTCAACGTCATGGCGCAGCGTGAGGTATTGCCCGGGCTCGAACCGGAATGCGTCTTTCAGACCGTCCGGAACGTCGAAGCTGACGGCCACTGCATCCGGGGTCTCAGCGCGGACATCCCGCACGGTCAGCTCGTGGAACATGGTGGCCTCGTCAGATGCACTTGAAGTAATCAAAGGGTTCCGAGCAGGCGGAGCATCGGTATTGCGCCTTGCAGGCGGTCGACCCGAATTCGCTGATCTTTTCGGTGTCGTGGCTGCCGCAGCGCGGGCAGGTCACGGCGACGTCGCCGAAAAGCGCGCGTTTCGATCCTGTGCTGTCTTGCGGCGGCGCGATGCCGTAGGCGCGCAGCTTTTCACGGCCTTCGGAGGTAATCCAGTCGGTGGTCCAGGGCGGAGACAGCACGCGTTCCACACGGGGTTCGAACCCGGCATCGCGCAGCGCCGCTTCGACGGCCAGTTCGATCGCCAGCACCGCCGGGCACCCGGAATAGGTAGGGGAGACCCCGGCAATCGCCACGTCGTTATCGACCCTAATCCAGCGCAAAATGCCCAAGTCAGCAACCGTGACGCAGGGCACTTCGGGGTCCGGAACCGCCGAGGCCGCCGCCCAGGCGCTCGCTTCGTCCAGTGATGTGGCCGCGATCACCATGATGCCCCCGGATGCGCCCGGTGCACCGATTGCATGACCGCGAGCATATGGCCCAACCCCTCACCGTGCCGCCCGTCCCGTCCTCCGGTCTGGGGAAAGGTCGTGGCAGGACGCGTCAGGCGTGCCTCTTCAAACACATGATCGATCGTGTCGTCCCAATCAGCGCGAATCTGGGCGCGACCGGGCAGCCCGTCTTGCGCCGAGCCCTCTTCGAACAGCTCATCGGTGTAGTTGTGCAGCGCATCGACGGCGTCCTGCATCCGCTGAGCGCTTTCATCGGTGCCGTCGCCCAGCCGGATCACCCATTCCCCGGTGTGGCGGATGTGATAGGCCATCTCTTTGGATGCTTTTCCGGCGACGCCACGGATCACGGGATCCGGGTGGTCGATTGCCCGTTGCCAATAGGGCTCCATGAAGGCCGCAAAATAGAGCTGTCGCAGCATCGTATGCGCGAAATCGCGGTTCGGCCGTTCGACGAGAAGGCAATTCCGATACTCCCGCTCACCGCGCAAATAGGCCAAAGCATCGGCGTCCCGGCCGGTGCCTTCCAGCGTTCCGGCGTGATCATACAGGGTCTGCGCCGTGCCGATCAGGTCAAGGGCCATGTTGGGCAGGGCCAGATCCTCTTCGAGCATCGGCGCGTGACCGCACCATTCCGACACCCGGTGACCGAGCACCAGGTGATCATCCGCCAGTTCGATGACCGCGTTGAAAAGGCCCATCACATATGCCCCACATCGTCGGGGATGTCGTAAAAGGTCGGGTGCCGATAGATCTTGTCACCGGTGGGGTCGAAGGTCTCGGCGGCCTTGTCCGGATCGCTCGCCACGATGGATGCGGATGGGACAACCCAGATCGAGTTGCCTTCGCCCCGGCGCGTGTAGACGTCGCGCGCGGCTTGCAGCGCCATCTCATCATCGGCGGCGTGGATCGAGCCCACATGTTTATGCGCCAATCCGTTTCGTGGACGGATGAAGACTTCCCACAAAGGCATCCTGGCTGACATTGGCTGGCCTCCTGACTATTCCGCGGCCATCCGGCGCGCGCGACGTTTTTCGGCATGCGCGAGCGCGGCGTCGCGGACCCAGGCCCCGTCGGCCCACGCCTTGCGCCGCGCCTCGATCCGGTCACGCGCCATGGGGCCGTGGCCTTTTACGACCCGCCAGAATTCATCCCAGTCGATGGGCCCGTGATCGTAGCCATCCTTATCCGGATTCCAGGCGAGATCCGGATCGGGGATCGTCAGCCCAAGGAATTCGGCCTGCGGAACCGTTGCGTCGATGAACTTCTGGCGCAGCTCATCGTTGGTGAACCGCTTGATCTTCCAGGCCATCGACTGATCGGAATGCTGGCTGTCCGCGTCATGCGGCCCGAACATCATGATCGATGGCCACCACCAACGGTTCAGGGCGTCCTGAGCCATCTCCTTTTGCGCCGCGGTCCCGCGCGCAAGGGTCATGACGATCTCGTAGCCCTGGCGCTGGTGAAAGCTTTCTTCCGTGCACACCCGGATCAGGGCGCGCTCATAGGGACCGTATGAGCAGCGGCAGAGCGGGATCTGGTTCATGATCGCGGCCCCGTCCACGAGCCACCCGATAATGCCGATATCGGCCCATGTCAGGGTCGGGTAGTTGAAGATCGACGAATATTTCGCCTTGCCGGAAAGAAGCTCTTCGGTCATTTCTTCGCGGCTGACCCCAAGGGTTTCGGCGGCGGCATACAGATAGAGCCCATGCCCGCCTTCATCCTGAACCTTTGCCAGCAAAGCCGCCTTGCGCCGCAGGGACGGCGCGCGGGTGATCCAGTTGCCTTCGGGCAGCATGCCGACGATTTCGGAATGGGCGTGCTGTCCGATCTGACGGATCAGGGTGCGCCGATAGCCATCGGGCATCGCGTCATTGGGTTCGATCTTTTCTTCCGCATCGATCCGGGCCTGGAAGCGCTCCAGAAACGCATCGTCTTCTTCGCTTGAGCCGTTCGCGCCGATCAGACCCTGGCTGTACATTGCAACCTCCTCCACACAGGCTTGCGTCGAGTATATGTTACAAAGTATTAGATCTCAACTAACATTTGTAACACTTGCCAATTGGACCCTGTCCGCACATCAAGGCGCATGACCAAAACACTGCTTTCATTCGGACATGGATTTTCCGCGCGCGCCTTGGCGGATCGCCTGTTGCCGCAAGGCTGGCAGGTGATCGGAACGACGCGCAGCGAGGACAAGGCGGACGCGATTCGTGCGACTGGGGCCGAGGCCCTGATCTGGCCGGGTACGCCCGTATCGTTCGATGGGGTCACCCATCTGCTTATGTCGGCGGCGCCGGGCGCGGATGGCGATCCCGTTCTGGCCGCCCTGCACGACCAGGTTACCGAGGTCGCGCCGCAGCTCGAATGGGCGGGATACCTGTCGACGACGGGCGTTTATGGCGATCATGAGGGCGGCTGGGTCGACGAGACATCAGCGCTGGCACCGGCCACCCGCCGCGGACAGTGGCGCAAGGAAGCCGAGGCCGCATGGGCCGCCATTCCCGGGCTGCCTTTGCACATTTTTCGCCTCGCCGGGATTTACGGGCCCGGGCGGGGGCCTTTTGCAAAGGTGCGCAATGGAACCGCGCGGCGGATCATCAAGGATGGTCAGGTGTTTTCGCGCATCCATGTTGACGATATTGCGCAGGTTCTCGAAGCCTCGATCCGCCATCCGCACGCCGGCGCGATCTACAATGTGTGCGATGACGATCCCGCGCCGCCGCAGGACGTGATCGCACATGCTGCTGAACTCTTGGGACTGCCGCTTCCGCCCGCTGTGCCCTTCGACGAGGCGGAAATGACGCCGATGGCGCGCAGCTTTTACGCCGAGAGCAAACGCGTGCGCAATGACCGGATCAAGGACGAACTGGGCGTCAAGCTTGCCTACCCGGATTATCGGACCGGTTTGGCGGCCTTGCTGGCTTCTGAGCCAAAATAGACCCTGAGAGGCTAGTTTTTCACAAGGCTTGGCCGCGACAGGCGTGTCACGACCCATCCCAGAGCGGCAAGACCGGCAAGCACGATTATCGCCAGACCCGCGTTCGACATGTAGAAAATCGCCCGATCCGGGAACGCCATTGCGTTCAGGAACGGGTAGGGCAAGCCGCTGGTGACCGGTCCCGAAGGTGTCGTGTTGAACCGCTGCACGAAAAGCTCGGCCCAGGCGACATAGACCGCGACCAGACCTACAAGGGGCACGGCGGCACGCCATGCCCGATGAAAGACCCGGCCAATGAACAGTGCATCGATGATTTGCAAAAGCGGGCCTGCCCCGTGCAGATAGTACTGCTCGAGCGGCGGGATATTATCTCCACCCACCAGCGCCGGATCCTGAAAAAACAGCCGCCAATAGAGAAACACGACCATCACGTTCAGGACCGCCGCGCACATCGCCGTCACATGGTGCGGGCGCGTGATCCGGTCTTCGCTGATCGCCAGCATGCGTGAGGCGGAATAGAAGGACAGGAGGAGCGCCCAGATTGTCAGGAACCGGAACGGACCGCCCGGTTTCGAGTAATCCGCCGTGACAATCTGGTAGAGCGCGTAACCGGCCGCCAGCAGAAAAACGATCCAGCGATAGACCAGAACCGGGCGGGCGTGGACGTCCAACCCGTTACGCCCGCTTTTCGCCAATCGTCGCGACGCCCAGCACATCCAAAACGCGTGCTTCAATATCGGCGGCGTTCATCCCGGCGACGGCATACATGTCAGACGGGCTCGCCTGATCGATGAAGATGTCGGGCAGCACCATCGACCGGTACTTCAGACCCGCGTCAAACACGCCGTTTTCGGCCAGGAAATGCGCGACGTGGCTGCCGAAGCCGCCAATCGCGCCTTCCTCGATCGTGATCAGCGCCTCGTGCTGTGCCGCGAGATCGCGGATCAGATCGGTGTCCAGCGGCTTGGCAAAACGCGCATCGGCGACGGTTGGGGTAATCCCACGGGCGGCCAGGTTTTCGGATGCGCGCATGACCTCGGCGAGGCGCGTGCCGAAGGACAGGATCGCAACGCGACCACCCTCTTGCACGATGCGGCCCTTGCCGATCTCAAGCACCTCGCCCCGGTCCGGCATGTCGACACCGGTGCCTTCGCCGCGCGGATAGCGGAACGCGATCGGCCCCTCATCATGCGCCGCAGCGGTTGCAACCATATGCACCAGCTCCGCCTCGTCGGCGGCGGCCATCACGACAAATCCCGGCAGATTCGCCAGATATCCGATGTCGAAGCTGCCGGCATGGGTGGCTCCGTCGGCGCCGACCAGCCCGGCGCGGTCGATCGCAAAGCGGACCGGCAGGCGCTGGATGGCCACGTCGTGAACGACCTGGTCGTAGCCACGTTGCAGAAAGGTCGAATAGATCGCGCAGAACGGCTTCATACCCCCAGCTGCAAGTCCCGCGGAAAAGGTCACGCCATGCTGTTCGGCGATGCCGACGTCAAAACAGCGGCTCGGGTATCGTTCCGCAAAGATGTTCAACCCCGTCCCGTCCGGCATCGCGGCGGTCACGGCGCAGATCTTGTCGTCCTGTGCGGCCTCGGCCAACAGGCTCTGTGCAAAGACTTTTGTGTAGCTTGGGGCGTTTGAAGGCGCTTTGTGCTGCTTGCCGGTCAGCACGTCGAATTTGGCGGTGGCGTGACCGCCATCGCGGGCCTCTTCGGCAGGCGCATAACCTTTGCCCTTCTTCGTCACAACGTGGATGAGGATCGGACCCGTCGCGCGGGCCTTGACCGTGCGCAGGACCGGCAGCAGCTGATCCATATCGTGCCCGTCGATCGGGCCGAGATAGGAGAAGCCGAGCGCTTCGAACAGCGTGCCGCCAACGGCCATGCCCTTGAGCAGATCCTTCGCACGCTTTGCGCCTTCGCGGAACGGTTCGGGCAGGAGCGACACCGCGCCCTTGGCGGCGGCTTTCAACTCCTGAAACGGCTCACCCGCATAAAGACGCGACAAATAGGATGAGAGCGCGCCAACCGGGGGTGCGATGCTCATCTCGTTGTCATTCAGGATGACAATCAGGCGTTTTTTCAGATGGCCGGCGTTGTTCATCGCCTCAAATGCCATGCCCGCGCTCATCGCGCCGTCGCCGATCACGGCGATCGCGTCGCCCAGACCTTCGGGCGTCACGCCACCGAGGTCGCGGGCAACAGCAAATCCCAAAGCCGCCGAAATGGATGTCGAACTATGGGCCGCGCCAAACGCGTCATAAGGGCTTTCGCTGCGTTTGGTGAAGCCGCTCAGCCCGTTCTTTTGGCGCAGTGTACGGATCCGGTCGCGGCGTTCTGTCAGGATCTTGTGCGGATAGCACTGGTGCGACACGTCCCAGACGATCTTGTCGCGCGGCGCGTCGAAGACGGCGTGCAGGGCGACGGTAAGCTCCACGACACCAAGGCCTGCTCCCAGATGCCCGCCCGTTTCAGATACGGCCGAAACGGTTTCCGAGCGCAGCTCGTGCGCCAGTCGGGTCAGGTCGCCATCCGACATCCGCTTGAGATCAGCCGGGCGCTGCACCCGGTCCAGCAGGGGCGTGTTGGGTCTGTTGCGGGGTTCGTCTGACATGGCGCCCTCCTTCACGGGCGTGGCTAGTTCTCGCGCGCAATAACGAAGCGCGCCGCTTGCTTCAAGACATCCGCCTTGTTGCCGTAAGGGTCCAGCGCCGCGCAGGCTTCATCCACGAGGCAGGCCGCGCGGGTGCGCGCGGTGTCGAGCCCCAGCAGCGAGACAAAGGTTGCCTTGCCGGCATCGGCGTCCTTTTGCAGGCGTTTGCCCGCCTTTGCGGCGTCACCCACCACATCCAAGATGTCATCGGCAATCTGGAAGGCAAGACCAAGCGCCTGCGCGTATTGGCGCAGCGGAACCGGATCGGCCCCGGCCAGACGCGCGCCCGCTTCGGCCGACCAAACGATCAGAGCGCCGGTCTTGCCCGCCTGCAGATGCGTGATCTCATCAAGCGTAAGCGGATCGGCGGCGGTTTCAGCGGCAATGTCCAGCGCCTGGCCCAGCACCATGCCTTTGGCGCCGCTGGCCTGCGCGAGGCTGCGCGCAAGCTCGGCACGCGCGGTGCCGTCGCTGATGTCGGGATGGGAGACAAGCTCGAACGCAAGGCTTTGCAACGCATCGCCGACCAACACGGCCGTCGCCTCATCCCATTTCACATGGACGGTGGGTTGGCCGCGTCTCAGATCGTCGTCGTCCATGCAGGGCAAATCATCATGCACGAGGCTGTAGGCATGGAGCGCCTCGATCCCCGTCGCGGGCCAGATTGCCTCGGTTAGACCCACATCATGCAAGCGCGCTGTCTCGGCCACCAGAAACCCGCGCAGGCGCTTTCCGCCCTGCGTTGCATGCGCCATGCCGTGCGTCACGTGCGTGTCGGGCAGCGCGCCCAAAACGCGATCAAACTGGGTCTGGATCTGATCCGCGACCTCGTGCAGACGGTCGTGAAACACTCAAAGCCCTTCGACCGGGCGAGTGCCGGTGGGCTGGCCATCGGCATCCAGCGTGATGGCCGCGACCTTTTCCTCGGCTTCCTTCAGCTTTGCCTCGCAGCGCGCCTTGAGCTTGGCGCCCCGGTCATAAAGCGCGATCGACTGTTCCAGAGCGACGTCGCCGCGTTCCAGCTGATCGACCACACGTTCCAGCTCGCGCATGGCGTCTTCAAAGCTCATTTCGTCGATCGGTGTGTCGCTCATGGTTTGGCTTTCATCAAGTGTTCAACATGGGTTCGGGTGGACGCGGCAAGGGCGGCCAGATCGTAGCCGCCTTCGAGAACCGACACGACCCGGCCCTCGCACAGCTCGGCGGCGAGCGCGCAGAGATGTTTGGTGAGCCAGGTGAAATCGTCCGTGTCCCAGTTCAGCTGTGCCAGCGGATCAGCGTGGTGGGCATCGAAGCCAGCCGAGATGACGATGAGATCCGGATTGAACGCGCGCAGTCGCGGAAAGACCTGTGCCTCATACCGCTGGCGCATGAAACCTCCATCGCTGTCGGGCGGCAGGGGTATGTTCAGGACGTTGTCGTGGGCTCCGGTTTCATCCGGCCGTCCGGTTCCAGGCCAGAGCGGCATCTGATGGCTGGTGATGACCAGCGCGCGCGCTTCGTCCCACAGCAGGTCTTGCGTGCCGTTGCCGTGATGCACATCGAAATCAACAACGGCCACACGCGACAACCCGTGATGATCAAGCGCATGCTTGACCGCAATCGCGGCGTTGCCGAAGAGGCAAAAACCCATCGGCGTGCTGGTTTCCGCATGGTGTCCCGGAGGGCGCGTGGCGCAGAAGGCGTTCTTGACCTCGCCTGTCAGAACAAGATCGACCGCGCGCACGGCCGCGCCAGCCGCCCGGAACGCTGCGGACACCGTGCCCGGGGACATCCAGGTATCCCCGTCAAGCTGCGCAAACCCTTCGGCCGGGGCCGCCTGCCGGATGTCGGCGATATAGTTCGCCGGGTGGACGCGCAGCACGTCGTCCTCGGCCGCGAGCGGGGCGGTCACGCGGCGCAGGTCCAGATTCTCCAGCGCGGCCAGCACATGCTCGAGCCGGGCCACGCGTTCGGGGTGGCCGTCCGGCGTAACATGGGCGAGGCAATCTTCGTGCGTGATCAGGGCGGTTGTCATGTGCGGCACGCTAGCAATCAACTCAGGACGCGGCAATGGGCGGACGACGGGCTGCGCGTATCGCGTGATCTAGTCGAAGGCGGCACATAAGCCCCGGGCGTGAGCGCGCGCGCTCAAGCCCAGGGCGTGCAGGTCATACCCGCCTTCCAGCACCGATACGACGCGGCCGCGGCCGCATTCGCGGGCTATGGCGCAGAGGGATCGGGTGAGCCAGTTGAAGTCCTCCTCCCGCCAGTTCAACTCGGCCAGCGGGTCATCGCGATGGGCGTCGAAACCGGCCGAGATGAGGATCAATTCGGGCGCAAAGGACCGCAGGCGCGGAAATACGGTTTCAGCGTACGCCATCCGCATCTCTGGCCCGCCGCTGCCGGGTGGCAAGGGGACATTCAGCACGTTGCCATGTGCACCGGTGTCCGATGGTGACCCCGTCCCGGGCCAGAGCGGCATCTGCTGGCTTGTCACCACCAACACGCGCGGTTCGTCCCACATCAGCGCCTGAGTGCCGTTGCCATGATGCACGTCGAAATCCACGATCGTGACGCGCGACAATCCGTGCGCTTCAAGCGCGTGGCGCGCGGCCAGGGCGACGTTGCCAAAGAAACAGAACCCCATGCTCTTGTCGGCCAAGGCGTGATGTCCGGGCGGACGTACGGCGACGAAGGCGTTGCCATACCTCTCCCCAAGCACCAGATCGACGGCGCGTACCGCGCCGCCGGCAGCTCGCAAGACGGCGTTCAGGGAGGTGGACGACAGGCAGGTCTCACCCTCGCGGTCGGCGTCCAGACACGCGAACCCCGAGTCGGGCGGGCCCGACAGAACGCGGGCGACATAGGCCGGATCATGCAACGCGTGCAGTGCCTCCAGATCGATCGGCGGGGCCGCTTCGATCGTCATCGGCAGATCTTCGAGTGCCCGTAGAACCACGTCGAGCCGCGCGACTTGTTCAGGCACATGCGCCGGCGTGCGGTGCAGCAGGCAATCGGTGTGGGTGACAAGCGCGGTGGTCATCGCACGCGCCAGGGCTCAGTCCGGGGCCAGCATGTATCCCGCGCCGCGCACGGTCTGCAGATAGCGCGGGCGCTTGGGATCGGGTTCGATCTTGCGGCGCAACCGCGTGATCTGCACGTCGACCGCGCGCTCCTGTGCCTGTCCGCGATCGCGGCCCAGATCTTCGACCAGTTTTGCGCGGCTGATCGCTTCGCCGGGCTGTGTGGAAAAGATCTTCATCAACTGGCTTTCGGTGGCGGTCAGGCGGACGAGGTCTTCGCCCTGCCACATCTCGCCGCGTTCAATGTCATAGCGGATCGGGCCCAGGATCAGCACTTTGGGCACAGTCTGTTCGGCCGGTATCTCGGGCATCCGGCGCAGGATCGCGTTGATCCGCAGCAGCAGCTCCTTGGGCTCGAACGGTTTGGGCAGATAGTCATCCGCCCCGGCTTCGAGCCCTTCGATCCGGTCGCCGGTCTCGCCCTTGGCGGTCAGCAGCAGGATGGGTGTTTCGTGGGTTTCGCGCAGGCTGCGGGTGAGGCTCAGCCCGTCTTCGCCCGGCATCATCACATCCAGCACCACTAGGTCAAAGTCCAACCCTTCGAGCACGCGCCTTGCATGCGCCGCATCGCGTGCCGCAGTCACCAGGAACCCGTGCCGCATCAGGAATTTCTTCAGCAACTCCCGGATCCGCTCGTCATCGTCGACGATCAGGAGATGCGCATCCAGATCGATCATGTCGTGCTGTCCCTGAGTTTCGAATAGGCCCGGCGCATGTCGGCATCCATCATCGCCTCGAGCACCTGACGAAAGCCGGAAACCGCTTCGGGCCCGGCCTTTTTGTAGGCGCTGCGCATGCGCGCGCGCTGGGCGTCGGAGAGACGGCTTTCGAGGTTTTGACCCGCTTCGGTCAGAAAGAGATGCCGTTCACGTTTGTCCCGAGTGCCCACACGGCTTTCGACAAGCCCATCGGAAATCAGTGTGCGCAGGACGCGGTTCAGGGACTGTTTGGTCACGCCGAGGATTGCCAGCAGGTTGTTGACCGTCGTGCCCGGGGCGCGGCTGATGAAATGGATCGCGCGATGATGCGCCCGGCCATAACTCATTTCCGCCAGAATACGGTCAGGATCCGCCGTAAAGCCGCGATATGCAAAGAACATCGCCTCGATGCCCTGCCGCAGCTGTTCGTCGGTCAGGAACAGCAGGCTTTCACCGCCGAAAACCTGAGCCGCACGGTTGTCACCCATTGGCTGTCCCTTTGGTTCACGCTTTTGCACAGCATACGTCAGCCTTGTTGACATTCCAAGAGCGAAGCGGTATCGAATCACGATTTTGGCGCAACTTTATGACCGGATCGGACATACCTGCGCAATAATTGAAAAGGTGAGTCTGCCGCAGGAGGGCAAGCACATGTCGGGTTACGACGATCGGGACGGCCAAATCTGGATGGATGGCAAGATGGTCAACTGGCGGGACGCCAATGTGCACATCCTGACCCATGCCATGCATTACGCCAGTTCGGTGTTCGAAGGCGAGCGTGCCTATGGCGGGACGATCTTCAAAAGCCGCGAACATTCCGAGCGTCTGAAACGGTCCGCCGAGTTCATCGATTTTGAGATCCCCTATTCAGTGGACGAGATCGAAGTCGCCAAGGCTGAGGTCATGGAGGCCTCGGGTCTGAACGATGCCTATGTCCGCGCGGTCGCCTGGCGCGGCGCGGGTGAGGATATGGGCGTCGCGTCCGCCCGCAACCCGGTCCGGATGGCCATTGCCGCCTGGGAGTGGGGCGCCTATTACGGCGATGCCAAGTTCAAGGGCGCCAAGCTCGACATCTCGAAATGGAAGCGGCCAAGCCCGGAAACCATTCCGAGCCATGCCAAGGCGGCCGGTCTTTACATGATATGTACGATGTCCAAACACGCGGCCGAGGCCAAGGGATGCTCGGACGCCATGATGTTCGACTATCGCGGTTATGTGGCCGAAGCCACCGGCGCGAACATTTTTTTCGTCAAGGATGGCGAAGTGCACACGCCGACGCCCGATTGCTTCCTGAACGGCATCACGCGGCAGACCGTGATCGGCATGCTCGAAGACCGCCAGATCCGCGTGCACGAACGCCATATCATGCCCGAAGAGCTCGAAGGGTTCGAACAATGCTGGCTGACCGGCACTGCTGCCGAGGTGACGCCCGTGGGTCAGATCGGTGACTACAACTTCGAGGTTGGGACCCTGACCCGCGATATCTCGGACGCGTATGAGAAGCTCGTTCGCGCCTGAGCCTTACCAATTGCGTGCCCGCGGTGAAAATCTGGCGGGCTCGCAACTCCGGTCTGCTGGTTGGCGTCGAGCACGTTACTTCGGGCTTTTGACGATGCGGCGATGCGCCTTGTTCGAATAGTCTCGGGCGGCGGTGATGTCAGTGTCTGACAGGGGCCAGAGTGTCAAAAATCGACGCCGCGCTGCGCCTTGATGCCCGCCTGGAACGGGTGTTTGACCTCGGTCATTTCGGTCACCAGATCGGCGTAGTCACATAATTCGGTTTTGGCATCCCGGCCGGTGAGGATCACGCTCGTCCGGTCCGATCGGGCGTGCAGCGCATCGAGCACCTGGTCAACCGTCACATAGTCATACCGCATGGCGATGTTGATCTCGTCCAGAACAACAAGATCGAAATCGCTGCTTTCCATCATGACCCGGGCTTTTTCAAGCGCGGCCTGCGCGGCCTCGGTATCCTTGTCCTTGTCCTGCGTGTCCCAGGTGAACCCATCGCCCATTGTGTGCCATGTGACCTGGCCGAGCTGGTCAAAGAACTGCCGTTCGCCGGTGATCCATTTGCCTTTGATGAATTGCACGACGCCGACGGACTGTTTCCAGCCCAGCGCCCGCACGATCACACCGAAGGCGGACGACGATTTGCCTTTTCCCTTTCCGGTGTGCACGAGTACCAGCCCGCGACCGGGATCAGAGGCCTTCGACACCTTTTCGCGATGCTTGGCCTGAACCGCCTTCATTTCTTCTTTGTGCGTATCGGCGTCCGACATCCTGCGATCTCCCTGACAATGCGGCGCCAGACTAGCGGTGCGTCGGGAAAGGTAAAGTCATGCCTTGGGGTCGGTGACGGATCGGGCTTTGTTCCGCTCCAGCCCAAGGCGACGTTCGCGCCAGATCACCAGACCGTTGCCAGAGATTACAAACGCCGCGCCGATCAGCATCACAAGGGTCGGCAGCTCGTCGAACCAGACGAACCCGATGATGATCGCAAAGATCATCGATGCGTAGTCACACGGGGCCAGCAGGGAGGCCTGACCATACCGATAAGAGGACGTGACAAGGATCTGCGCCATCCCGCCCATCAGTCCCGCCGAGATCAGTAGTGCGGTCGTGGCGAGGTCGGGCACAACCCATCCGAACGGGAAGGTCATCGCGGACAGCACTGTTGCGGTCATCGAAAACCAGAAGACGATGGCCGATGTACTGTCAGTGCGCACAAGTTGGCGGATTTGGATCTGAATGAGCGCGCGTGCCATCGTCGCGATCAGGATCAGAACCGCGCCGAGCGTGGCTGCATCCTCGAGATGTGCGCCGCCGCCAAGCCGGGGCCAGAGCATGATCAGGACGCCGACAAGGCCGATGATCACCGCCGAAACCCGGATGACCCGGATCCGTTCACCCAGCAGGATGGCGGCCAGGATCACGGTGAAGATGGGCGTCGCATAACCAATCGCGGTCACTTCGGGCAGCGGCAGGAGGCCGAGACCCGCGAAAGTCATGCCCATCGCGGTCGTGCCGAGTACGCCCCGGCGCACGTGACCCCAGGGATTGCTGACCCGCACACCGCCTTTCAACTCGCCCCGCAGGGCAAGCCAGCCGAAGATCACAGGTATCGCAAAGAGAGACCGAAAGAACACCGCTTGACCCGGGGGTACGACATCGGCGGTGGCCTTGATCAGCGCCGCCATCAGCGTGAAGAGGAAAACGGCACTCAATTTGAACGCGACCGCGCGGCCGGGCCGATGCGATGTTAACGATTTGGCCATGGGCGCGACCCTGCGCCGGTCCCGCACAAAGATCAACCGGAACCGGGGTTGATTTTCCTGGCCGTCGCCGTGCAAATCCGCGCAAGCCGTGAACGAGGGACAGATGGCATCCGAAAACCACCTTATCGACGCGTTGCGCGCCGCCAGCATCGACCGCGCCAAGGATGTTTTTGCGCATCTTCCCGGCAGCGAAGCCGTGCAGTTCGGGTCGCTTTTTTCGGGGGCTGAGCGTATGGCGGCGGCTCTGGTCGCCTCCGGCGTTGTTCCGGGTGATCGCGTGGCCGCTCAGGTGCCCAAGACGATCGAAGCGATCGAACTCTATCTGGGGACAGTCATGGCGGGCGCCGTGTTCCTGCCATTGAACACGGCCTATACCGAGGCGGAAGTCGGGTATTTTGTCTCGGACGCGACGCCGTCCGTGTTTGTGTGCGACCCTGACATGCGCATGGCCATTGAGGGCATCGCCGGAAACGCGACGGTTCTGACCCTTGGCGCCGACGGGCAGGGCAGCCTGCGGTCACTGGCGGATCGCCAACCGGGCTTTGCGGCCGTCGCGCGGGACGCCGATGATCTCGCCGCGATCCTTTATACTTCTGGGACAACCGGACGTTCCAAAGGTGCGATGCTGAGCCACGGCAACCTCGTGAGCAACTCCCGCACATTGCGCGAGGCCTGGGCGTTCACGGACGAGGACGTTCTGATCCACGCCCTGCCGATCTTTCACACCCACGGCCTTTTCGTGGCAACGAACGTCGCGCTTCTGGCAGGCGCGCAGATCGTTTTTTTGCCGGGCTTTGAGGTCGATGCGATTCTCGAGGTGATGCCGCGTTCCACGGCGATGATGGGCGTGCCGACGTTTTACACGCGGCTGCTGGCGGATCCTCGACTGGATCGGGACCGGGCCGCGCGGATGCGCCTTTTCATCTCGGGATCGGCACCGTTGCTGGTCGACACGCACCAGCAATGGGAGCAGCGGACGGGCCATCGTATTCTGGAACGCTATGGCATGACCGAGACGAACATGAACACGTCGAACCCCTATGACGGCGAACGGCGCGCGGGCACGGTCGGTGTGCCGCTGCCCGGTGTCGAGACGCGGATCATGGCGGACGGATCCAGAGTGGCGCGGGGCGAGATCGGTGTTTTGGAGGTGCGCGGTCCGAATGTCTTTCAGGGTTATTGGAAGATGCCCAAGAAAACCGCAGAAGAATTGCGGCCAGATGGATGGTTTGTTACCGGAGATATGGCGCGGGAGGATGCGGACGGATACATCTCGATCGTCGGGCGGTCGAAAGATCTGGTGATCACAGGTGGCTTCAACGTTTACCCAAAAGAGGTCGAAGCCGTAATCGATGATCTGCCGGGCGTCCTGGAAAGCGCGGTTATCGGGGTACCTCACACGGATTTCGGGGAGGCTGTGGTTGCCGTTGTCGTTCCCCTGGATGATGGTCTGAGGGAAAAAGCGATCGGCGATGCGATTGCGCCGAGGCTCGCGAAATTCAAACGACCCAAAAGATTGATCTTGATCGATGCTCTGCCGCGAAACACCATGGGGAAGGTGCAAAAGAACGTTCTGCGCGAGACGTATGCGGGGCTATTCGAAGAATAGCTTTCGTCCGACATGATCGATGCGTCAAAGGCGCAAAGGGTGCTCGTCGGTCCCTGCGGTCCCTTCTCGCTGACCGAGCGAAGACGACCCGAAGGGCGGATGAGCGCCCGTTCGAACTGACTGTTCCATCCTATTTGCGGGTGGTTATCCAATCCGGCCGCGATTTGATCCGATCTGGCCACGATGCAGGAGAATATGGTCCAGCAGCACACATGCCATCATCGCCTCACCCACCGGAACCGCGCGGATGCCAACGCATGGATCATGCCGTCCCTTGGTCACAATCTCGGTCGGGTCTCCGGTCTTTGTGATGGTCCGGCGCGGCGTCAGGATTGACGATGTCGGTTTCACCGCAAAGCGCACAACAACGTCCTGGCCGGTCGATATTCCGCCCAGAATCCCGCCCGCGTGGTTTGAGCTGTATTCGGGACCATTCAGACCCATCGTGATTTCATCTGCATTGTCGGCCCCGGTCAGCGCCGCAGCGGCCATCCCGTCACCAATCTCAACCCCCTTGACCGCGTTGATGCTCATCATCGCAGCCGCCAGGTCAGTATCAAGCTTGGCATAGACGGGTGCTCCGATCCCGATGGGCATACCGCGTGCGGTCACCTCGATGATCGCGCCGACGGAATTGCCTGACCGGCGCAGATCGTCGAGGTAGTCCGCCCAGTCCGCAGCCGCCCGAGGATCCGGTGTCCAGAACGGGTTGCGCGCGATCTCGTCCCAATCGAAACGGTCCCGATCAATGCCATGGGCACCCATCTGGACCATGTAGCCGGTGATGCTCAGATCCGGTGCCAGGGTCGCGAGTGCTGCGCGTGCGAGCCCACCTGCCGCGACACGGGCCGCGGTTTCCCGTGCCGAGGATCGCCCGCCTCCGCGATAATCCCGGATCCCGTATTTCTGCCAGTAGGTGATGTCTGCATGTCCCGGGCGGAACTTGTCCATGATGTCGGAATAGTCCTTGGACCGCTGATCGGTGTTCTCGATCATCAGCTGCACAGGCGTTCCCGTGGTCTGACCTTCGAACACGCCGGAGAGGATCCGCACGGCATCAGGTTCGCGCCGCTGCGTTGTGTATTTGTTCTGACCCGGTTTGCGCCGATCGAGCCAGTGCTGCAGCGTCGCTTCGTCCACCGCAACGCCGGGCGGGCAGCCGTCAACCGTCGCGCCCAGCGCGGGTCCGTGGCTTTCGCCCCAGGTGGTGACCCGGAAGAGGTGGCCGAATGAATTCATGGACATAGGTCAATGCTCCTTGCCCCTGCCGTCTAGCCGTGCGGCACGCGACCCTCAAGAGGGTTTCGCCTTGCCCAGGCCGGGGACGCGCCCTAAGGTGCGCCTCACCTCGGGGTGCCGATCGGCTGAGATGCGCAAGCGAACCCGTTGAACCTGAACCGGCTAGAACCGGCGGAGGGAAGGTATTGGGATTATCTCCATCCTTGCCCTGTCGCCGCAAAAGGAGATGCCATGAAACATCTTGCATTTGCAGCGGGCCTTGTCACAGCAACGGCGGCCATGGGCGCCGAGCCGCCCGAACTGGTGATCTACACCTATGACAGTTTTGTTTCCGATTGGGGCCCCGGCCCCGCCATCGAAGCGAAGTTCGAAGAGACCTGCGGCTGCGACCTGACATTCGTGGGCGCTGGTGACGGCGCAGCTTTGCTTGCACGGATCAAGCTTGAAGGCGCGCGATCGGACGCGGATGTCGTTCTGGGGCTCGACACGAACCTGACCGCCGCGGCCGCCGAGACCGGGCTTTTCGCGCCCCATCGCGTGTCGGCGGAATACGATCTTCCAATCGATTGGGCGGATCCTCTGTTTGTTCCCTACGATTGGGGTTACTTCGCGTTTGTGCATAATGCGGACCAGACGCCGCCTGCGAATTTCCAGGCCTTGGCTGAGAGCGACGCGAAAATCGTAATCCAGGACCCACGGTCATCGACACCGGGTCTTGGTCTGCTTCTTTGGGTCAAGGATGCCTATGGCGATGGCGCGGCCGAAATCTGGTCAGGTCTGGCCGACAACATCGTCACTGTCACCAAAGGCTGGTCCGAGGCCTACGGGCTGTTTCTGGATGGCGAGGCGGACATGGTGCTGAGCTACACGACGTCGCC
>JBCCVT010000005.1:0-32906 GCA_039195015.1 Pseudomonadota bacterium
CGGCGCTGCAAACCGGTATCGAAGGGGCGGCGAAACCAGAGGCAGTCGCGTTTTGGTGCACCAACCGTCAACACCTGTTTGAACATACATTCGCCTTGCCCAGTGGCTCGTCTTCGTCCAACGACACACCGAAGCGCGAAACTGGCGCGACGGTTGCCAGGACGATCAGGCGGATCCCAGAAAAGGACCAGTAAGCGCACTGCAAAAGCAGCTTGAACGCGTCTTGTAGACCGTTCGCGGAAGATCACCCTCAGGTAACCCAACGCGTCTTTTTTCTGCTCAACCCGGCTGCGTTTAGGAGACGTTTGGCCAGTTCGACAAAGGTCGGAACAAAGCCTGTCTGCAATGTGTCATATAGGCTCGGGTATCCTCAGGTTGCACGTTGCAACTCGCACCTGCCGCAGCTCGCTCGGCAACTCTCGTTTCTCCAAATACGGAAACACCGGCTTCGCCATATTTGAAATGTCGACACCTTTCATGCTCGCATGAAGCCTTTTTCTATCAGCGGGGCGAAGGGTCCGTATCCCTTGAGGGCCCGGCAGGAATGTCTCAACGGCAATACCGTTTGCAAAGATGATGCTGTGTTCGGCAAGCAGGAAGTTATGATACGTGACGAGGTGCTTGCCCCGAGCAACGCGCACCGCTCCACCTTTCAGGCTCGCCAGATGACCCGCCCTCACAAGTCGGTGCTCGGCCTTCCCGTTGAGAGAAAAGAGAACCCCGTGCTGCCGCGACAGGTAGAGCCATTCTCTCTGCGGATGATATGGCGTCGCGACGGCCACCGGATAGCGCCGATCATCCACAAAACCCGGATCGATCGATTCTTTTTGCGAAACACGCCACAAGATCTGTTTTGGCTGGTTTGCATGCGTCTCGACCCAATCTCCGGCGCACAATTCCTCGACCGGGCGTTCGCCCGATGGCGTCAAAATGAGTGCGCCCGAGCCGATGCACACGGTCCCGGCTGTGCCAGGGTCCGGAGAGGACTCGATCCAATCGCCATTGCCGTCTCGCGAAAAGGCGACCCCGTTTGGCGCTTTGCTGTCGATCGCTTCTCCGCCACCAATCTGGTTCGTGCCCGGGAACCCCGCGGGCGGTGTTGGGGTTGCCGGAGGCGACCCGTAGGAGAACGTGACATAGTCGCCAGTCGCAGTATCCACCAGGAAGACGGTGTCGCCACCGCCTTGCCCATCCTGTAGAAAATTGCCCGATGCGGAACCGCCCGCGTCATAGAACCCGGCAGGCGGCGTCCCTGTGTACTCACCCACAACCGTGGCGGTTTCACCCGATGCGATTGTGTCGCCTGGGCCGAACGCGTACAGTTGACCTCCGGAGGTGCTCCAGAGTTCAAACCCGTCCAACGAGATGGGCGAGCTCGACGCATTCTGTATCTCGATGAAGTCTTCGGACTTGCCAGCGCTCCCGTCGCCGTCCGTGTCGTGTCCTCCCGCTATGCCGTCGAAGGGGTTGTCCACCAGGAACTCGCTGAAGATAATTCCGCCGAGACGATCTGCCACGTGACACGCTCCAATCCAATGAATTGGGGTTACACGGGCTCAGTTAAGATTGTCCTATGATCTGCTGGCCGGGACGCGTCCAAACCCGAACAACCAAGACTTTTCTCTGCTTGCTCGCGCAGTCTTTCAAAGGATGTATCCAAACCCATGGCGGTGCTTCGGCGAAAACGGCCTGACGTCTGTCGCAAAGCTGGATCGCCCTCTGTCTTGCCAGTCGAATGCCTGCAAGGCCGCGCGGGAACAGTGACATGATCAGAACGCGCCACAGAATTTAAGCATCTCTTAATCCTTCATGGATTACCTCGCCCCTATTGAAGACGGATCGCCCGACTTACGCCCAACACAAAGGGCGGGGGGCGTGACGCGGATATGAGGCTTTGAAAATGGCGCGAGGGATTTCCTCTTTGCGATCATTGCGGGCGAGGACGTGAATGCCGGATCAAGACGAGATTTTCGTCACTCTGAAAGTTGATGGTTCCAAAACCTACGAGGTGCGCAGCTTTGAGTTGCGCGAAACGCTTTCGGAGGTCCCCACTTATCAGGTCACAATTCTCGACCAGACCTCCGAGCTCAAGGCGCTACTGGGCAAACCCGCCACGATTGAGATGGTCCAGGAGGTTTACTCCGACGCCAAGCCCCGCGATTTCGCCGGTCTGATCATGGCGATTGAACGACAGGTGGATCAGAACGGATCGGACGTCCTGGAACTTGAGATCCGGCCGCCGCTCGCCATCCTCGGCCTCAGCACCGGGAACGCGATTTATGAAAACAAGACCGCGCTCGACATCCTGAAGGCTGTACTTGAACGCAACGGCCTCAAAAAGCTGCAGGTCAAGGGCAGCAAGCCCACCGCAAAGCGCCCGGTCGTTTTGCAGTACAACGAGAATGATCTGGCCTTTTGCCGACGGATCCTCGCCGAGGAAGGTCTGACCTTCTATTTCCATGACGGCAAATCGGCCGATACGCTGATGCTGCAGGACACGCAAAAGCCGTTCCCGAAGTCGCCCAAGCAGATTCAGCTGACCGATGCCGAGATGTCGGATTTGAACCGGATTGAGGCGCAGTCGCTGACGCTGCGGCGTGCGATGCGGGCCGACAAGGTCGAACTGCTGACCTATGACCCGTCGGCCGCGGACAAGGTCACGACCTCCAAAGTGATGTCGGGCGACGTGAGCACGGCCGAAAAACCTCAGCGCGTGGAATACCGGCCGGTGACCGTGCCCCCTGGCAAGGTTGCCGGAGATGAGGTCAATGTCGCCGCGGCCGCCGCCTTGCGGCAGGAATTCGGCCTGCGCGGCACGTGTGAACACCCCGCGATGTTCCTCGGTCAGGAGATCGACATTGCCTCGGACGCGCATGCGGACATCAAGGGCACGTATGTTATCGTCGGTCTGACCTATCAGCCCGAACGCGGCAACGCGCTCTCCTGCACATTCGAAGCGCTGCCAAGCAGCCATCTTCCGGCGCCCGACCGCCTTCCCAAACCGCAGATTGCGGGCGTTCACAATGCCATCGTGATCGGCCCCTCCAGCGCCAAGGCCGGCCACCCTGCCTGTGACGCCGAAGGGCGCGTCTGTGTGCGGTTCTTCTGGGACAGCGCGGGTGAAAACACGGTCTGGCTGCGGGTTGCGGAACCCTTTGCCGGCAAGGGGTTTGGCGCGCAGTTCATTCCGCGTGTCGGGCACGAGGTTCTGGTGTCCTTCCTGCACGGCGACCCGGATGCGCCGGTGATCACCGGCCAGATCTACAACGAAAAGAACAAGCCGCCTTTCATTGCCAAGAACACCACGAAATCGGGCATTCGCACTAATCTCGACGGTGATCCGAACGAATTGGAGTTCGACGACAAGAAAGGCTCGGAACTCGTCGCCGTCCGCGCCGCCAAAGACTACAACCTCATCGTCACCGAAAGCGTGGTGCGCGACATCAAGAAGCTTGAGACGACCAAGATCGGTGAGACCTGTTCGCTCGAGATCGGCAAGAATCTGGTCACCAAGGTGAAGGCCGATATCGAAACCGAAGGCAAGAACCGCACCACCGAGATTTCGGCGGCTGACAAGCTCAAGGCCAAGGATATCACCCTCGAAGCGTCCAGCTCGCTCACACTGAAGGTGGGCGGTTCCTCCATCAAGCTGACGTCGAGCGGGATCACGATCTCGGCCACGTCGGTCAAGGTCGATGGCAAGTCCAGCGTCAAGGTGGCCTCGAAAGGCTCGCTGACGGTTGATGGCATGTCGACCACGCTCAAGGCCAAAACCAATCTCAAGGCGCAAGGCATGATGGTGGATGTGAAGGGTCAGGTGCAGGCCAAGGTCAGCGCCCCGATGTCTGAGGTCTCCGGTTCCGGTCTGCTGACGCTCAAGGGCGGCGTCTGCATGCTCAATTGACGAGGTAAGGATGCTGCGAAAGATCCCGTTTGACACCAGCGCACCGGTGCTTGACCGCTTTGCCCTCACCCAAGAGGGTGCGGGTGATGTGTCTGGCGAAATGTCGCCCGAAACCGCTCTGGCGGCTCTGCACAAGGCGGGGCATTTCGTTGATCTCGTGAATTTTCTGGGCTTTGGACTGCCGCCGCGCGAAGGCGTGTGCTGGGCCATGGCCGTGCATTGCGACCTGCGCCCGACGGTGCCCGAGGCCGATGCCGATGCCCGCGAGCTTGTCGGCAGATGGGTGAAAGACCCGCAAGAGGCCACGCGAATTTCGCTCATGGAAGGCGCCGATACCCGCGAGGCCGACGATCCCGTGTCCTGGCTTTGCAAGGCGGTTGTCTGGAATGGCTCGGGCAGCATCGGTCCGGTGGACGGGCCGGTCGTGCTGCCGCCCGCTGGCCTGCACGCCTCCGCCCTGCTGGGCGCTGTCGCGCTTTTGGGTGGAGACAACGATGACAGCCTCGCCGCCGCCCTGGATGTGGCCTATACCCGCGGGCTCGAAGTCGCGCAGGGCGGCTGGCCGCTCGTCGCCGCGTAACGGAGGATCAAGATGGCAGGCCCACCCGCCGCACGGATCACCGACACCCATGTATGTGGCCTCGTCACCGGGGTTGTTCCCCATGTCGGCGGACCCATCGTCTCGCCGGCCGCACCCACCGTGCTGATTGGCAAATTGCCGGCAGCGGGCATGGGCAGCGTGGCGATCTGCGTCGGGCCGCCCGACAGTGTGGTCAAAGGCAGCGCCACGGTGCTGGTCTCAAAAAAACCGCTCGCCCGGATGGGCGACACCTGCGCCCATGGCGGCACGATCGTCATGGGTTGCCCGACTGTGCTGGTTGGCGGCTAGCCGCTCTTTTTTCGCGCGCGCCGCACGGCGCGGGACACCCAAAAATACGTTCAATTTATGCTCGCCTTTAGCGGGATTTTTCACGTTGCAATAGCGGCGAACGGTCTGGCGAAAATTTTTTAACGTTTCGCGGTTTTCAGCGGCAAATGGTAACGAATTGATAACTTCATCGTGAGCATTTGTCTGCAAGAGCAGTAGATAACGGATGCCAGATGTTTCGGGAGATTTACTCCAAAATCATAGTTTCAATTCTCGCCGTTATTGGGGCGATGCTTGTTCTCCAGAGTTCTTTGAATCAGCTCAAATTGCGCGCCCTGGTGTCCGAAGCGACGTCTTCGCGTCTCCAGATCGCCGCTGCCAATATTGAGGCAAGCATTGTCCGCGCCGACGCGCTTGGCTTTGCGATGGACGAGATGGCCGGGCTCCAGGATCTGATCGATCGGGAACGTGCGCGCGACACCACGATCGCGCAGATCCAGATCGTGACGCCGGTTGGAACGCCCCTGCTGACAACGGGTTCCCAAGCAATGCCAGAGGATGAGCGCGCGCAGGTCATGCGACGCGTGCTCGGCAGCGGGGACCGGATGACGCGGCTTGATATCGGCGATCGCCTCTACACGGGGCGGCTGCTCTACGATTCAAGCGATGCCGTCATGGGGGCTGTGGTTATCACCACACCGACCGAGGTTTACCTTAGCCAGGCGAATGCCGCGTTTCAGCGCATGACCCAAGCCAACATGCTGATCTTCGGGATGATCGCAGTGCTCCTGCTGCCGTTCATCGTCGTCCAGTTCTCGGGCGCCCGCCATGCCTATCTGGCCCTGGATCCGCAATCCGTCGACGACCCCGATCCCGCGCGCGCACAGACCGCCGACACCAAGGCGCTGCAATCCGTGATTGCGCAAGGCAACGCGGTCTACGCCGAGACGGAAGCCGAGCTTGACGCGCTTATGCGTGACGATACCCAAGGCCTGGAGAAATCCGCATGAGCGCGCCGTCCGTGACCCTCATTTCGGGCTTTTCGCGCCGCCTCTTCGTGAGCACGGCCGTCGCCATGGTGATTGCCGCGGCGCTCAGCCTGATTGCCACGGTGGCCGAATTCAACAGCGGGCTGCGCCCTTTCCTGACCGACAAGGCCCGCGCCGTCGGGATCTCGGTGCAGCAGGATATCGAATACGCCATGGCGATTGGTATCCCTTTTGACGAGATCCGCGGCCTCGATCCCCACATCGCCGCGCTCATCGAAACACATCCGGAAATCAACACGATACGCGTCGTTGCGGTTTCGGGCGAGCGGGAGCGTGCGGTTGGCACCGGCGCGCAGTCCGAAGCTTCGGACGCGGCGCAGAGCAATGTCGCGGCCGGAATCATCGATCAGTTCCGCCAGCTTGTTGCGACGGTGATGGGCGATGGCGGCCAGGCTCGGCCCGTGTCCGTCGACGTGACACAGGACGGGCGCGTGCTCGCGCGGGTCGAGACGACGATCAACGATGATTATCTCAGCGACAAAATGGCCTCGGTGTTTTTCGACACGCTGGTGATTCTCATCGCCGTTTCGCTGGTGGCCTTCGAAATTCTGGTGGTCATTTCGACCTCGCAGCTCACCGAGCCCTTCCGCCTTGCCGAAACCGCCCTTGGCCGTCGTGCGCAGGGTGATCTGGGCCAGTATCAGGTGGGGCACGGCAAAGGTCGCCTCGCGAGCTTCGTCAACGCGCTCAACACCCGGAACGCCAAACTGCGTGACGCGCTTGCGGATGCGCTGCGGAGCGTGGGGCAGGGTGCGCGGCATGCGGCCCTCACCACGCTTGGCGAACGGCGTCGTCTTTTCGCCAAAGGATCGCATCTGAAAGCGTCGATCACCGATGCGCGCATCCCGCTTTTTGTATTCTGCTTCGCCGAGGAGCTGCAAAAGTCGTTCCTGCCGCTCTTCGTGGCCGAGTTTCACAGCGAAGACGACCTTTTTGCGCGCGACATCATGATGGGTCTGCCGATCTCGGCCTTCATGTTTGTGATTGCCGCCTTCACGCCGTTTGCCGGCCGCCTCGTGGACCGGTTCGGGAACAAGACGCTGTTCCTCGCGGGTCTAGTTCCGGCGATCGCGGGCTATCTCATCTGCTTCTTCGCAACCAGCGCCAATGACATCCTGATCGGCCGCTCGATCACCGCGGTCGGCTACGCGGTCATCACGATCAGCTGCCAAAGCTACATCGCCGCCGTCGTCGTGGCCGAGAACCGCGCGCGTGGAATGGCCGTCTTCGTCGGCGTTCTGATGACCGCAACCATGTGCGGCACCGCAATCGGCGCCATCCTCGCCGACTGGTTGGGGTACAAGCCGGTCTTCCTGATCGCGACTGCGTTCGCGAGCCTTGCCGGCCTTCTCGGCTGGGCCATGCTTGGCACCGATCTGCCAGAACAAGCACCGAAAAAGGTCGTGGCCGGAGCAAGCCGCAGCCCGCTCGCCGCGCTCATGCGGAACACGCAATTTGTGCTGATCGTGCTCTTCTGCGCGATCCCGGCCAAGGTGATCCTCACCGGGTTCCTCTATTTCTTCGTGCCGATCTACCTCGCAAGCCTTGAGGCCACGCAATCCGAGATCGGACGCATCATGATGCTCTATTCGCTGATTATCATTCCGATCAGCCCGCTGGCCTCCGGTTTTGCCGACCGGCTGGGGCAGAACCTTTGGATGGTGGTTTGCGCCACTATTGCCTCGGGCATCGTGCTCTTGGGTCTCTTCCAAAGCGCGAGCGTCGCGGCGGTGCTCTTCGTCGTGGCCGCCCTTGGGGTCGTCCACGCCTTCCTCAAGGCGCCGCTGATCGTGGCCGCGATGGAGGCCGCCGAGCGCAGCCCCGATTTCACGCGCACCGGGGCGCTCAGCCTTCTGCGCACCAGCGAACGCATCGGTTCGGTCATCGGACCGGTCGTCGTCGCCGGAATGCTGGTCGTGCTCGATTACGTGCAGGTGGCCGCGATCCTCGGAATCACCGTGACCTGCCTTGGCCTGGTCATGGCGGTGCTCTCGCTCAAACAACGGGGGGAGCCGGCACATGCGTGACCGCCTTCAAACCGCACTGTCGCTTATCCTGGGTCTTGCACTCGCCGCACCGCTTGCGGCGCAGCCCACGCCCTCGGACCCTGCGCGCGTCCACATGGTCGTCTGGCGCGGCTGCGAAGAGGCCTGCCGCGGTTTCATCCGCTATTTCGAGGATCGCGATCTGCCTGTGCAGGTCGAAGTCACGGATGTGGCGCGCGACCGCGCGCAACTGCCCGATGTGCAAGCGCAACTCCTGGCCGAACGCCCCGACCTTGTCGTCACCTGGGGCACCAGCGTTTCGCGCGGGATCCTCGGCACGCGCGAGGCCTATGGCGCCGGCTCCGCGCTTGGCGACATCCCGGCGATCTTCATGATCGTTGCCGATCCGGTGGGGTCTGACCTTGTCGAGAGCTACGCCGCCAGCGGCCGCAGCACCGTCTCGGGCGTGCGAAACCGGGTGCCCGAAGACGTCCAGCTGCGCCTGCTCTTTGAATACTACCGACCCGACCGGCTTGGTGTTCTGAACCACCCGGGTGAGCTGAATTCGGAACTCAACACCGCAAAACTGCGCGCGATCTCGCAGGAGATGGGATTTGACCTGGTCGAACGCCTTTACGTCGCGGATGCGGACGGAAACGTTCCTGTCGAACAGATCGCGCAGGCACTTGCGGCCCTCAAGGCGGATGGTGCCGAGGCGGTTTATGTCGGATCAAGCTCCTACAACCTTGAACATCAGGTCAAATTTGTCGAGGCCGCGACCGATCTCGACCTGCCGGTGTTCAGTGCCTACACGCAGATGGTCAGCGATGGCGGCGCGCTGATGGCGGTCGGCACGAGCTATGCGAATGTCGGGCGTCTCGCGGCAGGGCAGGTGGCCGAGGTGCTTCTGAACGGCCGGTCGCCGGGCGATCTGCCGATCAAGTCGCTGAACCGGTATTCGGTCATCCTGAACATGAGCACGGCGCAGGCGTTGGATCTCTATCCGCCCCTGTCGCTGGTCAGTGTCGCGGAGGCGGTGCAGTGACCCCCAGCCATTCATGTCGCAACACTCACCAGACCAGCGGGGCGTCGTATGGATTTCGTTAAGACGCCCATCCCTGGCGAGCTGCCATTCGGCATCTACCTCAAAGGTGACAAGCCCATCTATCGCGCCTTGCGCAACGCATTCAACGCCGCGCAGGCCGCCTGGCGCAGCCTGTCGGAGACGCCCGAATCGCTCGAAGATCGCGAGTTGGGTGCCGCGAACGCAACCGCCTGGGCCGCGCTTTCCGAGCAATGCCAGGCCTGCCTGACCGACACCTCGAAGGATCTTGAGATCCTGACCTGGTACCTCGCCTCGCTGGTTCACGGATCTCAACCTCTGCCACGCTTGGCGCAGGCGCTGACCTTGATAACTGATCTGGTCGAGGAGAGCATCGATGCTCTGCAGCCCGCGCCGCCCCCGGAAAAGCTGAAAGGGGATAGCGACGACGCCCGCGCCGCCGAAATCGCCGAGCTGCGTCTGCGACCCTTCCTGCAACTCGTCGGCGAGGTCGAAGGCACCGGGCTCCTGCACGGGCCGATTACCAACCTGCCGCTGGTGGGCGACGCGACCTACGGAAAATTTGTGATCGCGGACAAGGATGGCGCGCTGGAGCCACTGCGGGCGGACGTGTCCGCCGCGATCGGAGGTGAGGCCGAGGCACTGACCCAGAAGGTCGAGGCACTGCAGGAAATCGTCACCCAGTTCGAACGGCTGGACGCCAAGCTCAAAAGCTATGCCTCCCAGCATGGCCAGACACCGCCTCCCATCGGCTATGGCCGACGCCTGGCGACAGATGTGCTCGCGGCAACTGAACGGCTTGTCGAAGGGATGGGGTTCGCCTGGCCCGGCGCCGAAGTCGCCGCCGAAGAAGCTCCGGATGAGGTCACTGGTGAGGCCGCTACCGCACAGTCGCGCCAAGGGACCGGTGGAGGCTTTAATCCCAACGCCAATGTCGCCAACCGCGATGACGCGCTCACCGCGATCGCAAAACTCGCCACGTTTTTCCGTACCGCCGAGCCGCACTCGCCCATCTGCCTGCTGCTTGACCGGGCCGTCCGGTGGGGCAACCTCAGCGCAGGTGACCTCTATCGGGAAATCCTGACTGAAGGCAGCGTTGGCATGTCCCAGATGGCGCTGATGACCGGGCTTGAAAGCCAGGGATACGCGGACGGGTTCAGCCGTCGAGGCGCCGGTGCGCCCGGGACCATCGAGCATCCGACGCTGTCCGACTATGCCGCCGCCATCCCGACGCCATCCGAGCCGTTCGAAGTCGTCCAAAGCGCGCCTGCTCCGACGCCCGCGCCGACACCGCCCGCGGCCCCGAAGCCGGCCCCGAACCCCGCGCCGGTCGCGACCGAGCCGGAACCAACTGAACCAGTTCCAGACGAAGACGAACCTGATGATCCACCCGAGATCGATAGCGACCTGCCGGTCTCAGATTTCGAGTGGTGATCGAATTTAACCACCCCCAGCACTGACTACCCCAAACATAGGAAGGGAACGAATGTCCGGAAGTTTTATGCGTGTCGACGGGATCACCGATTTCAAAGGCATGGCCACGGTTAAGGAGATCAACTCGAAAAAAGGGTATTTCCCGATCAGCAACTTTGATGTTGCGTTTTCGCGGTCGATCTATGTGGCCGTCGGCGCCTCGGGCGATGCCGAGGTTGGCGTGCCCGCAGTCAGCGACGTCGCGGTGCAGCGCAAGGCCGACAATGCCTCGGCGGTGCTGTCGACCCTGTTCTTTGCCCCCAGCGACAAGGGCAAGACGATCGAGATTGTCGAGACCAAGCAAAGCAATGATGGCAAGGGCCTGATCCCGGTCAAGATCATCACGATGGAGGAGTCGCGCCTGTCCTCCTACAACTCCAACGGTGGCGGCACGGCCATGACGCTGGCCTACACCACCATCGCGATCACCTACTACTACGAAGACTCCGCCGGCAAACCCCAGAAGGGCGACACGGTGAAGTTCGACCTCAAGACCGGAACCCTTGAGTCGGGCAACCAGGAAGCGATGAAATAAGCTTTAGGAGCGATTACCATGGCACTGAACGCACAACATAAACGCGTCAGCAAGAACCGGGTCAGCATCACCTATGACGTGGAGGATGGCGGCTCGGTGCAACAAAAGGAGCTGCCGTTCGTCATCGGGATGATCGGCGGCTATTCCGGCGACCGCGAGGACAAGGAACCGCTGGAAGACCGCACGTTTTATTCGGTCGACAAGGACAACTTCAACGACGTCATGACCCGGGTCGGACCCGAGCTGACCTACACGGTCGAGAACAAGGTCCAGGACGATGGGTCGGAGTTCGAGGTGAGCCTCGATTTCAAATCGATGAAGGATTTCGAGCCCGACGCCATCGTCCAGAAGGTCGAACCGCTGCGCAAGCTCGCGGAGACCCGCGAAAAGCTGATGACCCTCGTGGCCAAGGCCGACCGGTCGCGCGACCTTGAACAGGTGCTCAAGGAAATCCTTCAGGACGCTGACATGATCAAGGCGCTTGGTGACGAACTGGGCGTGCCGGAAGAAGAAAAAGGAGAGTGACGGTGTCACAAGCTGAAGTCATTAGCGGCGAAGGCGCCGCCGTCGCGACCGAGGAGCTCAGCCTCCTGGATCGCGCGCTCGAAGCTACGGTTCAGACCCCCGAGGATCAGACCAAGGAATTGCTGTCCGTCCTGACCGCTCAGGCGATGGACGGCGCGCTGGTCTGGGACAAGAACGTGGGCGAGACGATCCGTGGCGCGGTTGCCGAGATCGACAAGCTGATGTCCAAGCAGATGTCGGCAATCATGCAGGAGGACAAGTTCCAGCGTCTCGAAGGGTCCTGGCGCGGCCTGCAAAAGGTTGTCCGTGAATCCGAGCTCGGGCCGCAGCAAAAGATCCGCCTGGTCGACTACAACAAGGAAGAGCTGCTCGAGCAGTTCGAAGATGCGCCTGCAGTCGACCGCAGCCCGCTCTTCGAGGCACTCTACCAGGATGAATTCGGCACCGCTGGCGGCGAACCCTATGGTGCGCTGATCGGCGACTACTATTTCGGCTATGGCGGCGAGGATGTCGCGCTGCTGACCTATCTTGCCGAAACCGCTGCTGCGAGCCACGCCCCCTTCATCGCCGCCGCCGGGGCGGAGATGTTTGAATACAACAGCTTCGAAAGCTTCGCCGAAGGGCGCCCGGTTGCGGCCGGCTTCGATTCGCCGACCTATGCCGCCTGGAACGGCTTCCGCGACAGCGACGAGTCGCGCTATGTCACGCTGACCCTGCCGTCGACCCTGGCGCGGCTGCCCTATGGCGGCAGCGGCGGCAGCGCGAAGACCTTCGATTACAACGAGCTCGATGTCGATGCGGATGGCAATCCGCGGCCCAAGGACAACAGCGAGCTTGTTTGGTCAAACGCGGCCTATGACATGGCGCTCAAGATGAATGAGGCCTTCACCGCCTATGGCTGGTGTACGGCGATCCGGGGTCTGGAGAATGGCGGCAAGATTGAACAGCTGCCGAACCTGACCTTCAAATCCGATGCCGGCGATGTTCAGCAGGCCTGCCCGGCCGAGGTCAACCTGACCGACGAACGGGAAAAGGAACTGTCCGATCTCGGCTTCCTGCCGCTGGTGCATTACAAAAACAGCAGTCATGCGGTCTTTATCGGTAGTCAGACGACGCAGCGCCCGAAGACCTATGTCGACCCTGACGCCACCTCGAACGCGGCGATTTCGGCCCGCCTGCCATACATCATGGCCAGCAGCCGGATCGCGCATTACCTCAAGGTGATGGGGCGCGATATGCTGGGCTCGAACCTCGAGGCCAACGATATCAAGCGGGATCTGCAGGCCTGGATCGACCAGTATACCAATGCAGGCGCGATGGGGAATGCCGAGCGGTCGAAAACGCCGCTGGCCGAAAGCACCATCGAAGTGATCGAGCAGCCTGGCAAACCCGGCGCCTATTCCGCCGTCGCCTATCTGCGGCCCTGGCTGCAACTGGAAGAGCTGACGACCTCGGTCCGCATGGTCACCAAGATCCCGGGCGGGTAACGGGCCTCGTGACGACCGAACTCGCCATATCGCAGGACACTCTGCCGCCGCGTTCCGATGCGGCGGCAGATGCCAGCGCGCCCGATCCGCGCCTCGCGGCGCTCACGGCGCGTTTTGGCGATCTGGGGGTGCTCACCTCGACCTTGCGGCGTCTGGCGCTCGACCTCGAAGCCGTCATCGGCAGCCAGCTGACCGCAATCATCGAAGCGCCCGAGTTCAAGGAGATGGAGGCCCGATGGGCCGGGCTTGCCAGCGTCGTCTGGAGCAAGCGCAGTGCGCAAACGGTCAAGATCAAGCTGCTCGATCTCAACTGGGACGAGCTGTCGCGCGACCTGCATTACACAAGCGAGACGCGCAAATCCGTGCTTTTCACTTTGATGGGGCGGCGCGAGCTGGACACGCTCGGCGGCGAACCCTTTGGCATCGCGATGCTTGATCGCGGGCTGTCGATGAGCCTTGAGACCGAGTTTGATGACCTCTACACCGCGCAACTGATCTGCGGTCTCGCCGAGGCCGTCATGTGCCCAATCATCATGGGCGTGGCGGATGATTTCTTTGGCGAAACCGATGCGGCCTGGTTTACCGATTGCCGCCGGATCTCGAATATTCTGAACGGCGAGGACTATCGCGGCTGGCAGGCGCTCCGGTCTGTTTCAAACGCCCGTTTCCTCGGGCTCGTGATGCCCGGCACCCAGCTGCGCGGCCGGTACGAAGACCTCGACATTGGATTTCGCTTCCACCAATGGCCCAGCGAAAGCGACGGGCTCTGGGCCTCGGGCTGCTATGCCTTTCTGCGCACGGTCGTCGCGGAATTCCTGCGCTGTGCCTGGTTCGGCTTTCTGAAGCTTGTCGGCTCGGATCCGGGGCAGGGCGCCGTGCTCGCCCCCACCGAACACCCCATCCCTGCGGGCTGCACGCGCGGCGAACGGGCCCGCATTCGCATGACCCGCAACACCGCGCACCACTACTCCGAATTCGGCTTCATCCCGCTGGCCGAAAGCACCAAATCGAACCTGCCCTATTTTGTCGGCAACCGCTCGGTCGAGGATTGCAACGGATCGGCCACGCGCGAGGTCATCACCCAGTTGCAATCGGTGATGATCGCCTGCCGGATCGTCCACTACGTCAAGGTCCAGATTCGTGGCCTGATCGGCCAGGTCACCAGCCCCTCCGAATGCGAACGCATCCTGAATGACTGGTTCGACCCCTATATCTCGGCCTCGATCGGCTCGACCGAGATGCAGGCAAGCTTTCCCTTGCAGGGCGCCCGCGTGTCGGTGTCCGAGGCGCCATCGGATCACGCGCGGTTCCAGTGCGAGATCCTCGTGCGGCCGCAATATCAGATCGACAATGTGATGGGCGACATTACTCTGCGCACCGACTTCGGAGCGCCCAAACTGGGGGCGGTCGCGGCATGAGCTTTGCAAGCGCATTCCTGGGCGCATCCGAGGACGCGACACTTGACGACAGCGTCGGCGAGGTTGTCGAAACGCTGCTCAAGGCGGTGTCGCCGGATTGCGTGGTCGGGCCGCAACTGCCCAATGTACGCGCCTCGAATCTCTGTTTTGGCGTGCCGATGAACTGGGCGATCGGCGGCGGCCAGCGCAAGGCCCAGATCCGGGGTGCACTGCGCGAGCGGCTCGAACGGTTCGAACCGCGGCTGGAGCTGCTGTCCGAGATCGAGTTGCAGGAAAATCCGTCGGACAATGCCGTGACGTTCTACATCGCGGGCGCCGTCCGCCAACAGGGCCAGAGCGACCGCTTCGAGATCGAAACCAAACTGTCCCGCATGGATCAGTACTAGACGAGGGGCGGCGCGCGAATGGATCAGATCCTGCAATATTACGAGACCGAGCTGGACTATATGCGCCGCGCCTTCGACGCGTTCGAGGATGCACATCCGCAAAAGGCCAAGGCGCTCGGGATCACCGCCGGGCGCAGCACCGATCCGGACGTCCAGCGCCTCGCGGATTCGGTGGCCCTGCACGCCGCGCGCCTGTCCCAGCGGCTGGACGAGACCCTGCCCGAGACCGCGCTCGACCTTGTCCGGATGCTCGCACCCGCCTTCCTTTTGGGCGCACCGAGCTATGCCGCCGTCCAGCTTGACGCCAAGGGCGATGCCTTTGCCGATCCGGTGGCGCTTGCCGCCGGGACGCGCCTGCCGGTTGAGCTTGCGGGCGAGGGGTCGGAGTGTCTCTTTACGGTGGCGCGGGATGTGGCACTGAAACCGGTCGAAATCAGCGCCGTGCGTATCGAACGCACGCCGCTCCCCTTCGACGCGCCGGACGCCTTGCGCGGTGCCGAAGCCGCGCTCTGCCTCACCATCGCGCCGCTGACCCCGGGCCAGAGCCTCGGTGAACTCGGTCTTGACGCGCTGGAGCTTTACGTTGCCGCCTCCGGCGGGCGCAAACAGCGCCTGATCGACGTGCTCAGCGGGGATGTCATGGGGCTGGGATATGCCGCCGCCGTGACCTCGTACGTTACCGCGCGCGAGACGCATGTGCTCGACGCTTCGGCCTTCGGGCTGACGATGACAGACAGTGCGCACACCTTCCTGCCGCGTTCCGCGACCCAGATGCCGGCCTTGTCGCGGCTCCGCGACTTTCTGGCCTATCCCGACAAGGCTTCGTTCTTCACGCTCGGCGACACGGATGGCGGGTTTTCCAAGGTCTCCCAGGGCGCGGTCGAGCTGCGTATCTTCCTGTCGAGCTACGGCGCCCAGCAGCTGTCCTCGCTCGAGGCTGGCGACCTGGCCGCGAATGTGGTGCCCGTCGTGAACCTTTACCGCGATCAGTCCCGCCCCGTGCGTTACGATTATGCGCGGGTTCAAGTCCCCGTCACGCCCACAAGCGCGGATGAGATGCAGGTGACCAGCCTCCAGATCGAGGATGTGCGCAAACTGACGCCCGAAGGCGAACGCGTTCTTCCGCGCATCACCTCGCCATTGCGCCGCGATGCCGGGGATCTTCCGGTCTGGCAGGAACGGTTCCGCGTCGGCGAATTCGAACCCGCGCGGCGCGAGATCAGCTTTTCGATCGCGCCGGATGCCAATGGCGATCCTGAACCGATCGATTTCGTGGCCAATCTCACCTGCTCGAACGGGCGCGCCGCCTCGGCCGCCCGCCCCGGCACACAGGTCTTTTTCGACGTCGACACGCTGGCTGAATGCCCGTTCCGCCTGCTTGATGAACCCAGTGTCGCGGTTCTGCCGGATGTGCGGGCCGAGCGGCTTTGGGACATCCTGTCGATGTTCAACGGAAACTTCACCACCGTCTTCAGCCACGCCGCCCCGGTCGAGGCTCTGAAGGAGGCGATCCACCTCTCCGCCCCCTCCGGTTACTCCGACGCGGCCAACGCGATCTGGGACGTGAAGGTGACCCAGTCGACCGCGCCCGTGACCGTGGGGCGCAACGTGCTCTTGTCAGCCGGGAGCCAGATTGAAGTGGTGCTCGACGTCGAAGCCCTGCCTTGCGCGCGCCACGTCTTCGCCCATGCGCTGCATCTCTACTTCGCTTCGCTCGTCAGCTTTGACCGCTTTTTTCAGCTCAAGGTGCGCGAACGCGGAAGCACGCAGCCATTCAAGGTCTTCGCGCGTCAGCACGGAGGGCAGATATGCGGATAGCGGATGAGACAGCGCGTGTTCTGATCGACCTTCCGCTGCTGCAAGCCGCCCGTCTGCAGGAGCCGCATTTTCAACGTACGATGGAGCGCGGGGATTTCGACCCCTTTCCGGATGGCAGCCATGCCACCGGCGATATCCAGCGGCGCGGCGCGATCGCAACCAATAGTGGGATCGCCGAAACCCAGCTGGCCGGTGCACCGCTGACGAGTTTCGACGGCGCCTTGCCCGACCATATTCAGGAGGCGCTGCAATCCGGTTTGCACAATGATGACAAAGGGTTGCAGGACTTTCTTGCGATCTTCGACCGTCGCCTGATGGCCCTTGAGATCCGCGCGCGTCAGGCCGCCGTGCTGGTCGCGACCCAGGACGCGACAGGCCGTCAGGCTGCCAGCATCCTGTCGCGCCTTCTGCAATTGGTCAAACGCGCGCCGGATGACACCCGACATCTCGAGCTGCTCTTTCCGCTGCTCTCACGGACCCGGACGCTCGAAGGCGTGCGCGACATGTTGCACTGGTGGACGGGCCGCGATGTCGACGTCACCGCGCAGTTCGACACGTATCGGCGCATCGATCGGGACAGCCTGACCCCGTTGTCCGCACGGCCCGGTCGCGCGGCCGCGTTGGGGCGCGGCGCACTGCTCGGCCGTTTCGGGCGGACCCCGATGGGGCATGTCTCGGTCAAGATCTCCTGCAGGGACCGCGCCGATCTCGACGCGCTGATTGCCGATACCCCGGCTCTGGACGACCTGCGCTCGGTCACCGGGCAGTATCTCCGCGACCCGGTACCGGTGACTTTCTACGCCACGATCGCCCGCAAGAACCTGCGCCCACCGTGTCTCTCGGCGCGCCGCGACCGGGCGGACCGGCTGGGTGCCTACAATCTGCTTCAACCCGCGCACGTGCCCGAGGCTTGCGCGGATATCAAAATCACACAACTTTCAGCATAAGGTGTAAGTTATTGGCCAGCTTGACAAAACTTGTCGCACGTTTGTCCCCGGCGCTTAAGGGTTCGCTTGAAAACGGCGTGGGCGAAGCGATCAAACGCAAGGCAACGGCGGTCGAAGCCGCCCATTGGCTTTATCACATCCTCTTCGGCGCCGATGCCGATCTGCAGGCCTTCCTGGAAGGCCAGGGCGTCAATATGAGCGACCTGCAGGCCGAGCTCGAGCGCGACATGCCGATCGGCAAGGGTGATGGCGGGCGCCAGCCGACCATCTCGGGTTCGGTCACGAAACTGATCGAACAGGCCTGGCTGCAATCGTCGGTCGAGATGAACCTGGCGCAGATCACGCCCGAGATCTTCCTGCTGACCACCCAGATGCCCAACGCGATGGGCGCGCGCCCGGTCGGTCTGGCCGCGCTCAAACCGCTGTCGACCGATGCGCTGCGGGCTTTTGCTATTGAACGGGGCAAGTCTGTGCCCGCGGCCAGTGCAGGCGGCGCCGGTTCTGCGGCACCGGCGGGCGATGGGACCGCGCTGCAGAGGTTCACCGTAAACCTGACCCAGCTCGCGCGCGATGGCGCGTTGGACACGGTTCTGGGCCGCACGGCCGAGGTGGCGAAAGCCATCGATGTCCTGCTGCGCAAACGCCAGAACAACCCGATCCTCCTCGGTGCGCCGGGCGTCGGCAAAACTGCCGTTGTTGAAGGGCTCGCGCAGAAAATCGCGTCGGGCGAGGTGCCGGAACAGTTGCAGGGCGCGGATCTGGTCAGCCTCGACATGGGGCTTTTGCAGGCCGGGGCGAGCGTGAAGGGCGAATTCGAAGAGCGCCTGAAAAACGTTATCAAAGAGGTACAGGCCTCCGAGACACCGATCATCGTCTTCATTGATGAAGCCCACACCATGATCGGAGCAGGCGGCACCGAAGGCCAGAACGACGCGGCCAATCTGCTCAAACCGGCGCTCGCGCGAGGTGAATTCCGCACTGTCGCAGCAACGACCTTTTCCGAATACAAGACCTACTTCGAAAAGGATCCCGCCCTGTCCCGGCGGTTCCAGCCCATCACCATCGACGAACCGTCGCGCGAGGCCTCGATCAACATCCTGCGCTCGGTGGCCGAGGGGCTCAGCAAGCACCATGATGTTTTTGTCCGTGAAGAGGCGATCAAGGCCGCGGTCGATCTGTCGATCCGTTTCATGCCGTCGCGCCGTCTGCCCGACAAGGCGATCAGTCTGATGGACACGGCCTGCGCCCGGGTGGCGCTCTCGCAGCACGCCCGGCCGGTGCAGATCGAAGCGCTCGAGGAGGAGCTGTGTTTTGTCGAGGCCGAGCTTGCCAAATCGCAATCGGACGCGCAGATGTTCGGCGAGGCGGATTTCGACCCAAGCGATCTGAACTCCAGCATCGAGGATCTGCAGGCTACCGTCGCCGACCGGATATCGATGTGGGAGGATCAGAAGGAACGCGTTGCAAACTGGCTCGCCGCGGCGCGCGCCTCGGCTGACGACTGCGATGCGGACACGCCCTGCGCGCAAGCCAAGGACGGCGAGGATCAGGAGATCCTGGTGCATCCATGGGTGACCCAGGCGACCATCGCCGAGGTTGTCGCGGACTGGACCGGCGTTCCGATCTCGAATCTCGGCGCCAGCGAGGCCGAGCGTCTGCTGGCCTTGGAGAGCACCTTGAAAGAGCGCGTGATCGGCCAGGACGCCGCGATTGAGGCGATCGCCAAGTCGCTGAAGATCTCGCGCGCCGGTCTCACGGACACGCGCAAACCGATCGGTGTCTTCATGATGTGCGGGCCCTCGGGCGTCGGAAAGACCGAAACCGCGCTGGCCATCGCCGACCAGTTCTTTGGTGGCGAAGACGCGGTGACCACGATCAACATGACCGAGTTCAAGGAGGCCCATAAAGTCTCGATGCTGCTTGGCGCGGCGGCCGGTTATGTCGGCTATGGCAAGGGCGGGGTGCTCACCGAAGCGGTGCGGCGGCGGCCGTACTGCGTGCTTCTGCTCGATGAGATGGAGAAAGCCCATCGCGAAATCCAGGACATCTTCTTCCAGATCTTCGACAAGGGTCATATCTCGGACAGCGAAGGCAACGATGTCGATTTCCGCAACACGATCATCATCATGACGTCGAATGCGGGCGGTGAGGCGATCCGCGATTATGTCGATGCCGCGGATCACGAACCCACCTCGCAAGAGTTGACGGATCATCTCCGCCCGCTGCTCTTGGATCATTTCAGCCCGGCCTTCATTGGACGGACCGAACTGATCGCCTACCGGCCGCTGACCCCGCAGGTTGGGGGCAAGCTGACCGAAATCCACCTCAACCGGATCAAGAAACGCGTATCGGCGCAGTATGGCGCCAGTTTTGGCTGGGATCAGAGCTTTGTGGATTACGTCGTCGGCGCCAATTCCGACCCGCTCTCGGGGGGACGTGCGCTGGAAGGCATCATCAACAAGAAGTTCCTGCCGCGCCTGGCCGAGGAATGCATCTCGCGGGTGATCGAGGACAAACCGCTCAGCGCGATCACGGTCGCTCATGACGGAAACGACGTCGTTCTGAACATGGAGTGACCGCGATGACGTTCCGACGATTGGGTCTTGTGCCTCTGTTTGCGCTTCTGGCTGCGGCTCTCGTCGCGCCTTGGCGTGCCGAGGCACAGGCCGCCCCGGTTCTGCGGCTGGCGACCCAGGCCCTGCCGCCCTACCAGATGATCGAGGACAGCGAGATGACCGGCGTGGCCGTGCGGCGCGTGCAATGCGCGCTCGCCGCGATCAACGTGCCCTACGAGCTGCACATGACCGTCTGGGCCGATGCGCAGCTCGGCACGGAAACCGGGCGGTTTGACGGGTTTTTCGTGGGCTCGGCCAACAGTTCGCGCGCGCGGTATGCGGTGCCATCAGTGCCTGTCGTTTCCGAAGACCTCGCATGGTACTTCCTGCTGACGTCGGACATCGACCCCAATGATGCAAGCGACGCGCTGTCGGCCCGTTACAGCGCCAAGTTTGCGACGTCGAAATGGCAGTATCTGCATCGCAACGGCTATAACGTTGTGATGCGCCCGCGCGATGCGGCGACGCTTTTGAACATGCTCATTGTCGGCGATATCGACGTCGCGCTCGAATATGAGCTGATCTTTTCTCACTACATGGAGGAACGCGGGCTCACCGAAGATCAGTTCCGCAAGATCCCGTTTCGCCGCCAGGACATGCGTGTGCATTTCTCCAAACAGTACGTCAACGCCAACCCGCTGTTTCTGGACCGGTTCAACGGCCAGATGCAGCGCTGTATTGAGCAGATCCAATGACGGTGAGCGTGCAACTGGTCCAGATCCCGGCCGCCGAGGCGGTGCGCCAACGGGAGTTCTATCTGAACGAGGCGACATTCAACATCGGGCGCGATTTTGCGTCTGACATCTGCCTGCCCGACCTCTCCGAGACCATTTCGCCCACGCATCTCACGATCACCCGCACCACGACGGGCGGCTACACCGCAACCGATCTCAGCACCCAGGGCACGCTTTTGAACGCGAAACGGATGCCCAAGGGTGAAGCGCAGCCGCTCCATGATGGCGATATCATCGATTTTGCGGGCTACCGGCTGCTGCTCGGTATCGTGGAGCAGGCGGTGCCCGAAGCCCCGGTCAATTTCACGCCCGATCTGAGATTTCAGGCCGAGACCGACTTTTCAATGGATGACCCGCTGATGCCCGATGCCGAGATCGAGGATATCCCGCCCGCGCCGGATGCGGGGTTTTCCGACACCGTTCCCGATCTGGATGCCGATCTGATGTTCGACCCTTTCGCCGAAGGGCCCGAGCTGCGCGAACCGATTGAACTCAAACGCAAACCCGATCCCGAAGCGCAGTCGCCCGTCTTTTCCGACACCGTCGAAGTGATGGAGTTCGGCGCGCCTGAGATGCCAGATGCCCAAAGCTCGGCGGTGCTCTATCGCGAGCATGTGTCGGATGCGATCGAACAGGCGCTCGACAGGTTTCTCAGCGAACTCGACCCCAACGTGCTGCAAGACGATTACGACGAATACATCCCGTTTCTGGCCAGGCGCCGCCGGCGTTACTGGAAGATCCACCGCACGCAATTCGCCAAGAAAAAGGCGAGCGGCGAATTCAAACGCATGTTCATGGGACTTCTGGCTGAGGAGATGCGCAAGACATGACCGGTTTCCCCTTTCGCATCATCTGCCTGTGCGCGGTCCTCGCGCTGGTCACCGCCTGTGGCAAGCGCACCGAAACGGAAACGCCCGCGCCCGTGAACAAGACGGTGAACGTCCAGGCCGGGCCGAGTGTCAATCAGTACAACAACGCCGCCAACCCGATCGTCGTGCGCCTCTACCAGCTCAGTTCGCGCAGCGAATTCGAAGCCGCCAGCTTCTGGGAGATCTTCGATGACGCCTCGCCCGAACTCGCCGGTGTCGTGCTTGACAAACGCAGCCTGTCGCCGCTCTACCCGGATGAAACGCGCCTTGTCGCCTTCGATCTCGAACCGGATGTGTTCTATCTTGGCGCTTTCGCCGAGTTCGCCGATTTCGAGACCCAGCAATTTCGCAGCGCCGTCCCGATCGACGCTGAGCGGCTCGACAACGGCGTCACCGTGTCGGTGACGGCCTCGGGCGTTTCGATCCAGTTCCGCGTGCCCGAGGATGCCGAAGAAGACGGCTCCGGAAAGAAACGCAAAGGCTGGTTCGGCGGGCTGTTCGGAGGAGGCGAATGATGCACGGATCCATCGTCTGGAGCGAAGGCATGTTCATCGCTCCTCAGCACTTCCAGCATTTCGACGTGTCACTGCAGCGCTATGTCAACGAGGTCGCCCAGCTCGATCTCGAAGCCGGCGATTACGGCGTCAGCGAACTTGACATCAATGCGGACGCGCTCGCGATGGGCAAGTTTGCCGTGCGCGAGGCTGCGGGGGTCTTTCCCGACCGTCTGTTCTTTCGCCTGATCCGCGAGCTGGTGATCGACATCCCCGACGGTGTGGTCGATGAAACCGTCCATATCGCTGTGCCGCTCGCCATCACCGGGGCCGCGCATTTCGGGGCCGAGGGCGATACCGTCCGGATGATCAAGTCGCGGATGGATCTGCGCGACCTCAACGACCCGCATAACGAACCGGTGGAAACCGAACTGGCCGAGGTCGGGGCCTGCCTCCGGCTTGGTGCTGCGGATCTGTCGGGATTTGCCACGATCCCGGTGGCACGCATTCTTGAAAAGACCGGCGACGGCCGCGTGGTGCTCGACCGGTCGTTCACGCCCCATGCGCTGCGCCTGTCCGCGTCAAAGATCCTGTCGGAACGGCTGGAGGAAACATTGTCGCTCGCACGGGTGCGCGCAGCCAACGCGGCCGGTCGCGTCACAACCGACGCGGGCACCAGCAGCGAGGCGAGCCTGATCACCGAACGGCTCGAGCTGCAGGTCCTGAACCGCTGGCTTCTCGTCCTCCAGAACGAGGCGCATCTCGGCCGGATCTCGCCCCGCAAACTCTATCACGCACTGGCCGGGTTCTCGGTGGAGCTTGACGCCATCATGGGCGAGGCCACGCGCGAAAACCTGATCTACGACCCCGACCGCATGGCCGCCAGCTTTGACGAGGTGATCGGCGGGTTGCGCCGCAAGCTGACGCTGGAGAAACCGGCCAGTGTCGTTGCACTGTCGTGGAACACCGAGCTTTTTGAAAAACGCCGCCTGCTGCGCCTGATCATCCCGGCTCGTGTGCTTGCCGAAGACCGCCGCCCGATCCTGGCGCTCGCCGGGCCTGACGGCGCGCCGGCGCTGACCCAGCTGGGCCCGCTCGCCTGCAAGCTCGCCGGTCTCTCGGCGATGCCCGATCTGGTGTCGCGCGGACTGCAGGGGGTGGAGCTCACCCCGCTGCCCGCCGCACCGGCCGAGTTGCGCAGCCGCAGCGACGCCGCCTTTTTCGCGATCGACACCAGCAGCGCGCATTGGCAACGGTATCTCGACAAGCGCGAGGCCCTGGCCCTGCATGTTGATGACCGGATCGAAACGGTCGACGCGACCCTCTACATGCTGGGCTGACGATGAACATGACCCCCACAGACATGCCGGCGATCACGCTCCCGCCCGAGGGCCGGGCGGGCGTGAGCCGGCCGGATGTGGGAACCCGGCTGGCGCAGGTCTCGATCGGTGACCTGCAAGGCTTTGACATGGCGTTGCGCCGGTTCGACGGGTCGCAAAACCGTCTTCTGAACGCTTCGGCCGATCTGCTTGCGGTTTGCGGCGTGATGACCAGGCTTGCGCCGGGGGCCGAGCTGAACACAACCCGGGTCGAGCTGTCCCGCGCGATCATCGATCTGAAATATGCAATCGTTCGGCTCGATTATCCGCCCTCGGTTGCGGAAAACCTCTGTCTTCTCTTTGCCATTGCGCTTGATGAATTTGTGATGGCGGGACCGCTTGGCGCCAATAGCGGGTGGGAAAATCGCACGCTTGTTGCCGATCTTTTCGGCTTCCGCGACGGCGGCGACCGGTTCTACAACATCGCCGACCGGGCGTTGATGCAGCCCAAGGCCCTGCGCGAATTCCTCGAAATTCTCTATATATTTCTGAAGCTTGGGTATCGCGGGAAATACAATCGCGGATCCGAGCATGAACGCGACCGGCTGATCAACCGGCTGGAGATCGCGATCAACCTCGTGCCCCAGCCCGACAAGGCGTCAGCCGTCGGGCGCGAGGTGGTCGACACGCGCCCGCCCACGCGCGCGGTGGCAACCCGGACCAAATTCCTGATCGCAGCCATCGCGATCACAGCAATTGCAATGGGGGTCTGGGGCGCGCGCCAGCAGGCCGAACACCGGGTCTATACCGATTTCACCGAACGCCGCGCCATCGCCGAAAATGAAAGCGCGGTGGATTTTGTGTTCTCCAGCACCGACGGCACCGTCTCGGCCCGGCCTCGCCAATGAACATCCGAACCATCATCAAATCCGCGCTTGCGGTCTTCGTCCTCGCCATGATTGCGCAACTCGCGTGGATCGTCACGCTTTGGATCGGTGGGGGCTTTGGCGGCCTGGGGCACCTGATCTGGCTGGGCGTCGTCATCGTCTTGTCACTGGTCGTCGGCACGCTCGCGCTGATCTACCGCAAGCGAATTTGGGTGCGCGACCCGGCCGCGGCCGAGCTTCGGGCACTCCGGCACACTGCGCGCGCGCAATTCAAGCAGACCGTCGCGCGGGCAAAAATCATCGACCGAAACCCGATGGCGGTGCCCTGGTATCTCTTCCTCGCGATGGAGAAGGAGGGCGCATCGACCGTCATGGCCGAGCTTGGCTATGTCGCGTTTGGCGAACCCCTTTCCCATAAGGGGCTGACGCTCACGACCTGGACATCTCCCACTGCCGTCGCCTATCGGATCGAGATCGCGCCAGGCACGGATCTGTCCTTTGATCTGCTGAACATCCTTGTCCGGCTGCTCTTCAAGCGCCGGTCGAGCCTTGCGATCAATGCGGCCTATGTCGAATACGAGCTGGCCGGGCTGATGCAGACAGCGGCCACCGAAACCGGCAGCGTGTCGACCATCAACCGCATCCTGAACGTTGCAAGCTATGAATTTGGCGTCGATGTCCCGGTCCATCTGGCGCTTGTGGGGCTCGAGCATCTGCGCGACGTCGCCCGCGCCGCCCTGCTGACCGATCATCTGGGCTCGGGCACGATCTTTGGCGGGTTTCTGTCGCAGGACGAGCCTGACATCGCGGCCCGCGTCGACCGGCTCTTTGACGAGCTGATTGAAAGTCTGAGCGTGACGCAATCGGCGGCCCTGCAAAAGCAGCTCTCCCCGGATTTCTGCGCCTCCTTGCTGAATGCGCCGTTCCAGCTCTCGCTGGTCAAGGCGCAACTGAACGGGCGCATCATCGGGCTCACGCAACCGCTCCCGCCGCGCCGCGCGCCGCTGAACCTGCAAAGCATCGTGTTTGTCGGCGCCCGGGCGGGCATGCCCGCGGTGGATCCGCTCAGTCAGGTTTCAGGCCAACGCTTCTTCAGCGCCGCGCCCGCCACCGCGCTGGTCGATGCATCGCTCGACAGCGTGACCACGGAAAACGCAGGCCTCCTGGCGGCCGCCTATCACCGCGAAGGGTTTCTTGCCGAACCCAACCGCCGCCATGCGGTCCAGTCGATGGTCAACGCCCGGCTCTGGAGCCTCGTGCTCGTGGCCTGTGTCGGTCTCTTCGCATTTCTCGTCTGGGACAACCACCGCACCTACAGCGCGGTCAATACGCGCCTCGATGCGGCGTTTGACCAGTTCTACTCGGATGTCGGCGGCATCACGACCGATGGCGATTTTCTCGTCGACCGCGTCCTGATGCTGCAACCCATTCGCGAGGGCCTTGCGGATTATGAACCGCTCGATGCCCGCCCCGCGCGCCGACTGCTGCCAACCTGGTCGATGGAGGCCACGTACCGGCGTCTTTACGAGGAGGAGCTGACCCAGGGTCTCCAGGCCTCACTGGTCGACTTTCTGGAAAAGGAAACATTTGCGTTCAATGCCTTGGGGGATGGAGTTGAACTCATCCGCCTGGCCTCCGTCGAAAGTCAGCTGCATGGCGATCAGAGCGCGCACAAGGATGATCTGATCGCCTATTACACCTCCGGTCTGACCGAACAGGGAGAGGTTTCGGGCGTCTTTCAGGCGCAGTTGCACGACACCCTGGCGGATCTCTTTGTGCTCAACCGACCTCCGGTGACCCGGAACGAAAGCCTGCGCGCGGTGGTGGCCAAGACACTCTCAGGGCTCGACTCGGCTGATCTGCTTTACGCGTCGCTGATGCGGCGCCGGGACTACGCCGAACGCGTCGACCTGCGCCAGCTCATCGGCCCGCGCTTTTCCGAGGTGTTTGTTCCGATCGACGACCCGCAGATCTTTCTGGTCCCCCGGGGCCTGACACGCGCCGGGTTCGACAGTCTCTTTGAGGATGGCGGAATGCCGGATCTCACCGAGATGGTGAACAGTTATGAACAGGTCATCGGCACCCTCGACAGCGCCACCGAAAACGCCATCGCGCGGCGCGTCGCGCAAAGCTATACGGCCGATTACATCGCGACCTGGGGCGATTTTCTGTCGGCGCTCCAGCTGCGGGACACCACCGGCTGGGGCGATGCGCAGATCCTGATGCAGGCCCTGACCAACGCCTCGGAAAACCCGATCGAGCGGCTGCAAGCCGCGCTCTCCGACAACACCGACATCCAGGTGTTCCTGCCTGTCGCGGTGCCTGATCCAACGGCCGAGGCCGCTCCGGCAGAACCCGCCCCGCCGCAGCTTGCCCCGGCATCGGCCAGCGCCGAAGCCGCGACGGCATCGAATATCCGCACCGCCTTCCGTCCCTATCTCGACGCGATGCGCGCCGAGGGTGAACAGCAGAACCAGTTCGATCTCTTCCTGACCTATGCGCGCAACGTCACCGTCTGGCTTGAGGAGGCTCAGAATGGCGCCGACGGGGCCGGAGCCTTCCTTTTTGAACAGTTTCAGACGGGCGAGGGCGCCAACCCGCTTGCGGTCCTCAACACTTTCGTCGTGCGCTCCGATCTTGACATCATCCGGACCTTCGGTCGCCGGATGACCGCCGCGCTGGATGACGCTGCGATGCGCTTTGTTTTCGACTATATCGATGGACAGTGGCAGCGCGAGATCCTCAGCCAGCACGGCGCGTCGATGACCCTGACATTCCCGTTCGACGCGCAAAGCGAAATCGATTTTCCGCTGTCCGAATTCGCGACCGTGTTCGCCCCCGAAGGCAAGCTGGCCAAGTTCGAGGCGACATATCTGTCGCGTTTCATGACCGATGACGGCGTCTTTCGGCCCCGTTCGACCTTCCTGCCCACGGGCACCGCCGATCTTTTGCCCGAGGCCAAGCGCGCGTTCGAACGGTTCCGCGAAATCTCCGAATCGCTCTTTTCCGACGGCAAACCGCATCTGGATTTCGCCCTGCGGACCGGTTTCATGTCGAGTGGTCTCAGTGAGATGACGATCACCTCCGGCGTCACCCTGCACCGGTTCCGCCATGGGCCGGTCATCTGGAACGCCCAGTCCTGGCCTGTCGGCGGGATCCAGAACAACGACCTGAGCCTGCGGATCTTCGCCCGCGCCCGCGCGCTGTTTAATGACACCTATCGCGGTCCGTGGTCTTGGTTCCGGCTGATCGAGGCGGGCTCGACATCGTTCAACCCCTCGCTTGGCGTGGCCGAGACGAGCTTTTTCGCCGGCAATTCCGGCAATCTGTCCCTGCAATTTGACGCCGCCGTGCGGTTCAACCCGTTTGGGCCTGGCTTCTTTTCGGATGTCGACATCCCGCAGTCGCTCTTTGCGCAAGACGACGCGGAAAACCTCGGCCAGTAGGTCAGGATTCCAGCCGTCAAATGCATGTCGAAACGCCCGAAAAAATGCCGTCTCCAAGGCCCGGGATCAGCCTCATGCTAACCCTTTGTTTACATGTGGCGGCGTAGCATGAAAGCGGCTGCAACAACCGGCGACGCGCAGTGATGAGGTTGCGCAAGCCTATGAACTTAAACGTATTTGACAAAGGCGGGCGGCGGGCAGCATCCGCTCTGTTCCAACTGCGGCAAGCAAACAGCGCGACAGCGATCTGAGGTATCTAAACACATGGAAGTTCAATCCGGTTTCGAGGGCATTTACATCGATCCCAATCCGATGCATCCGTTCATGGGGCGGCCGCTGTATTCTGGGACCGACTGGGCCGTCGAAAAGGGTCAGTTCACACGCAACACGATGGCGGATCTTCGGCGATTGGCGGCCACGACACTCGGCGCTGAGTTGATTGATCTGATCGGCAAACGCAGCCAGGGCATCGGGACCAAGGCCAGCGGCCGCGCCCGATCCGTGACCATCGCGTTTCGTCCCAGTAACAATCCGGGCGCGTCCACAGGCGCGTCGATCCGCATTGACGACAAATTTGGCGTTACAAAGCGCGTTGGCAATCGCGACATCCGGTTTGCCGGGCGCGGAAGTGCTGCGAAAATCCAGATGCACAACAGGCTTGGGCAAAGCGAAGGGATCTACACGCGGCTGGCTGGTGTCTACAGCCCGGTCTGGGTGGTTCTCGCGCATGAACTCATCCACGCGCTGCATACGTCAACCTGAACGGCATATGCCGATCAGGTTGACGTGCCTGGCCCGAATGGCGGCACGGTTCGTCGCGAAGAGATGTGGACAACAGGTATCGGTCCGTATGCGGACACGCGGCTGAGTGAAAACAAGATCCGCGCTGAGGTTGGGCTGCCGCGGCGCAACTATTATGGCTTCCCGCATGACCACACCCATATCAGTGCGCTTACGCCCGTCACGGTGCAACGGCGCCCGGGATACTGGTATTGCGCCTGCCTGCAGGAGCATTTCGGCCACTGACGCTGCGCCGCGCGCCCGGTGACGGGCGCGAGATCTTGCGCCGGATCGGCACGGGTCTCCGGGCCGGTCCCGCGCGCCAAGGCCGGTCACAAAACCAAGGCCAGCCCGTTGCCGCAGGACGACTCCGACCAGACACCGCGCAGAACCTGCTGTCGCGTGTCCATGGCATGGGGCAGGGACGCGCCACCGCTCGCAGATCGCCGCCATGCGACCTTAGCAAACGCTCTATTGCGAAGGTGCCCCGAGCAGTCGTCGAATGGCCGCGCCGCATGCCGCTGGGTCCGTCGCACGCTCACCCAGATGCGCCGTGCCCTGATCGCTGAGCGCCGCGACCGAAACGTCCCCGTCCGCCACCTTCAGCAACTGGCCATTCACATCGCAGGCGCTTGACACAAGCCATGCCACCGTGCCGGCCACTGCTTCGGGCATCAGCTTGCCCTCGGGCACCTGGGACACATAGATCCGCGTGTTTGCCACCGGCGCGACAACATTCACCTTGATGTCCGGATGCCCGGTGCCATGCGCAAGCGCCATGCCCAAACCGAATTGCGCCGCCTTGCTCATCGCGTACAGCGTCAGCCGCTCCGATCCCGGGTTCGCCCCCAAGGCCCAGCCCGAGCTTGTCAGGACGATGCGCCCATAGTCCTGGCGCCGCATGACCGGCAGCGCGGCGTGACAGAGCCAAAAGGCGGCCTCGTGATTGATCGTTGACGAGGTTCGAAAGCGCGCATCATCCACCTCCGTGGTCTCGGCCCAGAGGACAAGCCCGGCATTGTGGATCAGACCGTCGATCCGCCCGAACCTGCGGATAACGGTTTCGACGAGGGCGGCGCAGTCCGCGCGGCTGTTCAGCAGACCGGTGACAGGCAGCACCTGCGCCTCGGCGAAATCGGCGCAGGCCGTCCTCACGACCGAAGCGTCGGGCTGCATCCCGTCCGGGTCAACCCCACCGTCATGCATCGCCACCCGCGCACCGTGACGGACCAGGCAATGGGCATAGGCCAGCCCCAGCCCGCGCGCCGCGCCGGTCACCAAAATCACCTTGTCTGACAGCCCGTTACCCATACGCATACCCTAGCAGAAGTTGCCCGCGACAACAGCCGCGCAACGGACGGGCAATGACACCCGCGTCAAAACGCCAACGGGCAGATTCGCGCTCACGGAGAACGAAAATGTCCCAATACAGCCATTGGGCGCAACTTTCATGATATGATAGGCTTCGAATCGACATATCATTGTACCGAGTTCATTCGTGTAAGCATTGGACCTATCCCATGGCGAACGGCCCCACGCCTCGCCTGTTGTCCCGAAATCTGAGTGGCCTCTCCGCACCGTCCCAGACCCTGACCTCCACGGGCGCGATCGTCACCGGCACAGCAGGAATAATCGACAGTTCTGTTCTGATCCCGGTCATGCCCGACATCGTGCGCAACCTGTTCGAGGCTTCGCGCCCCGGCACCCCGGTTTTGCGGCCTGATGACCTGCTGGCGCTGCGGATCGAACTGGTCAACCTGGTGGTGAGCCCGGGCGACCCGCCGACGCTGTCCGCCGGGCCCAGCGGAACCGCTCGCCTGATCCTGCATTTCCCGCCGCAGACCATCACCGAGGAGACCTTTTTCGAGGTTCCGCAGCAGGATATCGAACCGCCCGAACCGGGCGATCCCGGCGCCCATCCGCATCCCGATGCGCAGGACAAACCCGAACCGCCCGGCAGCGGCAGCGAGGCGTTGCGGAAACCACCGGTCCGCGCCCGGATCGCCGACGAATCCCGGCTGGCGTTCAAATTCCCCGCCGATCTCACGATCGATTACACCTTGCAGGGCATCCTGGCCGCCTGCCAGGATCTCGAACCCGCCGTCGGCCTGAACGCCCGCAAACCGTCGGTGCGCGGGCGGATTATCACTGTCTCCGATCTCTTCAACACGCGCGCAGTGAACGCGCTTGCGCCCAAGAACCGCGCGGCGCTCGCCTCGCATGCGGTCGGCAGCCTGCGGATCGGCGCGGTGGCCGACGACATCACGACGCTCCGGACGCGCCAAGGGGCAGGGGGCGCGGTGTTCCGCCCGGTGCCCGAACTCACGATCCCCGATCTCGGGGGGATCACGCTGCGCCAGCCGCGCCCGGCCAACCCCTCCGCCCGGCTGACCGCGATCGAGATGCCCTGGAGGCTGATCCTGTCGCCGCATAGCGGCAGCCGCTGGCGGCATGCGCCTCAACCGGTTTCGGCCCCAGGCACGCAGCGCACCGAGCTCTGGCATACGCGCATGGTCACGCCGCAAAAGGACGGCTCCGAGATCATGCCGCCCTATCCCGATCCCAACCGCACCGTCCGCGCGGTCTGGGCCAAGTCGGGCAGCGGGGTCGAGGCCGCCAACCCGCCGATGCAAAGCGACTGGCCCGCCTCGAACAACCTGCCGGCGCCGGGGATCACGCCGTTCCGGATGCCGCTCGACAATTTCGACCGGTTCCAGATCGCGCATCTGTCGTCGAACTTCTCGGTCTCGGGCTATGTGCCGCGCCCGGTCTCGACGAACACGCTGATGCTCAGCGCGCTTGGCGGCTGGCTCGATTCGCACGCCGCGTGGGAACCGCCGGGCCTCTCGGTCGAGGCCTGGCTGCACCGTGCCACCATGGGCCGGGACCACTATGTCAAGGTGGTCTATCGCGGGTTCCTCTGCCCGCTTCCGTTCCCCTGCACCCTGGTGAAGATCAGCGAACGCAAATTTCACAACGGCAACGCCACGGCGGAACAGGAACCCGGCAATGTCGCCTATCTGCGGCAGCGCTATTTCATGGTGTTCCGCAACCGCGAACTCACCTTCGACGAACAGGCTTTCCGCAACGCCTCGACATCGAGCGGCACCGTCACCTGCGCCAATCAGTTCCCGTTCTCGCGGCTTGAGATCCTGACCGAGACCACGCCTGATCTGGACGACCCGGCGAATTTCGACGTCGACGGCAAGGGGCAGCTGATGTTCTGGCCCCATGTGGGCGGCACGCCCTTCCGGTTCCAGATCGCCGCGACCGATCTCGATGGTCGCCGGTCGGCCTTTGATCTGCCGATGATCTTCATGGACAACACGGTGGCCTGCCCGCGCTTCCCCGACGGCTCGCCGGTGGAGTTGAAACCGGATTTCACCGAGGCCGAGGCCAATGCCCGCACGGCGGCGGACGCCTTTGCCGCCGCTGCCACATCGCGCAAGACCACAGATTTCGATCAGCAGCGCGTGGCGCTCGCCCCGCCCGTGAAATCCGGCGACACCTCGGTCGAGGCGGTGAACGTCACCTTCGGCGCCGAATATGAAGAAGGCAACGCGTCGCTGCGCACCTACAGCAACGATCTGAGCCGCCCGGTGTTCCTGCCCAAGATCGTCTCGGTCGAGGCCAAGGTCGGCGCGATGTCTCATTTGACCGGATCGACCAAGACCAATTCGCTCAGCTGGAACCCGCATTTCCTGCAATTCGGCTTCAACGCGACGGCCGCAAGCTCGCCGGGACCAAACGAAAACCGCGGCGAGATTTTTGTCGACGTCAATCCGACACTCGACATGGCGCAGCTCGATTTCTCGGCGCAGGGCGACAAGTCGGGCGGGTTCATCCAGCCAAACCTGCGGCCCAAGGCGCTGTCGCGTTTTGCGGGCCCGGTCATGTCGGATGTCGAGGATTTCATCTCGGGTACGATGCCAGCGGGGGCGGGTTTTCCAACCGCCCCGGGTGATCTCCCGCTGCCTTTGCTTTTTGGCTGCATCAAGCTGTCAGATGTTATCGAACTCGTCGGCGATATCACGGGCTCTCCGGAACAGGTGCCGAAATTCGTCTCCGAGGCCGGGACGAAAATTGAAAGCTTTATCAACGTTCTGGTGCGTATCTTTAATCTCGCGCACGACCTCGCGAACGACCCGATCGGCGTGGTCGACGGGCTTTTGGTCGCCTTCCGGTCAACGCTCGACGACCTGATCGCGCAGGCCCAGGCCTATGCGGCGAGCCTTGTGGATCCGATCCTCGCCAAGATCGCTGAACTTGAAACCGCGCTCGACGATCTGGTGTCGCGGCTGCAG
>JBCCVT010000006.1:0-32092 GCA_039195015.1 Pseudomonadota bacterium
AGATGTCGTATTCGAGACTGGATGGGAGGACGCGAAAACCATCGTCGAAGGCCTTCAGATGCCGTTTCGCGCCGTCAACCCGGATGTGAGCACACCTGACGACGAGTTTACACTCGCCAAAACCCTCGCAGAGCCTGAGCCAATCGATGGCGCATTCGAGGACATCTCGCAATACGCCAACGCGGCTTTGTCCCGCCCATTCGATGCTGCGGCCTGGCGGGTTTCGGTCAACGATCCGTCGGCGCGTGACAGCGCCTGGGACAGCACGCCGTTTGGCCTTCTTATGGCGCTTGGCGCGGCGGATCCGGCCTGGCGGCGCGCTTTGGCAACCGGGTTTCTCGATACTGATGGGATCAATCCGGGTGACACCTATGACTATCGCATCAGCGGGCTGATTCCTCGCGCCGACCGAGATGAGCGGCGCTACGACATGCACTCGGTCCCCCGGGGCACACAGATGCCCAGCCATTTCCGGTTCGGGCAGGTGCAGGTTTACGTGGACACGCCCCCGATGGTCGAGGCCGAAGAGGCGACAAGCACGGGGCTGATCGCCCTGCGCCATCTGATCCGGTTCAAACGTCTGCGCATCATGCTCCCCTTGGCCCGGTCCCGGATCGTCATCGATGGATCGTCGAGTGATCCGCTCTCAGTAACGGCCTTGAATGCCGGCTCTGCTGTGGCAGGTTTCAGCACTTCTCTCGACCAGCGGACCGAGCTCGATTTTGGGGTGCCCGTGGATGAAGTGATCCTTGAGGGCGAAGGCGCCTTTGTCGCGCTCGTGACGATGCCGATCGACCCCGGGCTCGATCCGAATGAATTGGTCGAGATCGAGCGCACGATTTACGGTGTGACATTCGACACGACCAACCCTCCGGCGGCCCCGAAGGCCGTCACGGCCGACAACCTTGGCAGCGCGGCACGCGCCAATAGGCGCGGCCATCGGGACGCGCATCGAGGATTCGAGATTTCGTGGGAAGCACCTGACGATCTGGATCCTGCCTTGCGTCCCTGGTGGCCGCGCGACGCAGGCTCTGCGCCGCCAAGCGAAGTCTCAGGTTATCTGTTACAACGGCAATGGGTAGGTCAATCCTTAGCGGCCAACGCGGAGACAAACGGCCAGCACGTGGCCTCGCGCAACAGCGACCCGGTCTCAGAAGCGCTCCGGCCCGGGGCCGATATCTGTGCCGCCTTTCCGCCTGCAGACCGCCCCGGGCTGGCAAGCGACGCGATCCATCGCGCAATCGAAGTGTTCGAAGACGAGACCGGCCCAGACTACGGCGATGAGGTCACCTATCAGGTGCAGTCGGTTGACGTACTTGGACGGGTCTCGGCCCCGGCCGTGGCCGCGCCTGCGCAACTGCAAAAGCACACGCGTCCACCCGCGCCGTCCGGTCCGCCCGAACCTTCCGCCGGAACCTTCCCGAACGACCTCCCGCTTTTGTCGCAACCCAATGGCGTTCAGATCCGACTGCTTCAGGGCAATGACCCCGACCTCACGGCCGCCGAACGCGCCCGTGTTGATGCCGAGGGGGAACTGGTGGTTCTGAGATGGGGATGGGGCCGCGAAGAGCGCGAATTGGATCCATATGTGAGGGAATTCCGCGTTTACGAGCGCACCGGGCGCCTGATCGCCATCGAAGGCGAGGTCACGGCCGCTCCGACGCCTTTGCCCGACGGAAGCTATTCCGTGCCGTGCACGCTTTCGCAGGCAGTGAATGCGGGCGAGCTTGCAGGACAGCGACTTCTTCTGGGCGATGCCTTCGTCATTCGCGCGCACGGCACCGGGCGGACCCCCAGCCTGACGGTCGCGCCGGTCAGCGAAGGCGTGGCTCAGGCGCCCGCGCGCGTGTCGTTCTCGACCATGCGAACGACAGGCGCCGAAGGGGACCCGACTTATTGGGATACCCGAGTCCGTGTTGTCCCGCGAGGAGCAGATCCAACCAACGCTGCCGAAGTCGAGGTCTATGAGGTCGCTCTGCCCGTAGCTTGGATCGCGGTGTCGCCCGGTTCTCCCCGGCAGTATCGATCCTTTGGCGTCTCAGCCGCCGATGCGGAGAGCTACATTCCCGATCGGCGCGCAGCGGTCGAAAGCACGCCACGCCCCGGCAATGAAGGACCGGTATCGGGCTCAGAGATCCTCGCACGTCACCGGGGTCGTCCGAGCCTTGCAATCGCCGACCTCGCCGATGTGACATCGATCACCGCGCGGCGGGCCAGCGCGGACGAGGTCGCCGTATCCTTCACGCCTGCGGCCGTGGTTCCGGCAGGCGCGGATTTGAGGCCGCGCATGCGCCTAGAAAGGGCGCCAGTCTCGGCTATTCTTCCGCGCATCTTGGTGACCGACAGCACAATCGCGCTGCGGTCGCGCGATGGCACGGAAACCCCGTGGACGTTGTCGCCAGAAGATCAAACCGCGCTCAGGGAAGGTGACGCAGCACGCGCGCTACCGGACCGGTTCATCGCCGCCGCCGCCGCCATTCTTGCGGATTTTGATCGCGACTTTCTCACGGTCGGCCCTGTGGATCCCAATGTCGCCCACGAGGATTTTCTGCCGAACACGCCGGGGCGCTGGCTTTACCGTTTGCGGGCTTTGGACGAAGCCGGCAAGGTGTCGGCAGAGGCGCAGGTTCTTGCGGCGATGGTGCGTGTACCCGCTCCGCGCCGAGGTACACTGCCTGAACTGATCTCGCTCTCTATTGACCGGGACGCTGCGACTGCCACTGTGCGTATCCACGATCGCAGCGATGGCAACGCGCAGGTTTTTGCGATCCACTCCAATGACACCAGAGTCGCCGTCGCGCGCGCGGATCTTGCGACGATCCGCAACCGGCCGGATCTGGACCCCACAGTCGCAATCGTTGTCCGCGACGATCGCGGGACGCGGCTTTCCCTGACGCCTGTCGCCCCGGGATCGGACGGGTTCGCCGATCTCGATTTCCCGGCCCCTGAGGGCAGCCATGTCCATATCTGGGCGCTTTCCGTCAGTTCGGACGGCGTCCCGTCGCGATTGATCGGTCCGTTGCACGCTTTCAACGGCATCCCGATGGAGGTGGACTGATGCTGACATCACCCCTTGCCGCCGCCGCGCCATGGACATGGACGCAGGGGACCACAAGCGACCTGCCTGATGATCTGGCCGGCGCCTTTCCGTCTTCGGCGCGCGACACGACAAGTCCCGATGGCGGCCTCTTGCGTCCACGCGTGACGCCGGAGGCATTGACTGGCAGCGGTGGCACGGCGCGTCCGCTCCTCTTCCCGTTCTCTGGAACCGTGCATCACGAAGCCAACGGCACCGTCCATTGGATCTGGGGCACGCCGGCGGACCTTGCGGCCTTTCCAGCTCTGCGCAGCCACATGCCCTTTGGGAACCCTTTGATTGCATTGCGCTTCGTTAATTCTGGAACCGCGACTGACAGTGATTTCCCAAGCAGCGGCGTGACCCGAGGTGCGCCGGCGACACTTGGCGGGACGGGAATCACCGTGTCCAACCTGACCATCGTGGCGGCTTTCCCTTTGAGGCCGGGCTTTGACACATTGTCCGTTCTGCGCGCGTTGCTGCAGACCCTGACAGATGCCGCCGCCGAAACAGATGGCGGCGCAGCGTTAACCGTGCAATTGGCCACATGGTCCGCCTTCCTTAGCGAATTCAGCGGTCTGGACGCACCCCTGCGCCTTTTGGAGCCTGCTGGTCGCCCGATCTCCGGGCGCCCGGTCACGATCGAAACTGCCAGCAGCGCCAACACGGCCACCTTGGAGCCGGTCCATCGAGGTAACGCATTGGCCGCGACCGGGCTGACGCGCGCTGATCTCACTGCCGAGTCGCGCCTGATTGTCGCGTCAACCGGGGAAGAGGCCGCATTCGCGGGTCCGACAGGCGCCGTTCCCGCCGCCGGGCTGGATCTGTCGGGTGGCACGGCAACGCATCTCGACCTCGCCTTGCTGAACGACTGGTTTGCCGATCAGGGCAGCGGCGCATTGGCACGGTTCACCCGCGGTAACAGGATCACACCACTGATCAACGGCCCAGCCTATTTCGATGCCCTCTTCACCGAACTCCATGACACCGGCGGCGCCGCACCACCTGCATTCTACCTGTCTGGCAGTGTGATCGAGCACGAGGCCGTTCTGGCCAGTGCGGCTTCAGGTGTGGCCAACCGGTCGCTCGATACGCTCATCCCCGCTCTTGCCGGAGAGGGAGGCGAGGCGCGTTTTCTAGCCATGCAGGTCCTCCAACTGGAACCCGGATTTGTCGAAACAGTTGAAAAGAGCGCGCTGGTTGCCTCAGCGCTCCTCGCCATTCTGGGCGGGTCGCTCACCTTCGCGCAGGACAGCCGGTCATGGGAGCAGCCGAATTTCTTTGCACACAGCCAAGCGCTTGCAGTGTCGCTCTTCTTTGCTGCGACAATGCTGGATGATCTGCTGGAGTCGTTCGAGATAAACCAGGGCGCCATAGACGCGCTTGCGGCGATTCCAGGTGTCGAAGGCAATCTGGACCCTTATCCGGCGGAATGCCCTGACAATCCGATCTGCGATGGCACCGCATCGATCATCCAGTTGGCGCACGAAGTCCAGCGGCGGTTCAACGCGTTTCGCCAAAAGATGGCGGTCGTGCGCAACGCGTCAGGGCTACACGCCTATTGCGGTGGCATCGACCTGAGCGCCAACCGGCTTGACGATCGAGATCACGGGTCTCGCACGCCCTTTCATGACGTGCATGCGCGCGTGGATGGACCTGCCGTTGGGGAACTGACGCAGACATTCATCGAGCGCTGGAACCGACCTGCCGCCACGGGTGATCCGGCGCGGCCCGCACTTGGTCTGGCCGCGGCTGGCGCCCTGGACGGGCTGCCCACGGATGGTCCGGACATTGTGCAAGTCGCGCGCACCTATTTCGGACCGGCAGCAACCGATACAGAACGGCGCCTGCCATTTGCGCCAGCGGGCGAACGGACAATTCTGGACACGACCCTGCGCGCGATCGCGCGCGCACGCCGTTACATTTACATCGAAGATCAGTATCTTACGCCGCCGGGGGAATACGTCGTTGCGTTGCGCGAAGCCGCGCGCGAGGTGTCGGGGCCGCTGATCATCGCAATCCCGTCCACGCCCGACCAGCCATTTGGCTTTGCGCCACGCCAGGACGCGATCCGCGAACTCGAACCTGCGTGGGGCGATCGGCTCAAGGTCGGCTACATGCGCAACCCGTTCCACCGGGTTCAAACCAACCGGACCAAGGCGGTGGGTCGTCTGTGGCTCACCGAAGACGTGGCCGAGACGGACAAGACCATCAAAGTCGGGCCGCCAGACCGAATGCCCAAAACGCCATTCTGGCTCACTGTCGGGAATGAGGCGATGTGGGCCAAGGGCACCGTGCCCGGCACCGGAACGGCAAGCCAGATAGAACTCAGGGTCGATCGTGGATCGGACTCGCGGCTCTTCGGTGCGAGTTCCGGGTCGACGAAAGCCAAGCACAAGGCCGAGGCATCGGTCTGCTGTGGCAGTTTCGCGGGCATCTATGTCCATTCCAAACTGATGCTGATTGATGATTGTTTTGCCTCGATCGGGTCCGCCAATCTCAATCGGCGCGGGCTATATTCGGACGGGGAATGCAACCTCTTCGCGATGCCGGAGGGTCTGACCAACGGGGACAACTGGATCCGCGATTTGCGCATCCGTCTTTGGGCCGAGATGACCGGCGTCGAAGAGAACTACGCCTTTGCCGCCTTTGCTGATCCATCGCGCAACACTGATCTCTTTGATCGAAATTTTGTCGTCGGCAACCGTTTCTCGCCCTTCGCTGCGCAGCCCTTTGCAACCGATCTCGACCTTCAGATCACGTTCACTCAGGACACCGGCGCCCTGACAGGACTGATCGAAGTCATCAAGGTCGGGCTGGGAACCCTTGCCGTAGTGGGCGGTCTCGACTCGCAGAAGCTCTTCGATGCGATCATTGATCCCTCCAGTCAGGTGGCGCCGTGAGGTTTACCGATCTCTTTTCCGCCTTTGGCGCAAGCTGGCCCGAGGAGCTGGTGAACACAGCCTGGCCGCCGACCGGACCAATCTCGGGGCCGTTTTTGACGCAGATCGACGATGCCATCCGATTGCACGATGTGATCACCGACATCTCGCCCGATGGCATGATCGGCGTGACCGCCAGCCTGCAGTTGGAAGCCGGCATCCCACCGGCGCGCACCGAATTGGTGTCGCGTCTCTTCCCATCTTTGCGCTTCGTTTTTGCGCCCGACGTCGACTGGTCGAGCGATTTTCGCTGTGCAATTGCAAGCGACGGCACCGCAAGCGTCCAAATTGACAGCTTGCCACTTGAAGTCATGGTGCCTACCGACCTTTTATCCAAACACCCGACCAAGAACGGTGCTGATACCGGCGTGGAACTGGCCGAGGGCGCACAGCATTCCGTGATCAGCCGCACGTTCTCCTTGACGCTGGAAGCCAATGGCGAGATGCGACTGGATCCGCATCTGCCGATTTCGATCGGCCCCTGCAAGCTCTTCGGTATTGCCACCCGCGCGGTCCACGAGCTCGTCTTTCTCGCCTCACCCCGCCGCGCCCGCGCACGGCACCACTGGATCGTACGCGAATTGGATCCTGAAAATTTCCCGTTCGATTGTGGCGGTCTGGGATTTGGCGGAATTGAGTTCGATCGCGAGCTCGAAGACGGCCCCCTGTCCCAGATCCTCGCATCTTCGTTCATCAACGAGGACGCCGCAATCGTCATCGAGGACGTCGTGTTGCCGGCCATGTTCCTACCGCCTGTTCCGCAGCACGGGACGATCGGGATCCGGCGAAACCTGGACCCCGGCGAAAGCTTGTCCGAGCATCTGAACTTCAGCGACGCGCCGATCAAGTTTCCGCTGGGCGACAGCGTGAAATTGTTCTTTGATCAGCTCTATTTTCAAACCCCGCCCGAGGAGCAACCGCTCTCCGATGGCCTGACACTCGAGGCGGGGCTGGCCATCGACTTTGGATCTGGGCCAAACGAGGATTGGGATTTCTCGATCGGTTTGATCGACGGCGACCTCATGCGTCTCAGCATCGCGCGCACGCCCCCTCCGGCCGGAACGGATGCCCTGCCACTGCTGAGCCTCGACGTCTGGGCCGCCGCTGTTGACGTGATCCGAGCGCGCGTCGGGGTGTCGATTTCAGAGTTGCAAAAAAACAGCCCCGATGCCGGCAAGGCCATCCAGGCCATCGGCGACATTCTGATCCGCGAGAAACCCGACAGCGAAGGCGAAAGCGTCCAGATCCAGACAGACGACGACAAACCGTTCGAGGCTGCTCTGGTTGATGTAGGATGGGATCGGGGCAAGATCTCGGGCTCGTTTGAAAAAATCGAAAAGGTCGCCCTGGAAATGGGCCCCTTCACGCTGGAATTGCGCGAAGTTGGGCTCGTCGCCGAACAGGGCGCCACGTATATCAACATCTCGGGCGGGATCCGGCAAAATGCGGATCCACTCGAAGGCAAAATCTGGTTTGAACGCTTGCGCGGGCGATTGGCGGGCAACCCGGATGCGCCAGATTTCAAGATTGGCGGCTTCGGTGCCGAGCTCAAGTACGAAGATATTGTCCAGGTCTCGGTCCACGGGCATTTCCGCAACGATGTGCTCTCTGATGGCACGCGCATTCGCGAACACGGACTGGGTGGAGCAATCAAGATCAAGGTCGGCGATAACATCTGGGGCCTCTCGACTGACATCTACTGGGGAGACCGGACACCGCCCACCGAGCCGAGAATCGACTATCTTCTCTTTCAGGTCGCTCTCTTTGGCGCGATCCCGATGGGTCCGCTCGAATTGCGCGGGATCGAAGCGCTTTACGCCGACAACCTTCTGCCGCGTATTGACGACCACGACCGGGAAGCCGGCGAGCTAAAATATTATCCCTGGCTGAAGAAATCCCGCCCGACGGCCCCAGCAGATGACCGCGGGCTTGGCGTCTGGACACCAGAGCTCGAGGCCTGGGCTTTCGGTGCAGGCCTGTCGATGAGCTTTGCCGGCTGTGGCGAGCTGTTTCTTGCCAGCGCATTCGCTTTGGGTTTCGTAGGTGAAGAGGAAAGCGGGCTTGTTGTTGTAGCCGAGCTGAAGATCCTCGGAGGCGACGAACCGATTGCCATCGCCATCGTTGAATACGATTTCCGGCGCGATATCCTCGTGGTGCAGGTCAAGCTCGACCTGAACCTCCAAGACATCATCGAGAATTTCCCGGACGAGCTGAAGGTCAAGCTTGGCGGCACGATCACCATCGGCAACCGGCCGGGGCTTGTCGCCATCGGGCGGCTCGCCGACGAAGAGACGTGGCTTGGGGCGAAGATCGAGATCGAGCTCAGCGATATCGCCGAGATGAAGATCCGTATCGCGCTTTGCTTTGAATGGCTCGAAGGCGAACATGTCGGCGGCGGGTTAATCTTCAGCCAGTCAGTGCGTGGCGACATCAAGGTCATCCGGCTTGAGGGCTGGGGATCGCTCTCGGTTCTGCTGCGCTGGATGCTGACCGGGACGAACGACTTCGTGGCTCGGATTGCCTTCGAAATGGGTTTTGCGCTGGTTCTCTTTGGTTTCCTGCGGTTCGGCATCTCGATGAGCCTTCTTGCGGAATGGCTCGCGCATGTGCCGAATTTCTTCCTTTTTCGGGCGACCTTCCGGCTGGAAACTCCATGGTTCCTGCCCGACGTGTCGGTGACGGTCGAAGCCACAAGCGGCAGCCCCGCGGTCGCCACCCGGTCGATGCTGACCGGCGCGCTGCTGGACGGGTCCGCTACGTCGCGCGCGGGCAGCAAGCGGCTGCGGCTGCAGCGTCTCGACAATCTTGAGGGTGGCGAACAGCTCACGTTGCAGGCGCTGGCCACACTCCCCGCGTCCGGTACAACCTGGCAGGGCGAGAGCGAGGCTGTGGCGGTCGATGGAGTCATAGAAATCCAGTTCTCGCAAATGCTGATCGACCGTCTTGGCATCGGATCTGTCAACCCGGATCTCGGCCGCCAGGTTACCGGTGGCACTGATGGCGAATTGAAGGTCGACGCGAGCTATGCGCTTGTCGGACTTGAAGTACGGCGGCGTCCGGTCGGCACGACGGATTGGACGGTAATCGAGACGATCACGGGTCCCATGTCGTCACGCGCAGGGCGTTGGCTATGGGATGAAGACACACGCACGGGTGGCGAAACTGCGCCCAAAAAGCTGCTCTACAATGGCGCAACGCCATTTTCGGTGAACGAAGCCAATCCGATGGCCGATGCCGAGATAGTGGCCGAGAACCCCGAATACCCCTGCTGCCGGGTTCGCGAACCCGATGTGGCGCGGCTGGACTTCTGCGACGATCCGGCCGGCGCTTTGGTCGATGGGTTCCTTCGCGGGTTCTCCTTCCTGCGCCGCGGGGCGCCCGCGCCGGTCAGGTTCAGGGGTGGATCGGGTTCGATCAGGCCACCCATGCAGCCCGGCGCCGATTGTCCGATCGTGGCTGCTTTCCCACCGCGTGGATTGATAGCCTCGGTCTTTGCCGAAGAGGACCTCGCCCGCGTCGAACTGCGCTATGCCACCATCGCCCGCGCACTTCGGCTGTCGATCATCGCCCGCGATGCGCTTGGCGAAACGATCGACCGGATCGACCAGACACTTGGGTCGAACTCGTCCTTTTCCACGCTCGCGATCGACCCGGGCACCGGATTCCGCAGCGTCGACATTGTCCTTACCGGTATTCAGGAGGACAACGACACCGGCGAAGGCGAGTTCAACTTCGAAGTGCTTGAGCTAGAATGGATCGAGTGCATCACAGCCGCTGACCGCCAGACTGCAGAGATCGACCGCGCGCGCTGCGACCGCATCGACGATGAAGGGCATGCCCAGGTCTCGGCCTTCCTGCCCCAGCATGAATACGAGATTGCTGTTTCAACCGAGGTTGTCATCAGCACAACCAACGCCCCGGGCACGCCGCGCCGCTTCACCGAACGGCTGTCATTCGTGACTGCGGGGCTGCCAGGGTTGAACGAGAGCCCCGAACCCGGGCTGGAGCTTCGTCCTTACGTGACCGGCCATCCAGCGGGTGGGCGCGGGCTGCTCTATCGCGAGGAAAGCGTGCACCTGACCCTATCGCCCTCGATGACCATGTTTGGTCCCGGAGCGAGCGGGAGTGATGAGGCCGGTTTCCGTCAACCCGTGACGCTCACCGTCGCGACCACGTTCGACACTGATCCCGCAAGCGGCCCCGGCAAATCCTCGTTCGAGAGCGCAGAATGGTTTCTCGCGAACCGGGCGGAGTTCAACTATCTCGTTGCCGTCCCGATCCATGATCTGATCGAGGCGCTGACCGAGGACCCCCGCAAGCTGCGCTACAAGGCGTTGTCGGAAATCTCGGCTGGCGACTGCGCTCCAGATGATGTGTGGAACGAACAGCGTCCAAGGCTTGGCCTCAACCCGTTCGATCCGAGCGGACGCGCGCTGTGGCAGCCCGCAACGCAATACCGTGCCTCAATGCGCCCAAGTGGGGGACCTGTCGTGCATCGTGCCCCATTCGAGCCGGGGGACGTTACTGCGTTCGCGACAACCACCGGGACCTGGGAGGTCAACGACAACGGAGAACTCGTCGCTGGTGCGGCGGCCATGGGTGGCTTTGGTGAGCCCGACTGGGATCTCTTCTCGGCCGAGGCTGTGGCCCATAAGGTTTCCGGGACGGGCGCGAACCTGTCACTCGCTGTGCTGGTGAACGGCAGCAATCCGGGCGGAGGCGTGCGCCTCCGGATCACGGTTGCGTCAAACGGATCAGGGACTCTGACCGCCGAGCCCCTGGGCGGCGGGCCGGCGATCGAAGCACAACCGATCGCTACCGTGCCCGAGATCGTGTCGCTGCGTGTTGAAGTCTTTGCCGACACGGTGCGGGCCAGTGCGGCGGGGGCAACGCTTAACCTGTCGCGTTCCGGCTATCAGGCCGGGTCCTGCCAGATCGGCGCCTCAGCTATGCGGATCGCCAGTCTCCGTGTTCGCGCGCTTGAGATGTACGGTTTTGATTTCAACACGAGCCGCTATGAAAGCTTCGGCGACCACATATCAAGCGCTGGCGAGCAGGTGTCGGATCTGCCAATTGCCCCAGGCGCGGCCGAGCCTTTGTCCACGCTGGTCTCACGCCTGTCCGGGCAGATCGCCCGTGTCATGACACCCGAGGCAAGTAACTCCGAGCGTGAGGCCGTCTTTGCCGAAGCCGGACAGGCGCTTGCGGTGCCCCTGCGCGAGGATCCGGACCGCCTGCATGTGGATCTAGCCGAAAACGGTGGCGACCGCTGGCTGGTTCTCGAATCCTCGGAGCCAATTGATTTTGTGGAGGAAACCGACGTATCACTGCGGCACCGGATCCCCGTTGCTCCGATCGACCACCCCCTGCTCCAGCGCCTGCAGGAAGCCTTGCGCAAGTACTTCGATCCGCGCGCGGATCTGCTGACCCCGCTCAAGCCCTTCCGCATCCGCCCCCCGTTCGACACACCGTTCCGGCGACCAACGCCAATGCTGGGGCCTCTGGGACGAACCGTTCTCGACCGACCAAAGGTGGACCCGATCACCGTGGTCCCCGGTGCCCGCGAGACCGCCCATCTCTCCGTGCGGCTCGCCAAACGGCGCTTTGTCATCACACTCCTGGAAACGGGCGAGATGGAGAACGAGCCGATCTCCGGCGCCACGCAAAACGAGTTGCGGCAGCTTATGGGGGTGGAGCTGTTTTTTGACCGGTTTGGGCGACTTGTCGACTGGGAACGCGACGACGACAGCGAATGGCATCCGATCCGGCTGCGCATCATCCAGAACGGCGACGCGACCAAGGCGCTGCTGCTGACCCGCCAAAGCGGCGAACTTCCCGCCGGTTCGTATCGATTGTCATTCGAGATCATGCGCAGATGGTTTGCGACCACCGCGCCTCCTGGTCCCGGTAATGCGTATATCCGCGACGCCGAGATTGAGTTTCAGATCATGTAAACCACCGCGGGCATCGGCCGCCAACAATGACGGAACGTCACACGTATTTGGCGCGGATTGTCCGGTTTTTGGGCTCATCGGTCCTTAATTGCCTTCTCTGCCGAAAGTACCACTTTCGGGTGGTAACGGCATGTGAGAGTGCGCGATGTGTCTCGGAACCTGGCGATGGTTGATCACCGCATCCTGTGTGTTGGCACTTGGAGCCTGCTTTCCCGAGGACGAGACAGATCAGCAAGACGAAACGGCCCCAATCCGTGGTCTGATAACCACCCGTATTGAAGAGGCGGTAGACGTTACAATCCGCCGCTACCCGGGTGTGCTCGAACCGAGCGAGGTCAATCTTCTTTCCTTCGAAGTCGGTGGCCGATTGGGTCGCATCGCGCTTGATGTGGGCGAACGCGTCGACGCGGGCCAACTGCTCGCCGAGCTCGAACCAGAGCAATTTCAAACGGTTATAGAAAACCGTGCAGCGGTTATCGAAGAGGTGAGCGCCACCCTGGCACAGGCCGAAGACGACCTTGCGCGGTCGCAGGCGCTTTTGGAAAGCGGCACCATCACAGTTGTGCGGCGGGACGAGGACGAAACCGCCGTGAAGCAGCTTCGCGCGCAGCTCACGCAAGCGGAAAAGGAAATGGCCTCGGCGCAGCAGGATCTCGCGGACAGCAAGCTGTACGCTCCCTTCGGCGGCATCATCGACGCGCTGGAGGTCGACAGCTTTGCCACCGTGTCGGCGGGGCAAACAGTCCTTTCCCTCTATCAACAGGAAGAATACGAGGTGTCCTTCTCGGTCAGCTTCGACGTGATCAGCCAGCTTGTGGTTGGCACACCGGCAACGGTGCGCCTCGCCGACGACCCGAGCGTTTCCTTGCAGGGCGTGGTCACCGAGTTGGGCGAGCGGGCCGAACAGGTCTCCTCTTTTCCAGTGGTGGTCCAGCTTCGCGAAACCGCCCCGATCATCAAGGCGGGCATGGCGGTCGAAGTGTCGCTGGAGTTCTCGATACCGGCTGCGCAAGGCCACCTGTTGCCGATGTCCGCGGTCATCCCCGGCACCGATATCCCGCCAGAGGCCAGGCCGAATGCGCTCATCGATCTGGACGTCTTTGTCTTTGATCCCGATACCAGCACGGTCAAGAGGCGAACCGTGACCATGGCGGGCATTCGGGACAACCGCTTTCTTATCATCTCGGGGCTTGAGCCCGGGGAACGCGTCGCCATCAAGGGGGTCGCCTTCCTGCGCGAGGGGATGGAAGTGTCGCTCCTCCCCGATGACGAGGGCCGCTAGGTGCAGAACCTGACCAGTTTCGGACTGCTCAAGTCCCGCCTGACCGCGCTGATGATGGTCTTTATCTTGGGCCTCGGGGTCATGTCCTATCTGGGCATCCCAAAACGCGAAAACCCCGAGATCACCATTCGCACGGCCGTCGTCTCGGCGGTATTCGAAGGCATGTCCCCAGCACGGATGGAACAGCTCATCGCGATTCCGATGGAGCGGAAGATCCGCGAGATCGGTGATGTCGAGGACATCGAGACCATCATCACCAATGGGCAGGTTCTGATTTATGTCGACCTGTTCGACCAGGTCTACGGAGAGGATATCGAATCCGCGTGGGAAGATCTGCGCAACAAGATGCAGGCGGTGACCTCGGAATTGCCGGACGGCACGTCCACTCCGGTCGTGAATTCCGACTACGGAGACGTTGCCATCGCCACAGTCGCAATCACCGGTGACGGGTTCTCGCTCGCAGAGATCGAGGATGTCGCCGAGGATTTGCGAACCTCGCTCTTTCGGGTCGATGGGGTCACAAAGGTCAGCTTTTCCGGCGTTCAGGAAGAACGTATCTGGCTCGAGGTGGATATCCGCAAGCTTGCTGCGGTGGGCGTTCAACTGCAGCAGTTGCTCGACGACCTGCAAGCCCAGAACGTAATCCTGCCCGCTGGAGAGATCGACGCCGATGGCAACACGATCACTCTGGAGGCCAATGGCGATCTGGAAACCGTCGACGAAATCGGCGCCGTGCTGACCAAGGTGAGCGGGCTCGCTGGCTTTGTCCGCCTCTCCGATCTGGTCGAGGTTCAGCGTGGGTACGAAGACCCCAAGCATGCGCCCGTCTTCTTTGACGGTGAACCGGCCATCGTCGCGGCGATCGAGATGTCACCCCAAACCGACATTCAGGATCTCGGCGCCCGCTTGAAAAAAGCGCTGACGGATTTCGAGAACAGCCAGCCCATCGGCATCGCGCTCAACGTGTCAACATTCCAGGAAACCGTGGTCACGGAATCCGTCGGCAATGCGCTTGAAAACGTGGGCCAGACCTTTGTCATCGTATTTATCGTAATGCTGCTTTTCCTGGGCTTCCGGTCGGCCTTGGTAATTGCCTGCATCGTTCCTTTCACCATCTGCTTTGCACTTGTTGCCATGGGCTTTGTGGGTGTGGATATCGAACAGGTCTCGATCGCGGCCGTCATCATCTCGCTGGGGCTGTTGGTCGATAACGGCCTCGTGGTTGTTGAAGATATCGGAAACCGCATCGATGCCGGCACGGAACCGGAAGAGGCCGCGCTTTCAGCCGGGTCTCAGTTTGTGGTCCCGCTTGGTGTCGCGTCGATCACGACGATCTCGGCCTTTTTGCCGATGCTCATGATGGACGGGGTCGAAGGCGAATTTGCCTTCTCGCTTGGTGCTGTCGTGGCCTCGATGCTGCTGGGATCCTGGATCACCGCGCTTTACATCCTGCCCTATCTCTGCACCAAGCTTCTGCGCCGTAACACGAAAACAGGCGGGCCGGGATTGCTGGCACGCGCCTACGAGCGGATCGTGCGGTTCTTGCTGCCCTTTGGCATCCCGATTGCAGCGGTGGCACTCGGTGCAGTCGTATGGAGCGGCAGTCAGTTTTCGCAGCTCAAGTCCGAGATGTTTCCCTTCAGCGAACGGGCCGACCTGCTGATCTATATGGACATGCCCAAGGACGCGGCGATTTCGGAAACCGAGCGGATGGCGCTACGTGTTCAGGACTGGTTGACCGACGACAGCGTTAATCCGGAAGTGGTGAATACCACGGTCTTCGTGGGCGATGGAGGCCCGCGTTTCAACCTCGGGCTCGACCCAAACAACCCCGATCCCACCAAGGCGTTCTTTCACGTGAATGCTACGGATCTGGACGCCGCCAATTCGGTTGTGGCGCGCGCCCGCGACACCTTCATCGCGCAATTCCCCGAGGCGCGGTTTCGGGTCACGCGACTGCCGCAGGGCGGGTCGGAGTCGGGCATCGTTGATGTCGAGATTTTCGGGCCGGACGCCGAGATCCTCATTGCCGCAGCCGCTGAGGTTGAGATTGCCCTCGCGACCATGCCACGCGTGGCCAAGAACGAAAGCGACTGGGGCAACAAGATCGTCAAGGTCGTGGTCGACATCGAACAGGACAAGGCGCGCGAGTTCGGTGTGACGTCGGAAGATATCTCAAGCCTTTTGCAAGCCTATTTCTCCGGCACGCAGTATTCGACCTTCCGCGAGGATGATGCGCAGATCCCGATCGTGATGCGGGCCGCGGCTCGCGGGCGCGACAGCATCGAGGACCTCGCGAACATGACCATTTCTGCCGGTGGACAGTTGATTGCCATTGATCAGGTGGCAACATTCCGACCGGTGGTGGAATACTCTGAAATCCGGCGCGAGAACCAGGTCCGTCGGATCGTGATCTCTGGCAAAAGCGAGGTCCAGAGCGCGCAGGAAACGCTTGCTGCACTTGGCCCGACCCTTGACACACTGGACCTTGGGCCTCGATACGAAATCTCGATCGCGGGCGAGCTGGAAGACAGCGCTGATGTCAACGCGCAAATGGGATCGAACCTGCCTTACGCACTGGCCGTCATGCTGACGGCGCTGGTCTTTCAGTTCAACTCACTGCGCCGATCTATTGCGACGTTCCTGACTATCCCCCTGATCGTGATCGGCGCGCCCTATGGGATGCTGTTGCTGGGTCAGCCGATGTCTTTCTTTGCCATGCTGGGGCTGATGTCGTTGATGGGTATCATCATCAACAACGCGATTGTTCTCATCAATCAGATCGATATCGAGATGGAAACGAACGATCTGCGCGAGGCCGTTGTGATCGCCTCGCGCGCGCGGTCGAAGCCGATCATGCTGACCTCGCTTACGACGATCTTCGGCCTTGTCCCGATGGCCTTGTCCGGAGGCGCGTTGTTCGAACCGATGGCAACCATGATGATCGGCGGGCTGGTCGTCGCGTCTCCGCTGACACTGATCGTGACGCCACCTTTTTGCTATGCCCTGTTGCGTCTGCGTTCCGGGCGTTCCCGGTCCGCACCCTTGCAAACAAGCTGAGCGGGAGCTGATGGGGGAAGGCACTATACCTGGCGCTATGCCACCGCCGCGCGACTTTGGATGGCCGCTGAAGCCGGTGTCGTCATCACATTTCAAGATCCACCAACGCGAGAACGGTCAGTTCTCGGTCGTTCTCAATCACGCTCCGCTGCGCGGGGTGCGCGCCAAGATGATCGCCTGGTGGTTTCAAACTTTCACTCGCTTGAGGGTCACGCTGGACGGTGTGCCGGGCTATGAAGGCAAAACAGTGCCAGCCTACCTGCTTTGGCACCCGAGCGACCATCTTGATGCGACGCTGACGGGTCGGGTTGAGGCCGATGGCGCGCCCATTGCCGGGGCGACGCGCATCCGAATTCAAGAGGCGATGCAATACGAGAGATACGGATGGGATTTTCCCGTCAACGCGGAATTGGTGGTCACCTATGTTGGTCATGACGGCTGGGCGATGGGTCGCTTCGTGCCCCTTCTCGGGCCCGTCATGATGATGCGCATCCATTTCCGGGATGTCGCGGATGCGGGCACCCATATTGGTGTCCACTACCACTATGAGATCGTTATTGGCCTTTCCGGTTCGGACCCGGTGTCGCGCTTCATTAACAGACGGATCACCGGTGCCTTTGGCACGGCCTTCTTTGAGGCCTGGCACACCCACAACGTGATAGAAGTGGGATGCTTCGAGAATTTCCTGCCGCATCTCTATGCGCAGCGATCAGAGGGCACAGAGCTGCGTTATGCGCGCGATCACGCACCGGCATTGCCCACCGATGCGCAACATGGTTTCGACGCCGAGCTCTTCGCGACCCGCGCGCGCGCATTCGAACACTCGACGGATCCGATGGCGACGCTTGCCTACAAGGAACGCTCATTTTTGTGACCGCTGCGCCTGTTGATCTTTTGGATCTTTGCCGAAACATAGACATGTGCTGGAACGTAGCCACGGCCCTTTAGAGCTTGTCCGTTGCGCTCCAAGCCCAATCGCGCGACGCAAACTTCTGATGGTTCAGCCGGCCAAATCCACCATGCTAGGACGCCATAACAAACTGAAACACAACCAGGCATCTGCTTCGGCAGACGCCAAGTGAAGATGCCCAGACTAACGAACGGAAAATGAGCGAAACGACACACGGCGCAGGCATTTTCAGTGACATGTTTTCGGTGCTTTTTGCCTTTGGGCAATCGCGCGGACTGAGCATCGAAGATATGGCCGTGGCGGCGAACGTGGATGCGCTTGATGTCGTGGATCCCGGCAAACGTCTTCCGGATCACAGCATTCAGGCGCTTTGGAACCTGATCGCGGACACCGACACGGATGGCTCGGTGCCATTGAAGCTGGCTACTGCGGCGCCGCTTACCGTTTTCGCCGGTCTGGCCGAAGGCGCGCGCTACGCGTCCACGCTCGGGGCCGCGATCGAACATATTGCGCGCAATGAAGTGGTCATCGCCGACCGCCTGAAAATCACTATCGATCACACCGACAAAAGCGCCACGATCCGATTGTCGCATCCTCTGGATCATCTGGATCAGGGGCGGTTCTCGATCGTTGGTATCTTTTTGCTCCAGCGTTTGATCCGCGAGATTCTCGAGGTCCCGAATGCGCTTACTCAGGTGCGCCTGCAAATGCCCAAGCCGGCCTCCGCATCGGCGATCGTTGCATTCTTCCAATGCGACGTGGCCTTTGGCTGCGACATCAGTTCGCTGAGCATAAGCCGCGAGGTATACGGGGCAACGATCAACCACGCCAATGCGGAACTCTTTGCGTTCGTCGAGATGCATTTCAGCAAAATGCGCAACTCCCTGCAGGAGGCGCATTGGCCCACCCGTCTGAGGACCTTGCGCGGGGCAATCATTGAGAACGCCTTGAAATCCGACTACCGGCCCTTGTCGGCGTCGAGCGCCGCCAATCTCAGCCTGCGTTCAGCGCAGCGGCTTGCGCGCAGCGAAGGTCACACGCTGCAAGAGATGATCGATGAGGTGCGGTTCGAAAACGCCAAGGCACTGCTGAAAAGCTCGGACCTGTCGATCAGCCGGGTTGCCGAGGTGCTGGCCTATTCCGATGACCGGTCGTTTCGCCGGGCATTCAAACGTGTCGTTGGAATGTCACCGACGGCCTATCGAAAGGCGAAAGCCCAGTCGGGCGGACGCAGTCACCGCCGCATGTGACATTATGGGTCGCTGCCGCAGAACACCATGTCGGCGTTTCGGCATTGCACGAGCGAGGCCCCGACCGTGCCAGGGCCTCTTCAGTTGCACTTTCGTATCAGACTGCGATCACGCCACCATCGTCTTTGGTGACAACCACAACCGACGGCCGCGGCGGCATGGCGTCATCAAAATCGGGCCAGCGGGTTGCCGGATCTTCAAATGTCGAGTCCCGCTCGAAACCCGCGAAGTCCTTCGTGCCATCCGTGCCCGGGTGCTGAACGGCCAGGAACAGCGTTTTGCTCTCATCCGCAAAGTACGGACCGCAGAGCTCGCCGCCAATCGGGCAGCGGAAAAACAGCTTGGCATGGCCTCGCAGATCGCCTTCGGTTTCAAGCGAATAAAGACCGTCCGACTTGCCTGTCCGACCCCAGCCCGACCCCTGATCGGTCGAGATCCAGAGACGTCCCGACGTGTCGATCGCGCAATTGTCGGGTGATCCAAACCAGCCGTTTTCCGAGGTCTCGGGGTTCCACATTGCGCCAACTTCCTCGACCGTCGGGTCCCCGCACAGGACAAGGATCGACCAGGTGCCGGTTGTGGCCGAATGGTTGCCGCCATCTTCCTTGATCTCGATGATGTGGCCAAAATTCGATTCCGGTCGCGGATTCGCCGCATCGACCTGTTCGGGCTTTCGGCGCGAGTTGTTGGTCAGCATGATATAGGCCGTCCCGTCACCGCGCGGCTGCGCGTCTTCGGGCCGATCCATCGGCGTGGCCTCAAGGAGGTCCGCCGCAATGCGGGTGTCGATGGCCACGTCGGCCTGGCTTTCGAACCCGTTCTCGGCCGTCAAAGGCCCTTCGCCATGCACCAGTGGCATCCATTCCACCACGCCATCATCTAGAAACTTCGCGACATAAAGCGTGCCCTCGGACAGAAGCGAAGAGCCGAAATGGCTATTCTCTTCAGTCACTGGTTCGGACGAGACCCACTTGTACTGATAGTCAAACCGGTTGTCGTCACCCGAATAGATCACCAGGCGACCATCCGATGCGATGGTGGCCTCGGCGCCTTCATGCCGGAACCGGCCAAGGGCGGTGTGCTTGATCGGCATCGCGTTGGGGTTCATGGGATCCACCTCGACAACATAGCCGAACCGGTTGGGTTCGTTGGGTTCTTTGTCGATATTGAACCGGTCGTGATATTGGCCCCAGGCATACCATCGGCCCGGAACGCCGTAGCGTTGCATACTGGCGGCTTCGGCCTGCGCCGACACGTCCGGATCGCCTTCACCGTCAACGGTGTCGGTCCAGAAATAGCCGTGGAAGTTTTCTTCGGCCATGAGGTAGGTCCCCCATGGCGTCATGCCACCGGCGCAGTTGTTGATTGTCCCCAGCACCGTCATGCCCGCGGGATCAGCCGAAGTCCGCAGACGCGGGTGGCCGGCTGCAGGACCGTCAAACGTCATCGGCGTTTCGGCGGTGATCCGGCGGTTAGCCGGGTTGTCGCGGTTGATCGACCACTTGCCGTTGTCGCCCTTGACAACCTCGAACACCGACCCGCCATGCGCGGCCATCTCGATATCCACGAGCTCCTTGGTCATTTTTTGGAACCCGTCGCGGTCCTGACGGCCAAGGCCTGGGAACATCACCTCTTCGTTGGTGTATTCATGATTCACGCAAAGCATGCCGCGTCCCGGCTCGATCTCGGCAAACCCGACATAGTCATTGTTGTAGCCAAACTGCTTGGACTGCGCCTCGGCCGTCTGGTTCATCACGTCGAAATCCGGCGCATCCGCTGTGATGGGATCGCCCCATCGCACGAGTATGTCGGCGCTGTATCCGTTGGTGATGTGGTGGTTGACGTCATTGCCCCACTGCAATTCGTCGAAAACGTACCGGCTGTCCCCGGCTGTCGCTGCGGAGGCCTGCCTCGGCGAAGTCAAAGCGGTCGCGCCGAACAGCGACGTGGTCGCTGTCACGGCCAGAGACCCGCGCAGAAAGTCTCGGCGGCCATACCGGCGCTGGATCACGTCGCCAATCGTATTGCCAAGATGAGGGTTGGTCGGGATATCGTCGAAGGCTTCGAAAGCTTCGGCTTTGTTGCTGTATGCTGGGTCGCGGATAATGTCATCTTTTCTCATTGAACATTCCCTGATTGTACCTTGCGTAGTGCGGTTGCGTTTCTGAAATTCTCCTCTTCAGTCCTTGAATTCGACTCTACTGCCGAACGAGCATAGCCGGCGTCGCCAGCCGCGATCCCCGTTCGGATCAACCGCCCGTTCCGATGGTATCGAATCGCATCAAAACCGGTCGTTGTTTCAGTGTTGTAACAGACCTGCTGCGAACCCGTCCGGTTTCATACCCCACAATGCACCTACGTGCCTTGCACCGACTGTCCAACATTAACCGGTACTTGGGGGGTACGTTTCCTCGGCGGACGCTCATACCGTGCGCCGTTCAAAGCTAACGGGGATCGCGGCCGTGATCGAATTCGCGACCGTGCTTGTCTCGACCGCGCCATCGAAAACCTTTGCCAGATCCGCCTCATGCGCGCCTGAGAGTGCGACCCAGCCATGCGCGCGGACAATCCGTGGAGGCTTGCCGGCCAAAGTGATTTCGACATCGACATCATCGATGTTGAGACGCACGCCCGAGTTCTCTGCCACAGAATGAAGGTGGTTCCAGAAACAGCCGCCGATTGCGGCAGCCAGCAGTTGAGGCCCGTCGAACCCGATCGCTTCGTGATCGGGCCGGTCGGCAACCAAGGTTCGACCGTTCGTCACGCCCAGACCGGCCGTCGTCCCCTGCGCCGCGTGGAACGAAATTGAGATGGAGTGGCTCATTACTCAAACCCTTTCCTGTCGGATGCGAAGATGAGTGACAGGATACACCAGATTGGAGTTTATGCGGCGCGGTTCGATCGCAGCAGCAACAACTGGCTTTCACACTAGTTACAGGCCACAATTGATGAACCGCCGGATCGCAGCCAGTCATGATCATCCAACCCTTGCCGACCGCCCCCGGGCTCTTTGTTGCCGCCGCAGTGGACGACCGCAATGGCACCCCGATCAGCGCAACGGGCCTCGGGGAAACCGAGGACAAAGCGCGGCTTTTGTGCCAGGCCGAACTCATCGAACGTATGACTCTGAATGCTGCCCGGTCCGGGGCCGCTGTTGGCGGAGCCGCGGGTCGGGACCGGGACATGGCGATTGTCCATGCGCTGTGGGAAGCCGCGGAACGCGAAGCAGCTTGGGCATGGTGGCTGGGGGAGCGGGAGCCCGTGCCTCTCAGCGACGACGCCAACGGCATTCTGTATCACTTGCGTGAGTGCTGGCAGATCGGCCCGCGACCCGTTCGCCTAGCACGCCTCGCCACGCCGCTGCACTACCCGACGATCGCGGCCGTCACTCATTCGCGCGAAGGCCACGATCTTTGCATCGGAAGCGCCACACGCGCGACCGAGGACGCGGCCATCCGCGCCGCCGTGAAGGAAATGCTGCAAATGGCGTTTGGTCTGGAACTCATCCGTTACCGGGAAACGCATGGTCGCCCGCCCGACCCGCGAGAACAGAGGCATCTGGATCGCGCAACGTCCCTTGCAATCGGCGATTGCGCGCCGCTTTTTCGGGCCACGCGACACCACGAACCACATTCCGCCTGCCCTGTGGAGCTGCTGGCTCAACCCCATCTGGACTGGTTGGGGCAATGCGCTAACGTTGCTCAACTAACTTTTGATGCCGCATGCCCCGGCGGATGGTGGGTGGCCCAAGTGACGTTGCCGGAGACCCATGGAAACGCCCTTTCCGCAACCGATCCACCCTTATGGAGCCGCTGGCCGCTTTATTGATGTGAGACCGCGATGGCGCCCCTTTTCCTGCAGACCCTTGGTCCGGTTTGCCTTCGCGGCCCGAACGGAGACATTCCAATCCGTTCGGCCCCGGCGCGCCTGCTACTTGGTCTGCTGGCGCTCGACAAGACGCGCGCGCATAGTCGGTCACGGCTGGCTGCCTTGCTGTCGGAGGACGCGGATGAACCCACGGCGCGATCGCGGTTGCGACACACGGTGCATCGGTTGCGCGCTGAACTGGGCGATTATCGCGACGTTCTTGTGGCCCAGCGGGATTCTCTCGCGCTTGATGCGGGACACGTCGAGACCGATACCGACCACCTGATATCCGCACTTGATCGGGGAGACGTACCCGAGGACCTTGCGGCGGGCAAGGCGCGCCCTGACACGCTTTTGGCTGGCTTCGATGCAAGCGGCGCCTTGCTGCAATCAGCGCGGCTCTTGCAAATACGCGTCGTCGAAACCAAGCTTCGCACCGGATTGTCCGACCTCTGCGACGGGCCCGACCCGGGTCGCGCCATACGTGCGGCCAGCGCACTTTTGCACCTTGATGCGTCGGACGAAAAGGCAGCACGGTTTCTGATCACCGCACATGCGGAGGCCGGCGACATCGGCAAGGCGCTCTCGGTCTACCGCGCACTCTGGGACACACTCGACGCCGAATTTGATATGGAGCCGTCCGAACAGACGCAGGCTCTCATTGCTGACGTCAAATCAGGTGTGTTCGACCGGCCGAGCAAACCTGCCCTTCAGCTGCGTCCGGCAATGTCGCGTGCGAACAGCCTGGCAATTCTGCCGATCCAGCTCGCTGGAGACAGCGGCAAGACTGCCGCCTTGGCGCAGATCTTCCGGGTCGAGCTGATCTCGCGTCTAAGCCGTTTTCGCGAATTCGAGGTTATCGATAGCCAGCAGAAAGCGGACGCCGGTGAGTTTGCTTTGGAAATCGCAGTCCTGCACAGCGACCATTTCCATCTGGTGGTGACACTGTCGCAAACCGCCGATGGCCGGATCTTGTGGAGCGACCGGTTCACGCGCATCGCGGATGCCCTTTTTGCGCATTTGCAACGCGTGGCCGGCGCTGTGGCGGCGGCGTGCAGCCTGAACCTGTCGCGCGCGCAGCTGGCCCGGGTCGGAGGTGGGTCGGCATTGCCATCTGCGCTTGATGCGTGGATCCAGTCACAAGATTTGATCCGGCAATTCCGGCCCAAGGCCTGGGCCAGGGCCGACAGGCTTCTGGGTCAGGCGATCGCCGATGACGCCAATTTTTCCATGGCGCACAGCGCGCGGGCGCAATTGCGCCACATCCGCCACCTAATCCACCCAGGCGAGTCGCTGGATATCAACGGCCTCCGTGACGGTAGGCGGCTGGCGAACCGCGCGATCGAACTTGACCCCTGGGACAGCCGCGGGCATCTGGCGCGCGGGTGGTCCAGCATGCTGATGCGGGATTATGCGCATGCACGCGCAGCCTTTGTCACCGCGCTTGAGATCAACCCCGATGATCCGTGGACGGTGATCTCTTCGGCACTTGCGGCCGCGTTCGATGACGACCGGCCGCTGGCGGAAGAGCTCGCGGATCGCGGGCTGCGTGAAGGCTGGACAACAACCGCGACGACCTGGAGCTACCTGGCCACGATCCGATTTCTACAAAACGATCCCGAAGGCTGTATCGCGGCCGCCGAAAACGCGGAAACCGGCATCGCCAACATCGCCGCGTGGAAAGCCGCCGCGCATTGGCGACTTGGCCAATTCGACGAGGCAGCTGCCGCCTGGCAAGAGTTCGAAACGCTGATACATCCAAACTGGTCTGGCCCGATCCCTTTCGACACGGGTTCGGCGTTGTCTTGGTTCCAAGCCGCCTTTCCGATCCGGTCAGATGCGATGGTTCGCATCCTGCAATCCGCCTCTCAAGGAGCAGCGGAACAGTCTCAGCCACATTGCATGCAGAGATAAGATGCCAGATAAGGATCGAGGAACGCCCGCATCGGATCTTCGTTGCCCGGCATGGTGACCGGTACGAAAGCGGGGCTCTGCCGTCCGGCATCGTCTGGCACCCTGCCGCGCACCGGATCGGTGAAATAGAACGCCGGAACCTCGGCAGTCACCCCGTCCGTTGACGCGATCTGCGCTTGCATGACCTCCACCTCTGGCATCAGGAAGGTGGCCCGCACTCCGGTCGGATCGCGCAGGATAAGCTCGATCTGTTCGACACCGTGGCGGATGATGAAGTCGCCTTTGCCCCGGTCAGCATCCTCGGTCAGACCATGCCCGTCGATGAGAATGTCGCGCAGATCCTTTGCATCGACGACCAGAATGCGATTTCCGAATTCGGCGCTGTGGTCCGGGCGGCTTGCGGGATCAATCGTCCAGGTCCGTATCAGTTCCCCAAAGACCGCCAGAGCGCGTTGGGTGTGCAGCATGAATGGGTGGGACATGGGAACAATCCTTTTTTGAAAGCCGGTCGCTGAAAGTCTTGTCACTGATCGTACCGCGCCGCGCAGCAATCTCAAAGCCGGCGGGACGGTTCGCATACGCGGACAAACGCTTGGCAAACGCACGGCAAACGCAGGGCGCGCCACCCTGTCCGCGGACCCTTGGATGTATTTGTCCCGGGGGCCAATTGCATTTTTTGGAGATTATTATGTTGATGCTTGACGTTGCCGTGGAAAAGCCGGTCCTGTCGGATGCGGAAGCGGCGGACCAGATCCTCGATTGGAACAAATCGACAGACGCACTTGATGCCCGAAAATGGGGCGATGCCGAACTCGGCACGGGCGCGACGATAACCTATGACTTCCTCGGGCCCGCACAGACCGTGAACACCGCGACCGAGGCCAATGACGAACGCGCATTGACCTTCACCGAACAGAACGCTGTCCGCGACTATCTGCGCCTGATCGAAGATGTCGCCGATATCGATTTTGTCGAGGCGTCAACCTTCTTCTATTCCGATGACGGGGACTTCGATTTTCAGGCCCGGACCGTGCCTCTTGGGAACACGCCACCCGTCTGGTCGAGCCGTCCCGGCGACGCGGACGAGCTTTTGGCCGTCACCACGACATTTGGCTACAACCCGGATGTCACGACGACCTTCAACCAGTCCCATGCGCTGCACGAGATCCTGCACGGGGTCGGGCTGGATCACCCGGGCGACTATGACGGTGGAAACACGGCAGAGAATTCCTACCAGCAGGACGCCAGCTATTACCAGGACACGCACCAGTACTCGATCATGAGCTATTGGGACGCGACCTGGACCGGGGCCGATTACACCACACCCGGATCATCGACCCTGATGATCCATGACGTCATGGCGCTGCAAAAGCTTTACGGCGCCAACGACACCGCTTTCAACGGGCACACGGTCTATGGCTTCAACTCGAACACCAACCGCGACCCCTGGACGGTAAACTCTGCCAACGAGAACATATTTGGATCGATCTGGGACACGGGCGGGATCGATACAATCGATGTCTCGGGCTATTCCAATGACTCCAAGGTTGATCTGCGCGAAGCCAAGTTTTCATCGCTCAACGGGCGTGTCTTTAATATGTCGATCGCACCCGGCGCTGTGATCGAAAACAGCTTTGGCGGTTTTGGCGATGATACACTGATCGGCAATGCGGCGGACAATGCGCTCTTCGGGAATGGCGGCAACGATCTAATCGAGGGCCGCGACGGTGATGACACACTGATCGGCGGGACCGGAGACGACACCATCGAAGGCGGGACCGGCACCGACCTGATGCGGGGCGGATCGGGCCACGACAAGGTCGATTACTCCTATTCCAGCGGCGGCTGGGACATCGACCTGCGCGACGAACTTGCCGAAAGCCGTGGCGGTCCGACCGAAGAAATCATCGATGACTTCGAAGACGCCGTCGGCAGCACCGGCAACGACCGGATCTGGGGCAATGCAGAAGACAACACGCTGAGCGGACATCGCGGCAATGACCGGCTTTATGGCCGGAATGGAGACGATCATCTCAAGGGTGGTCGGGGCGATGACTTTCTGTCCGGAGGCAACGGGTCGGACATCCTGGACGGCGGCCGCGGGCGTGACACGGCGGACTATACCTTTTCTGCGGACGGCTGGCGCATTCACTTGGGCGAAGGCGACGCCACAAGCAGGGCCAGCGGCACCGAGCAGTTGGTCAACATCGAAAACATCAATGGCAGCCAGGGCAATGACACGATCATTGGCAACGACAAGGACAACCGGCTTGAAGGCGAAAAGGGCAACGACCGGCTGATCGGGGGTAAAGGCGACGACACGTTACATGGCGAGGCCGGAGACGACCACATCAAGGGCGGGTCGGGCGTCGACGATATGGATGGCGGCGGCGGAAGCGACCGGATCGATTACAGCTACTCGCAAGGTGCCGATGGCTGGACGATCGATCTGACAACCGAGACCGCAACCAGCGCCGGCGGTACGGTCGAATCCATTCGGAATTTCGAAAAGGTCTTTGGTAGCCAGGGCTCGGACGACATTAATGGCACATCCGGCGACAACGACCTCGAAGGCGAGAAAGGCGACGACAAGATTCGGGGCCGCGACGGCAACGATACCCTCGAAGGCGAACGGGGCGATGACAACCTGATCGGAGACAGCGGCGACGACCTTTTGATCGGCGCGAGCGGTGATGACCGTCTCGCCGGTGGTTTCGATGACGATGTGCTAATCGGTGGCGATGGCGCCGACGTGCTCATTGGCGGCAAAGGTGCGGACGTATTTGTCTTCCAGAAAACTTCGGACTCGACCCTCGCCAATCTCGACCGGATCGAGGTCGGCAATGTTTCGAGCGCATTTGCGTTTGGCTTTGACTTGATCGATGTCAGCCAGATCGATGCCGACACGACGGTCGCTGGGAACCAGGCCTTCACCTTCGGCAGCCAGGGACGCGGCGGGATCGACGTAATCGAAAGTGGCGGGGCAAGCCTTGTAGTCGCCAACACCGACAATGATCGCGCCTTCGAGCTTGCGATCCTGATCGAAGACGGATCGCGCCTGGCCAGCGCATACGATGCCGATCATTTCCTTCTCTGACGTTCACATCAGGTCCACGCAGATGCGGATCCCCTGCGGGTAGTTGTCCCGTGGGGGATCTTTTCATCGATCGACGAAAAAAGCGGCGAAGCGCCAGTCACCATGCCCTGCGACGAACTTGAGCATACCCTAGAGCGATCTGTTGGATTTATCATTCGGGCAACGCCCGAAGCATGGCGTCTCACCACAAGACAATTACAGTTCGTGTGCTCAACCGCACGTCCAGTGCACGCAAAGGAGGCCGCACATGGTGCGTGATCTGATCCGCTATTCCCGTGTGCTTGAAATTGTCGGCGATACGCTGAAGGTGCATGTCCCCGACGGCGCGGGCGCGAACACGGCCGTCCGATTTGGCGACCTTGCAGTGGTTCAAAGCGTTGATGGCGCGCAATCGCTTGCACAGGTGATCACCATTAATCGTGACGTGGTCACGCTGCAGGTCTTTTCCGGGACCAAGGGGATCTCGACAGGGGCGAGCGCGACGTTCCTCGGCCATCCGATGCAGACGCCCTACTCCGCCAACATCCTGGGGCGCGTGTTTGACGGGGCCGGAGTGCCGATCGATGGCGGCCCAGACCTGTCGTCCGAGCCGCGCTATACCATCGGCGGGCCCTCAGTGAATCCAGCCGAACGGATCGTGCCGCGCCACATGATCCGCACCGATGTGCCGATGATCGACATATTCAACTGCCTTGTGGAAAGCCAGAAGATCCCGATCTTCTCGGTCTCGGGCGAGCCATTCAACCCGTTCCTTGCCCGGATCGGAATTCAGGCGGATGCTGACATCGTTGTCTTCGGCGGGATGGGCCTGATCTTTGACGACTACTACACTTTTCGCCAATCGTTTGAAGATGCTGGGGTTTTTTCGCGCACCGTGATGTTCGTCAACCAGGCGTCGGACCCGCTGGTCGAACGGCTGTTGGTTCCGGACATGGCCCTGGCCGTGGCCGAGAAATTCGCGGTCGAGGAGGGCAAACGCGTCCTCGTCCTGCTAACCGACATGACAGCTTATGCGGATGCCATGAAAGAGGTCGGTATCAGTCAGGAACGGGTGCCCTCGCAACGCGGTTACATGGGCGATCTCTATAGCGAGCTTGCCCGCCGCTACGAGAAAGCCTGCGACTACGCCAAAGGCGGATCCGTAACCATCCTGGCCGTGACAACCATGCCCGGCAATGATGTGACCCATCCGGTGCCGGACAACACAGGCTATATCACCGAAGGCCAGTTCTATCTGCATTCCGGAGTGATCGATCCGTTTGGCAGCCTCTCTCGGCTCAAGCAGAACGTCATCGGTAAGTCCACGCGCGAGGATCACGGTCAGATCATGAACACAATGATCCGGTTCTATTCAGAAGCCCGTGATGCCGCGCAAAAACAGGCCATGGCGTTCGAGCTGACTGATTACGACCGCCAGGTTCTTAAGTTCGGGGACCTGTTCCGAACGCGCTTTATGGACATCAACGTGGCCATGCCGCTGGAAGCGGCGCTGGATCTCTGCTGGAAGACGCTGGCCGAATGTTTCAGACCCGAACAACTGCTGATGAAGCAAACCCTAATCGACACCTATTTCCCCAAAGGCTCCGATGGCGCGGTTGCAGCTGAATAAGTCTTCGCTGGCCCGCGAGGCGGCGCATTTGAAGACCTATGAGCGGTTTCTGCCGTCTCTCGATCTCAAGCGTCAGCAACTGATGGCCGAGCGTGCCAAGGCTGTATTGCAGGTCGCCACGCTGCAACGCGAAGTGGAATCCCTGGCCCGCCGCGTGGGAGAAGACATCCCGATGCTCGGCAATCGCGACATCAATCTTGGCGGCCTTGTGCGCCTGACCGATTACCAACTGGGCGAAGAAAACATCGTGGGGACGCGGGTTCCGGCGCTCGACCGGATTAGCGTTCAGATCCGATCCTATTCGCCGATGACCCTTCCACATTGGGTCGACAACGTCACCGGGTTGCTGCGCGACATGGTCGAGGCGCGCTTGCGCGTGCAAGTGGCGCGAAAACGGGTCGAGTTGCTTTCAAAAGCCGTCGATACGATCACACAGCGGGTGAACCTCTTTGAGAAGGTCCTGATCCCGACCGCCCGCGCCAACATCAAGAAGATCCGTGTCTATCTGAACGATGAACAGACCAGCGCCGTGACCCGGTCGAAACTGGCCAAACGCAAACGGGCGACCCGGCCATGAGTATCGCGCGATTGAAAAAGCTGTCGGTCATCGGGCGCGCCGCTGACATGGACAGAACCCTCGCCCAGATCCAGGAGTTGGGCGTCATGCACGTCCTGCCCCTGGCAAACATCGACACTCCGGTCGAACAGCAGGTCAGCCGAGAGGCAGAAGACGCCTACAAGGCGCTGCTATTTCTGGCGGTTGTGCCTGGCGCACGTCGACAAATGCGCGCTGATCCAGACTTCGACGTGCACCGATTTGTGGCCGAGGTCCTGACGCTCAAGGATCGGTTGCGCGCCGCCCGGGATCGTCGGGACTTTCTGAAACATAGGATCGAAACGATCCGCCCCTGGGGCGATTTCACCTTCCCGCCGCAGGCCGAACTCGCCCATTTGCGGCTGTGGTTCTACAAACTGCCCGTGAAACAGCGTCCGAGCCTGGACCGAATTGATTTTCCATGGGCAATCGTCGGCCAGGATCAGCGGTTTCACTATGTGGTCGTACTGGCACATGATGAACCGGCGGCTGACCTCTTGCCCGTGCGGCGCGAACATGTCGGTGCCAAGTCAATTCACGCGCTGGAAAACGATCTGGAAGACGCCGAGATCGAGATCGAAGCGATTCTGGGAGATCGCATGGCGCGGACGCGGTTCCTGACGCTTTTGCGTGCGAGCCTGTCGACCGCCGAAACCGCTGCCGAGTTCGCATTTGCCAAAACCCAGATCCTCAATGACCCCGATCTTTTTGCCCTGCAAGGCTGGGTGCCGGAGGACCAGATCCCGGATATCGAAGACGTCTGCGCCGCCAATGGTCTTGCTGTCCTGATCGAGGCGCCCGCTTCGGGCGAAACACCTCCGACGCTATTGGAACAACCCGAGGCGCAGGGTGCTGGCGTCGACTTGGCCCTCTTCTACCAGGTGCCAAGCTACTTTGGTTGGGATCCAACGCGGCTCCTCACCTTCTCTTTTTCGCTCTTTTTCGCGATGATCGTGGCCGACGCGGGCTACGGTCTTCTGATCCTGTTCGGTCTATTGGCGGCTTGGAGGCGACTTGAGGCCACCCCACGCACCCGTGCCTGGCGACGCCTTGGTCTGGTTCTTACCTCTACCACCATCATTTTTGGGGCACTGGTAGGCAGCTATTTCGGTGCGGCCCCAGCCGATGCCCATGTGCTGGCGTCGCTTAACGTCCTGGATCTGAACGAATTCAACACGATGATGACCCTCTCGATCGTGATCGGCGTTGCCCATATCGCGTTTGCCAACCTCATGGCCTTTCAGGCCAACCCAGCTCGCGACCGATACGCCAATCTCGGCTGGATCTTGGTGCTTGTCGGCGGACTCGGCATCTGGCTGAGCGGTCAGAGTGGCGCATTCGCGGTGCTTGGCGGCATCACGGTGCTGACCGGGATTGGCACCATCGTCGCATTCTCAAGCCGCCGTGCCGTCAAAACGCGGACCGATTGGTTATGGCGCGTCATTGATGGTCTTCAACGCTTAACCGGATTGATGGGCCTGTTCGGCGATGTGCTCTCTTATATGCGCCTGTTCGCGCTCGGGCTGGCTTCGGCATCGCTGGCGATCACGTTCAACGACCTTGCCGGTTCCGTGATCGAGGCGCGCTCCGGCCTGGGTCTTCTGGGCGGGCTCCTCATCCTGCTGATCGGCCATGCCCTGAACTTCGGTCTCGCCGTTATGAGCGGCGTGGTCCATGGTCTGCGGCTCAATTTTATCGAGTTCTACAAATGGGGCCTGCCAGAGGAAGGTATCGTCTTCCGGGCCTTTTCCCGCAAGGAGGCGAAAGAATGACCGAATTCGTGGTTGCGTTGGGTTGGCTGGGCATCTTCGCGCCCATGGCACTGGGTGCGGTGGCCAGTTCGATCGGATGCTCGATCGCTGGGCAGGCCAGCATCGGCGCAATGCTTGAAACCGAAGGCGGCTATGGTCGCTTTGTCGGGATCTCTGCCTTTCCCTCGACATTCGTGATCTACGGCATTGTTATCATGTTCACCCTGAACCGCGCGGTCACGCCTGAAAACGCCGGAGGGCTCTTTGGCATTGGGCTACTGTCGGGCGTAGCCCTGCTTTACTGCGGGATCTGGCAGGGGCGGGCCTGCGCGGCGGCCATCAACGCCTCCAAGGAAAAACCCGAAATCTTCGGCCTTGCGCTCGCCCCCGCGGCGATCATCGAAGGGTTTGGCGTTTTTGCATTCGTCTTCGCTCTCGTGATCAGTGCGGGGGTCGCCTGATGGCCCGGGAAGAAGAAACCGCGCGCGGGATCGACGCGCTGATTGACCGCTTGCGGCATGACGGGGTTCAAGCAGGCTCAGATGAGGCCGCGCGGCTTGTGGCCGAGGCCGAAACCAAAGCCGCCTCTATCGTCGCAACCGCGCGAACCGAAGCTGAAAAGGCCCTCGCAGACGCGCGCACCAGCGCTGACCGCTATACCAAGGCGGGCGAAGAGGCGCTAGCCACCGCGATGCGCGATGCGGTGCTGACGATGAAATCGACGCTGATGGCACAATTCGAACGCGATGTGCAGCGCATGGTTTCGACCGTTCTGGCCGATGATC
>JBCCVT010000007.1:0-30923 GCA_039195015.1 Pseudomonadota bacterium
CACCGCCATGTGATGGGCGTTCGCGTGGATCAAGGTGTTCGCGTCCAACAGCAATCCGACATGACCGTCCCAGAAAACAAGATCCCCCCGGGCGAGCGGTCGGTTCCCGACGTCCTGCCATTCGCGGGCCTGCAGGTCGCTGTCTCGCGGACAAGTCCGCCCTGCGGCATGCAGAGCAAGCTGTACCAGCCCCGAGCAATCGATCCCGAACCCCGAATTGCCACCCCAGAGATAAGGCGTTCCGAGGAACGCTTCAGCTGTCAGGGCGATGTCGGTCGATTGGGTTGCGACGGGTGAAATGTGCATTGCAGGCACGAACGAGCCGTCTGCAAGGGCCGCAAAACGTCCTTGCGTGTCCACGACGGTAAGGCGGGCGCCAAAGCTCAAGGCCGCGATCTCACGCGATTTGATGTCCGCCGCCTGATATAGATGGGTGCTTCGCGCGGTGACCCGATGGGTTGGTTCGACATGCAAACCCAGCACCGCGTCGCGCACATATCCGCAGTACCCGTCGACGGGATCATATCCAAACGTCCAGCCATCCCGACTGTCGAGCGCACAGAATGCCTGCCCAAATAGAAGCTGTTTGTCCCTTGCACCATCCGGAGAGGCCCTCAGATCGACAACCGGACGCGTGCAGGTCGTCGTTGTCCCGGTCGTAAACACGGGTGCTTCGACCCGGTCTTCGAGGCTTTGATGCGCAACATGCGCATTCGCCCAGTGAAATCGACGGTCTGTCATAAGTTCAGCATATCCGGCAGGGCGTCCAGCAAGGCGCGCGCACCTTGACCAACGCCGCCCTTGGGCCGGGCAGGGGCGGCACTCGGCTGCCAGCCGTAGATGTCAAAATGCAAATAGTTCGGCGTCCGTGTCACGAACCTCCGCAGGAACAAGGCTGCGGTAATTGAGCCCGCAAAACCACCCGACGGCGCATTGTCGAGATCGGCGATGCCGGGCTCGATCATCGCCTCATACGGATCGTGGAAGGGCATCCGCCACACCGGGTCGGCCACGCGCGATCCAGCCGCAGTCAGGGCCGCAGCCGTATCGTCACTGTTGCAGTAGAACGGGGCCAAGTCCGGACCGACCGCCACGCGCGCCGCGCCGGTCAACGTTGCCATCGAGACCATCAGATCGGGCTTTTCGTCGTCGGCTAGCGCCAACGCGTCGGCCAACACCAGACGGCCTTCTGCGTCGGTGTTGTTGATTTCCACCGTCAGCCCTTTGCGAGAGGTCAGAATGTCGCCGGGACGGAACGCATTGCCAGAGACTGCATTTTCAACAGCTGGGATGAGCACGCGCAGTTGCACCGGCAGTCCCAGAGCCATGATCATATGAGCGAGGCCGAGGACGGTCGCCGCGCCGCCCATATCCTTTTTCATCAGGCCCATCGCGCCGCCGGGTTTGAGGTTCAACCCGCCGGTATCAAAACACACGCCCTTTCCAACGATCGTCAGCCTCGGGCCGCTATCACCCCAAGTCAGGTCAATGAGCCGCGGCGGCGTGGTCGAGGCGCGTCCGACCGTGTGGATCATCGGGTAGTTGTCGTCGAGCAGGGCATCGCCAACAGTGACTTTGATCGTCGCGTTAAACCTCTCCGCCAGTTCCTGCGCCTCGGTCTCAAGCGCATTCGGACCCATGTCAGAGGCGGGCGTGTTGATCAGATCGCGGGTTAGCGCCTCGCCACCGGCAATCGCTTCGACCCGTGCGGCATCGATGCCATTCGGCGCGATCAGTCGGGCCTTGGCGGGTTTGGGTTTGCGATACCGTGCGAAATCATAGCCGCTCAGCAGCCAGCCAAGCCCTTCGGTCTCAAGGTCCAGTCCGCTGTGTCGTTCAATCCGGTAGGTGCCGGCAGGGAGCTTCGCGGCTCCCTCCGCCAGGACAAAACGTCCGCGTTTGCGTTGCGGCTCGGTCCCGGTTCCCAGAAGCGCCATCGACAGGGCACCGCTTTCGTCCGGTATGACCAGCGCCTGTCCCCTGCGTCCCGAGAACCCATTGGCGTCTATCCATGCTGAGACGCGTTCGGGCTGATCGGCGCGCCAGTCGGCCAGATCATCCGATCCAATCGCATGAACGGGAATGGTTGTGCGATCGGCATCGGCAAAAGTCAGGGTCATTTCGGTCTCGCTTGCATCGGCGCTTTTGCGGTCAGCCTAGACCAGCCTGCGCCACCCGCAAGGGTTCAGACCGAAAGATCCTGCAAATCCCAGACCGCTGTTAGCGACCGCTCACCAATCCGCATCAACCGGGTCAGGGTTGCGGCCTGCGCCACCTGATCATGCTGATCGATGGTGCGTGTCACGTCATCCGCCACGCGTGCCAGACTGTTCATACCGATCTGCTCGGCAATCGCAATCAACGATCTTGCGCTCTTTCGCAGACCGGGCAGGTCCTGTGACCGCCACATGCGCTCGCAATGTGACAGGCGTACGGCCAGTTCTTCGATTGCACGGCAAACGACGTCTTCGGCGCCGCTTTCACCCAATTGGCGATACAAGGCGCCGAGCTGGTCGGGATCCACGCGGACCGACTCCTCCCGTCGCAATACGATAATGTTTTCCACCACACTCACCTATGTCGTCTCATGCCCCCACGGCGATGGCAGATTGTGCCGACACAGGTTTGCAAAAGGTTGCCGGCGCAGCACGTTATGTCTCGAATTTTCGTCCAAATGCAGATAACCGCTGCGCTGAGACAGACGAAAATGGGGGCGTCATGGAACTGGCCAAGCCGTTGCCGGTGTCTTTGCAAAAACGCTGTCACGGGTGGAAGTCGACCTCTTACACCGACAACGAGGCGTGGTATCGACGCCTTGTGACCGGAGGACAGCGGCCGCGCGCGCTCGAGAAACAGGCGGTTTTGGCGTCGCTTGAGAATCTGATGATATTTCCATTTGTGAAATCTGCTGTCTGTGAGGGCGTATTGAGCCTGAACGGGCTATGGACCGGTATAGGTGAAGAGGGGCTTGAGTGTTTCGATCCGACAATGGGTCGCTTTTTGCCGGTCTGACCTTTCAAAACCTGAAAACCTTCTTACATGGCTCAGAACGGCATTGGGGGCAGGGCATGGATCAGATTTGGGCGTTGGCGGCGGAAAACATTCTGTCGCCAATCATTTTGTCATTTGCGTTAGGTGTCGCGGCGGCACTGGCCCGATCCGATCTGACAATCCCCGAGGCCGCGGCCAAGGCGATGTCGATCTATCTGCTCTTCGCGATCGGGTTCAAAGGCGGTGTGAGCGTCGCCGATCACGGGGTTGATCTGACGCTTGGCCTGTCTCTTCTGGCCGGTGGGATACTCAGTTTGGTGCTGCCTTTCGTGGCCTTCTACCTGCTCTCGGTTCTGTCGACACTCAGCCGGGTCGATGCCGGGGCGGTCGCGGCACATTACGGATCGATCTCGATCGTGACCTTTGTGGCGGGCACGTCTGTGCTGCAAAGTGGGGGGATCATCTACGATGGATACATGGTCGCTGTTGCCGCGGTGATGGAGGCGCCGGCGATCCTCTCGGCGCTCTGGCTGATCAGTCGTGTCGGGGACGGGAACGGGTCTGCGCGGCGCATGGATGGCGAGCTCTGGCGCGAAATCCTTTTGAACGGGTCGATCGTTCTGCTGGTCGGCTCTTTCTTGATCGGCTGGGCCACGGGGCAGGACGGAATGGAGCGGATCAGCCCGTTCATCGTTGCGCCGTTTCAGGGTGTGCTGTGCCTGTTTCTGCTCGATATGGGTCTGGTCGCAGGACGTGGCCTGCGCGGAGGAGGAAAGGTGTTGCAGCCAGGCGTTTTGGCATTTGGCATTCTCATGCCGTTGATCGGATCGGGGGTTGGCTTGGCTTTCGGCCTGCTTCTGGGCGTAGGCACAGGCAGCGTTGCGCTCTTCATGGTTCTGGCCGCGTCAGCCTCTTACATCGCGGTTCCGGCGGCCATGCGGGTCGCGCTGCCCGAAGCGAACCCGTCCATCTACCTTACGCTGTCGCTGGGCGTGACATTCCCGTTTAACCTGACGCTGGGTCTGCCAATTTATGTGGCCGTGGCAAGCGCTTTGACCGGAGGTTGACCTGATGCAGACCCACAAGGCCAAACGAGTGGCGATCATTATTGAAGCGGTGATGCAATCGCGACTGACGGACGCGATGACCGAAGCCGGCGTGTCCGGATGGACGGTAATGCCGGTTCTGGGCGGATCCGGCCGGTCCGGCGAGTGGAGCCGCGAAGGACAGATCGGACGCGGAACGGGCATGGTTCAGGTCGTCTGTATCATCCGTCCCGAACGGCTCGACGCGCTCCTGGATGCAGCTTTTGCCGTTGTCGAACGCAATATGGGCGTCGTTACGGTGGGCGATGTGGAGGTGCTTCGGGCCGAGCGGTTTTAGTGATTGCTTAACCTTCGAAGCGCAGGGTCAAGCCATGGATACGACCCACGCGACATTCCGGATCGATGCCGCACAGCTGAAAGCTGTGCATGCCCTGGCCAAGGAGCAAGACGTCAGCCTCGGCGCCGTGATGCGCGATGCGCTTGACGCCCATTTGCGCCGTCACGCAACGCCGCCGAAGACGACCCGAAGGGCGGATGAGGCGCTCGTCGCTCCCATTCGGTCGCTTCTCGCCGTGGATCTCGCGACTGCCAGGTCGTGGTCCGAGCTTCTTCGACGCTGCCACGCCAAAGGGTTTGCACTTGAGCCTTTGGGAGGCGGCCTCATCCTCAGGCGCGTCTCGGATGCTCAGCGGATCTGCAAGGCATCCGAGATCGGTCCAACATACCGGCAATATTGCGAACGGTTCGGTGGCCCGTTTCCGGGGCACCGCTTGACCCAAGGCGCGTGTCACCTCGACGAGACCTGAGATTCAGCCCTTATTCAGGATTTCACGACCAAGTAATTCGGCGATCTGAACCGCATTCAATGCGGCCCCTTTACGCAGGTTATCGGACACGCACCAGAAGTTCAGGCCGTTGTCAATCGTCGAATCCTGACGAAGTCGGCTGATAAATGTCGCAAAATCGCCCACGCATTCAATCGGTGTGACATAGCCACCGTCTTCACGCTTGTCGATCACCATGATCCCCGGTGCCGCCCGCAGGATGTCGCGGGCCTCGTCCTCGTCCAGAAAATCCTCGGTCTCGATATTCACCGACTCGGAATGGCCGACAAAAACAGGCACGCGCACGCAGGTGGCCGTGACCTTGATCGATGGATCGACGATCTTCTTCGTTTCGGCCACCATCTTCCATTCTTCCTTGGTCGATCCGTCCTCCATGAAGACGTCGATCTGCGGGATGAGGTTAAACGCGATCTGCTTCTGGAACTTCTTCGGCTCAACATCCGATGTCGGGTTGTAAACCGCCTTGGTCTGGTCCCAAAGCTCATCCATGCCCGCAGCCCCCGCACCGGACACCGACTGGTAGGTCGACACCACCACCCGTTTGATCCGTGCTCGATCATGCAGGGGCTTGAGCGCCACGACCATCTGCGCGGTCGAGCAGTTCGGGTTGGCGATGATGTTTTTCTTAGCATATCCGTGGATCGCCTGAGGGTTCACCTCGGGGACGATCAGCGGAATGTCCGGGTCATAGCGATAGAGTGAGCTGTTGTCGATCACGACACAGCCTGCATCGGCCGCGCGGGGTCCATAGGTTTTGGTGGCATCGGACCCGATCGCGAAAAGCGCGATATCCCAGCCTGCGAAATCGAACGTGTCCAGATCTTGGGTCTTCAGTGTCTTGTCGCCAAAGCTCACCTCGGTTCCCAGCGATTTACGGCTTGCCAGAGCGGCAATCTCATCCACCGGAAACTGGCGCTCGGCCAGGATGTTCAGCATTTCGCGGCCCACATTGCCCGTGGCGCCGGCGACAACGACGCGGTAACCCATGTCTTTTCTCCAGATATGCAATGCGCGCGCTATGTAACGACAAACGCCATGGGGTTAAAGTGCGCTTTTTGAATGGTGCGTATTCGGCCACAAGCGTAGGCCAAAGACCTGGTGAAGTGACCTGTGACCGAGACATTTTATGAAGATTTGCGCCGGCATGATGACTTCGGCGATTTGTGTGAAACCGGTGCATACGTGCCCTTGCCTGACGATTGGTGGATCGGCACAGCAGACATTGTCAATTCGACGCAAGAGATTGCCTCAGGCCGCTACAAGACCGTCAACATGGTGGCCGCTGCCGTGATCTCGGCCTTGATGAATGGCGCAAAGGATCAGACATTCCCCTTTGTTTTTGGAGGTGACGGCGTGGGTTTCGCCGTGCCTCCCACGCTGCGGGACACGGCGCAGGCGGCATTGGCTGCCGTGCGAGTTTGGGCGGATGCCGAGTTCTCGATTGCGCTGCGCACGGCGTTGATGCCCATGCAGGATGTGCGAACGCATGGCGCGGATGTGGCCGTGGCGCGGTACCGGGCCGCTCCGGCTGTGGATTATGCGATGTTCACGGGTGGGGGCCTTGCTTTGTGCGAACGCTTGATGAAAGAAGGCGCGCTCGATGTTCCGGATGCGCCCTCGGGCACGGAGCCTGACCTCACGGGCCTTTCCTGTCGCTGGGCGCATATGTCATCGCGCAACGGAACGATTCTGTCCGTCGTACTACAGCCCGAACCCGGTGCTTCGGAGGCTGATATCGCCCGTTTGGTGGCCGAGATCGTGGCCTGCACCGGTCGGCTTGCGCGCGCCGGCCACCCCGCGCCCGATACGGGTCCCGGCACCAACTGGCCGCCGGCCGGCGCGACTTTGGAAGCACATGCGCGGCGCACGGGCGCGTCCCTTTCAAAAGCCCGTCGTGCGGTTCTGATCGAAAGCGGGATCGCCTGGGTTCTGATGCGACTTGGACTTGTCATCGGTGGGTTCGATCCAAAGCACTATGGCCGGACCGTTGCCGCCAACAGCGACTTCCGGAAATTCGATGACGGTTTGAAAATGACGCTAGACTGCGATGAGGCCACGCGCGCCAAGTTGACGGGCTTGCTCGGGCGGGGCCAGGCGGCCGGTCTCATCCGTTACGGCTTGTGGGCGCAGACCGAGGCCATGATGACTTGTATCGTTCCATCCTTCATGCAGGATGATCACATCCACTTTATCGATGGTGCATCAGGCGGGTATACGCAGGCTGCAGCGCAAATGAAGGGTAGTTGAGATCGCTGAGCTCCAATGCCGCCGTTACGTCAATCCTTCCAATGCTTGGATGTGGCCCGCGCCGCACGTGCCAGCAACAATACATCGATACCGACTGCCAGGAATTGAGCGCCAAAGTCGCGGTAACGCGCGATGCTTTCGTCGTCGATACCCAGGATCCCCGGCGCCTTGCCTGCTGCACGGACCCTGTCGATGCAGTCACGGATCACGTCAACGACCTCGGGCGCGTCGCTCTTGCCCGGATAGCCCAGATCGGCCGAGAGGTCCGCCGGTCCGATGAAGACCCCATCGATCCCGTCAATCGTCAGGATCTCATCCAGCGCCTCAAGACCCGCCCGATTTTCGATCTGGATGATCAGGCAGATCTGGTCATCGGCGGACGTAATGTAGTCCGTGATTGACCCAAATCGTGTCGCGCGCGCACCTGCGCCGCCAACACCGCGCATACCGACCGGAGGGTACCGGCAGGCCCGCACCAACTCACGTGCCTGATCCGCGCTCTCCACCAGTGGAACAAGAATGGTTTGCGCTCCGACATCGAGCACCTGTTTGATGATCCAGTCCGCGCCGATCGGCACCCGAACGACCGGATGGCTGTCGCTGGCGGCAAGAGCGACCAGTTGCGACCGGATCGTGCGGATATCATAAGGGGTATGTTCGCCGTCGATAACAAGCCAGTCAAAGCCTGCGGTGCCCATGATCTCGGTCGCGTTGGCATCCCCGAAACTCATCCAGCAGCCGATCTGACGCTCACCGCGCGCAAGCGCGGCCTTGAAAGAGTTGATTGGGGCGGGCATGGGCGTGGTCCTTAAGCGAATGAAACGGAAACAAAGCCAAAAGCGCCGAAATCGGCGTCGATCCGGCAACCGGGCGGGCACTCCAAAGGCCGAATGAACGACCCAGAGAGCAGGATATCTCCGTGTTCGATTTGCTGTCCATAACCTTCCAGCCGCGCGGCCAGCCATCGCACAGCGGTCACCGGGTCGTTCAACACCCCCGCGCCCAGACCGGTTTCCTCGACGCTGCCATCGCGCGAAACGATCGCGCCGGTCCAGCGCAGATCCACCGCAGCAGGGTCGTGGCGTTTGGGCCCCAGAACCACGCCCGCATTTGCCGCGTTGTCGCTGATGGTGTCGGTAATCACGCGGGCCTGTCCAGTCTTGGGATCCTGGCGAAGGATCCGTGTGTCGAGGATCTCAAGCGCGGGCGCAACATAGTCTGTTGCGGACAGAACCTCGTCCCGGGTGGCATCGCCGGAAATCGCGGCTTTCATTACAAACGCGATCTCGGCTTCTACGCGCGGCTGTATGAACCGGCCATTTGGGATCGTCGCTCCGGGTTCGAACGACATGTCATCAAGCAAAACACCACTGTCAGGCGTGTCGATCTTGAGCGCGTCTTGCATCGCCCGGCTTGTCAGACCGATCTTCCAGCCGATCCGCTGGCGTCCCGCCGCGATCTTGCGCGCCACCAGAGCAGCCTGCACGGCATAGGCGTCATCAATGGTCATACCCGGATAGCGCAGCGACAGCAGTCCGGTCTGCCGGTTCAGGTGATCGGCGGCGTAAAGCGCATCGGCGGCCTCTTCGATCTCCTGCGGTGTCATGTCTCGTCCCTGACCACGTTGCGAAGCGTCCCGATGCCATCGGCCGAAACGTCGACCACATCACCGGGGCGCAAATATTGAGGGGGATCCAACCGGGCGCCTGCACCGGTCGGCGTGCCTGTGACGATCACATCGCCCGGAACCAGCGTCGTGAAGGTTGAGACATAGGCGATTTGTCGGCGGATCGGAAAGATCATGCGGCTTGTCCGGTCGTCCTGCCTGAGCTCTCCGTTCACATGGGTCGTAAGGCGAATGTCGTCCAACTGCGCAGGCGAGGTGAAGGGCACCAACCACGGACCAATTGCTCCGGACGCGTCCCAGTTCTTGCCCTGTGTGACGTTGAATTTGGCATGGCGGACCCAATCGCGCAGCGTGCCTTCATTGCAAAGGGTCAGGGCTGCGATGTGGTCATAGGCATCCGCCTCGGCAATGCGTCGGCCGGTCTTGCCGATAACGATGGCGATCTCGCCCTCGTAGTCCAGCTGCGGTGTCTCGGGCGGTCGGATCAGCGGCTGATCATGCCCTGTGAATGACCTCGGGAAGCGGACAAAGAGCGATGGGTTCGGAGGGGCTTCGTTACCGTCCTTGTACTCCGCGTTCCGGTCAGGGAAGTTCACGCCCACGCAGATGATCTTTTCAGGCGCCGGGATCGGGATGGCATACGCGAAGCTGCCGTTTGGATGGGTCACAGCGCGATGCTGCGCGGCTTGACAGAGCGGTTGCAGACCCTCATCGGCGATGGCTTCGCGCAAGGTCGGCCAGTGTGGATAATCCGGCGATAGTGCGATCATGCCGCCATCGGAGACTGCGCCATAACACGCCTGCCCGTCTTCTGCGGTGAAGCTCGCCAGACGCATCACGCCAAGCCCTTGGCGACAGCGCGCAGCACGTCATGGGTCATCATCACATCCGCCTCGGTTGTTTCGAACTGACCAGCCTGGAACCGGATCACCAAGTCTCCGTCAACGCGGGTCTGGGTAAGATAAATGCGGCCGTCATCATTGATCGCGTCAACCAGCCTTTGGTTCAGCGCATCCAGATCGGTGGCGCCGGGTGGTGCGTATCGAAAGGTGAAGAGAGACCACATCGGTCGGGTGACGATCTGGAATTCCGGGTCAGCAGCGATCCGATCGTGCAAAGTGTTGGCCCAAGTCACATGGTTGCGGATGCGCGCACGCAAGCCGTCAAGGCCATATGCGCGAATAAGGAACCAGATTTTCAGCGCGCGAAATCGGCGACCAAGCGGCACCGACCATTCCGAATAGTTTATGATCCCATCACGACCGTGGGTCTTCAGGTATTCAGGGCTGATCGCCAGCGTTCGCACGAGGTCATCCGGGTCGCGCAGGAAATGCGCCGAGCAATCGAACTGCACGCCCAGCCATTTGTGCGGATTAAAGACGATGCTATCGGCCCGATCCACGCCTTCCCAATAGTGCCTGTACTCGGGGCAGATCATGGCCGACCCGGCCCATGCAGCATCGACATGGGTATAGAGACTGTGGGCTTCGGCGATATCAAGGCAGGCCTTGACCGGATCTGTGGCTCCGGTCCCGGTTCCGCCCACTGACAGGATCAGGCCGGCGGGTTGGTGCCCGGCGGCGCGATCCGCGCGGATCGCAGCGTCAAGCGCCTGGGGCTGCATGCCCCGCCAGTCTCCGGCGCTTGGGATGCGCACGAGGTTTTCCTCACCGATACCCGCCACCCAGATCGCACGGTCGATCGATGAATGGACCTCGGACGAGGCGTAGATACGTAGCGTTTTCTTTCCAAACAGGCCTTGGGTGTTGCCGGTCCAACCCAAAGCCTTTTCGCGCATTGTCAGAACCGCGGCCAATGTCGCAGATGACGCGCTGTCCTGGATCACGCCCTGGAATTCCGGTGCTAGCCCGAGCGACTGGCGCAACCAGTCCATCATCCGGGTTTCCATCTCGGTTGCCGCGGGCGAGGTCTGCCAGAGCATGCATTGTGGTGCGATCGCGCTGGTGATGAACTCGGCTAGAACCGATGGCGCAGCGGCGTTGGAGTTGAAATAGGCAAAGAAACGCGGGTGCTGCCAATGCGTGATTCCGGGCATCACGGTGTCTTCGAAATCGCGAAAGATCACCTCCATGTCTTCGGGCGTCTCGGGCGGCGTGGCAGGCAAAGCGTCGTAGATAGCGCCCGGCTCTGTCCTGGCGCGCACCGGGCGGTCGCCCACGGTTATGTGGTAGTCCTGCGCCCAATCCGCGACGCGCCGACCCCAGTCGCCAAATTCAGTCCATTTCATGCGTGCTCCTTCGGGTCGATCAGGGCGCTATGATCGGTTGCGCGTCAAGAGACGATGGCCTGGGTTCGACACCGTCGAAGAGCGATCCGTGTTCAAACCAGCTGCGCGGGGCAGGCGCCCCCCACAAGGTTTGCCGCTGCGGGTCGTCCAGCGACCAGCGGATTGGTTCGAGATCGGGATCGCAAGTCTGATAATCCGAGCAGTAGATCTCGATCCGGTGACCGTCAGGGTCGAGCACATAGAGGAAGAACGCGTTCGAGATACCGTGGCGACCGGGTCCGCGTTCGATATTGGCGACATAGCCGGTGGTGGCCATCAGATCGAGCAGGTCGATGATGTTGAGCGGGTTCGGCACCCAGAACGCGGTGTGATGCAGCCGGGGACCGAGGCCATTGGTGAAGGCCACGTCATGCACGCCGCCCTTGCGGTGCATCCACGCTGCCCAGATCCGACCGCTGTCGTCGTCTTCGGTGTATTCGGTCACGCGAAAGCCGATGTCGTTGTAGAAGGCCACGCTGGCATCCACATCGGAACTGAACATGTTGAAATGGTCGATCCGCAAAGGTTTTACGCCGCCGTAAAGCTTGTATTTCTGGTGGATCGGCGGCAGGCGGTCCATCCGGGCGTAGAATTCGAGCGGAATGCCCCATGGATCGCGCGTGCGGAAGGCGCGGCCCAGATGCGGACGGACGACCCAGTCGACGGGCAGGCCGAGCGCCTGGAAATGCACCGCCGCCTTGTCGAGATCAGCGTCGTCATAGAGCTTGAACCCCAAGACCCCAACGGACGGTGTATCGCCCATGGTTAGGATAATGCTGTGATGCCCGCGTTCTTCCATGGCACGCAACAGGATGGTGCTGGCGTCTTCATGGCTGATCTGGAGGCCCAGCGTGTCGACGTAAAAGGCGCGGGCGGCCGCGAGATCGGTCACGATGTATTCGACATGGCTGAGGCGAACGATGTTGAACGGGGGATAAAGGTTCGGCGATGGCAAGGGCATGGCAGATCCTGTGTCAGATGATCAGTGGAAGCAGCGAGGGGCCAACCCCTCGCGCTCCCCGGAGTATTTGGAAAGAGAAGAAGCGGTCAGGTGCCAAGACGGGGTATCCTGTGCTGACCGGTGGCAAAGCCGATATGCTTCTGCTCCATGTAGAACTCGAACGACCAGTCGCCGCCGTCACGGCCGATGCCGCTGGCCTTGACGCCACCAAAGGGGGTCGGCAGGTGGCGGACATTCTCTGAGTTCACCCAGATCATGCCGGCTTCGAGACGGTCGGTAAACCGAAGTGCACGGGTCAGGTCGTTGGTCCAGAGATAAGCGGTCAGGCCGTAGGGGATGTCGTTGGCCATGCGCAGCGCGTCGTCTTCGGTTTCAAACGGTATCGCGGTCAGAACGGGACCGAAGATTTCTTCCTGCGCGATGCGCATGTCGTTTCGGGCGCCGGTCAAGAGCGTGGGCGTCACGTAATGGCCGGGCCGATCCGGCGCGTTGCCGCCCGCCGCGATGGTGGCGCCTTCGCTGCGGGCAAGGTCGAAATAGCCCGTGACCTTGTCCAGATGTGACTGATGGATCAGGGGGCCGACCTCGGTCGCGGGGTCGAGCGGATGACCGACCCGGATGTTTTCGACCCGTGCGCGGAGCTCGTCGAGGAAGCGTTCGGCGATCGAAGATTGCACCAGCAACCGGGATGAGGATGTGCAGCGTTCTCCATTCAAGGAATAGATCATGAAGATTGCAGCATCGATGGCCCGGTCCAGATCGGCATCTTCGAACACGATAACCGGGTTCTTGCCGCCGAGCTCGAAATGCACGCGTTTCAGGGTGTCGGCGCCCTGCTTCATGATCATCGACCCGGTCCGGCTTTCTCCGACAAAGGCGATGGCCTTGATGTCAGGATGTTCGGTCAGCGCCTTGCCAGCTTCTTCGCCCATCCCGTTCACGAGGTTCCAGACACCAGGCGGCAGTCCCGCCTCTTCGGCGATTTCGATGAGCAACCGCGCCGTTAGGGGAGAGAACTCGGCCGGCTTGTGGACGACCGTGCAGCCCGCCGCAAGCGCCGGCGCGATCTTCCATGTGGAGAGCATGAAGGGCGTGTTCCAGGGCGTGATCACGCCAATCGGTCCGATCGGGACCCGCGTGGTGACGTTCATCAGTGTAGCGGATGGCAGAGTTTGACCATCGCGGGCCGCCGGAGCGCGATCGGCAAAGAACCTGAAGTTTTCCGCACCGCGCAGCGCCGCCTTTGACATGAACCGGATCGCCTGGCCTGTGTCCCAGCATTCGCAGAGCGCAATTTCATCCGCACGGGCAACGATCTGGTCGGCGATGCGATGCAGGATGGCCTTGCGCTCGGTCCCCGGCAGGTCGCGCCAGGCGGGAAAGGCCGCGCGCGCGGCCTGGGCCGCGACATCGATATCCCCGACACCGCCACGTGCGACCTCGCAAATGTGGCTTTCATCTACCGGCGACGACGTAGCAAACGTGGCACCGGTTTCGGGCCAGTGATCCGCCCCGTTGATGCGGTTGGCGATCCCGCTCTTCCGGACCTGCGCGAGCAGCGGTGCGAGGCGTTCGAGATTCCGGTCAAGATCGGACATGATCTAGCGATGCTCCAGATGGTCGCGGACCGAGCCGGTCTTGGGCGCAAGCTCGGGGTCGATGTCGCGCATTTCCAGTGACAAGGCAACAGAGTGGGCCTTGATCACCGGCCCAAGATGTGCTCGGGCGGCTTCAAAGATCTCTTCGGCTGCGGCCTTGCGCACCGCGAGGTCGCGGCCTGCGCGCAAGCGGACCGAGATATCCACATAACCGTGGTGCGCTGCACCATCAGCCTGCGCCACATGATCGGCGCGAAAGGCGCGGACGCGGATGCCGGCCAGCGGAAAAACATCGGTTGCCGCCGCCGCGCGCCGCAAGGTTTCGCACAGCGCGCCCATATCGGTCCGGTCTTCCATATTCGGCGAGTAGTCCACCATAATATGCGGCATGTGGCGCGGCTCCTCTATTAATTAACATGTTATATAAATACGCACGCTGCGTCAACCGGCTGCATTCGGAGGGGTGCCTCTTGCACATCAACCTTCCGATGGCCAAAACTGTAACATGCCCCGTTCCCTCCCTTCGACTGCTCGATCGTTGCCAATTGCTTTGTTGCGTGCACGTGAGCGCGTGATGGGGCCTATCCGGAACATGCTGGCCGATGTCGGGATCACCGAGCAGCAATGGCGGGTGTTGCGCATCCTTGAGGAGTCCGGGCCGTTGGACCCGACCCGGATCGCCGAACAGGCCTGCCTGCTGTTGCCCAGCCTTACCCGAATCCTGCAGAAGCTCGACGAAAAGGATCTTATCGGCCGTGAAGTTGACCCGCATGACCGACGCAAGCAGATTGTGCGCATCACCGCACAAGGCGAGCGGTTGATTGCCGAAAACCTCGATACCAGCGTTCAGTTGATGGACGAGATCCGCGAACAGATTGGCGAGGATCGTTACGAGATGCTGCTGGACCTGCTCAATGAGCTGGATGATCAGGGCCAAGAGGTTGAAGAAACCTGACCCCTTGACCTTCCCGTGACGGGAACCCTTATGTTCCGGATGAAAAAGCATGGCGGAGCTGGAGTGTCATGGCGGCAAGCACTGCGATCACATTTGCGATTGATGGTTTGCACTGCGCGTCCTGCGCCGCGCGGGCGGAAAAGGCGTTGGCTGCCGTACCCGGCGTGATTGCACCGCGTGTGAATTTGGCGTCGCGCACCGCCAGCATGGATTGGGATGGGGCCCAGGCCGGGTCGGTGAACGACGCCCTCACCGCGGCCGGCTATCCCGCGCGTGAAGTGTCGATCGCCCTGGACGTCGGCGATATGCATTGCGCGTCTTGTGCTGGGCGGGTGGAACGCGCGCTTCTGGACCTGCCGGGTGTCACGCGCGCCTCGGTCAACCTCGCCACGCGGCGGGCGGTGGTCTGGGCGTTGGATGGCAGTACGGACGCGGATCAGATGGTCGCCACCATATCCGAGGCGGGTTACGCGGCCACGGCCGCAGATGAAGACAAAGGTCATGCGACGACATCCGCTGGAGAAGAAGAAAGTCAGGCCTTTCGCACCGCGCTCCTGTCCGCGATGCTCACGCTGCCGGTTTTTGTGATTGAAATGGGCGGGCATCTTGTTCCGGCCTTTCATCACTGGATCATGCGGACGCTCGGGATCGAGGTTTCGTGGATCTTGCAGTTCATTCTAGTCACGTTGGTGCTGGTGATCCCGGGTCGACAGTTCTTTGAACGTGGCATCCCGGCCTTCTTCAGGCGCGCGCCCGATATGGACAGCCTCGTTGCGCTTGGAGCGGGGGCAGCGTGGGTTTACTCCGCGATTGCCACTTTTGTGCCTCAGGTCATGCCGGATGGCTCGGTTGCGGTGTATTTCGAGGCGGCGGCAGTGATCGTTACGCTTATCCTGACAGGTCGGTGGCTTGAGGCGCGTGCGCGCGGCAAAGCCGGTCAAGCCATCCGCGCGCTCATCCAACTGAGGCCTGAGACCGTCGAAGTCGATGCCGGAGATGGCATGACCGAAACGCGCGCAACAGCGCGGCTGCGTCGAGGCGATGTTGTCATCTTGCGCCCGGGCGCCCGCGTTCCTGTGGACGGAGAGATCCTGTCCGGGACCGGATATGTCGACGAAAGCATGCTGACCGGTGAACCCGCGCCGGTCGCAAAGGCTCCGGGCGATCCGCTTGTTGGTGGCACGGTCAATGCAAACAGCGCCCTGCGCATGCGTGTCGAGGCGACGGGTCGCGAAACCGTCCTCGCGCGGATCGTGGCCATGGTCGAAGAGGCTCAGGCAACGAAACTGCCCGTCCAGGCACTCGCGGACCGCGTCATCGCCGTGTTCGTGCCGGCAGTTCTAGTCATCGCGGCGCTGACCGTTCTGGCCTGGCTCACTTTTGCCGACGGAGACGCGGTCGGGCGCGCGCTTGTCGCAGGGGTTTCGGTTTTGATCATCGCCTGTCCCTGCGCCATGGGGCTGGCGACGCCGACATCGATCATTGTGGGCACGGGTCGCGCAGCAGAGCTGGGCGTTTTGTTCCGGCGTGGGGACGCGTTGCAGGCTCTGTCAGATGTTGACGTCGTCGCGTTCGACAAGACGGGAACCTTGACCAAAGGATGCCCCTCGGTCACCGGCATTCACCCTGCCGCCGACTGGGCCGAGCGCGACCTGCTGGCGATCGTGTCGGCTGCGGAACGATCGTCTGAACATCCTCTGGCGCGCGCCATTGTGGAGGCGGCGGACGTTCGAGATGTGCAGGTCTTAACAGCCTCAGACTTGCACGCAGTGGCCGGTTTGGGGCTAAGCGCCCGCGTTCAAGACCGGACCATTCTGGTGGGTTCGGCCCGATTTCTTCAAGGTGAAGGTGTTGAATTGCCCACCTTGCCAGAGCAAGACGCCGACCATACGCCCGTCATGGTCGCTGTGGATGGGGCCTACGCCGGACACTTCACCTTGGCGGATGCGATCAAACCGGACGCGGCCGCTGCTTTGGACATGCTGCGCGCGCAAGGCCGTACACTGGCATTGATCACCGGAGACACGCGCGCGGCAGCAGATGCCATGGCGCGGATTCTCGGCATCGATCATGTTGAGGCGGAGGTTCTTCCGGGTGACAAGCAGAAAGCCGTCGAACGTCTGCGCGCCGCCCATGGCCCTGTTGCCTTTGTCGGCGACGGGATTAACGATGCGCCAGCACTCGCGGCGGCGGATGTCGGTCTTGCCGTCGGGACAGGCACGGATGTGGCGATTGAAAGCGCTGATGTGGTTTTGTCCTCGGGGCGGGTGACCGGTGTGGCCAATGCGTTGGAAATCTCGGCGGCGACGCTGCGCAACATTCGCCAGAACCTCGGCTGGGCGTTCGGATACAATATCGCGCTCATTCCGGTCGCGGCAGGCGTACTCTACCCCTTCACGGGTGTCTCTCTCTCTCCGATGCTGGCCGCCGCCGCGATGGCGCTGTCATCGGTCCTGGTGATCACCAATGCATTGCGGCTGCGGGCGCTGCACCCCGCCTTGCGGGACGACGCAAGCATCAGCGAGGCACCCGTATGAATATCGGCGACGCCGCGACCCGCACCGGTCTGCCTGCCAAGACCATCCGCTATTACGAAGAAATCGGCCTCATCCGCCCCGCGCGCGGAGCCAATGGCTATCGCGATTTCTCGGACACCGATTGCCACAAGTTGACCTTTCTGGGTCGGGCGCGGGCGCATGGGTTCTCTATTGGCGACTGCCGCGCCTTGCTGGCGCTTTACGAAGACACGTCACGCGCCAGTGCAGACGTCAAGCGGATCGCACAGGCGCATCTGGTCACAATCCAGACAAAGATCGCCGAGCTGGAAGAGATGAAATCGACGCTGGCCCGGCTCGTGGACTCCTGTGCCGGCGATGACCGCCCCGATTGTCCGATCCTCGTGGAACTGGCCGCCGGCTCCACTGACCAAAAGACATAGGCGATCGAAAGTACGCCCAGCACGCGCCGTACGAGCCTCCGGCCGGTCAGAGATCGCCGATATAGCGCACCGCTGGCAGGCTGGGCAGGAACGTGTAAGCACCGCCTCGCGTGATGACGAAGCGCGGCAAGTTGTCGATGCGTACCCGCGCGCCGGAGGGCAGACCAAACTCGAACCAGCTTTCGTCAGGATCATTGGCTCCTAGAAGCGGATCGTTGGTCCCGGTGATATGCGGATCCTGTAGCCCGAGGTTCAGCCAGTCGCACATCACCGCCTCGAATTGCGCGCCCAGATTGGCGCAGAGGAAGTTGCCCAGCAGCCCGCGTTTTTCGTCATCCGGGTTTTTCGGGTCATAGGGACCGCCATACGGGATCCCACGCCGCACCAGACGGCGCGTGTTGTTGGCCACACGCTGAACGATCGGTCCGCCCCGCGGATTACATCGTCGAACATGCGCGCCGAAGGGGCAGCGTTCGTCATCGTGATAGTCAAAGGCGGATGGGGTTACCTCGAAATCGGGGTTCGGAGTCTCGGGACTTTCCTGAAGCGGCACGCCGTTGCGCCAGCGCCCGCACATCTTGCCCGCGATCACCTCGCGCATGGCGGAATGGCGGGTCTCCCCTTTACCGAAGGATTTCAGAATACTCTCTGGCAGTATTTCGTCTGCATAGGGGCCGTCCAGCAACTCGGTCGCGGCCCGGTCAAGGAACGCCTCGAACCCAGCAACATCCTGTTCGAGGATGCGGAAGGCGTTGAAACTCCCCAACAGGCCGAGCTGCGGTGGCGTCGGTACGGTCCAGCGAAGCCCTTCATACGCCGTGTCGAACCCAAGGATGATGGTACCGAGTGGCATCAGCGGCTGAAGGTCCGGGTAGCGTTCGGGATCGTGGATCCCTTTGAAACGTGGTTGCGAGATGTTGTCGCGATAGCCGAAATGCACCTGGTCATCGGCCAGGTTCCTTCCGCTGCGCGCACCCAGAATGTGAAAGGCCTGACCCGCTCCGGCCCCGGCGACCAGTGCCTGCACTGCGTCAAGATGCGCGTCATCATCGGCATAGATCGATGCGATCACGTGGATGCGGTCCGGCTGATCAAACGGGGCATCCCATTGATCCGGAGCGGATGCCCCTACATCGCCGATCTTGATGCAACGCGAAGGCATGCCTTCGGTAAATTCCTGTGGGAAAGTTGCAATGGATTGCGATGGCAGGCGCAGGGCCCTGAGACCGTCGCTGGTCAGACCAATGTTAAAGCAGTATTCTGGACGGGTGGTCCATTGTTCTTCGGTCGTGAGCGCCGGAATGCCCTCGCCACCGCCGCTGGCGGTCTTGCCCAGCCAGATCCGCGCGACCTTGTGGTTCGTGACCTCAAGCATCAGATGCCGGACGTAGTCGCGGCGATAGCCGCGCACGATGTTGCCCTGAAGGTCGGCCCGATCAAATCCAATGCTCACCAGCCCACTCCCAATTCCTTGCGAACCTGCGCGGCAGAAAATCCGGGGTACCGACGATATCCGCCGCCCAGAGACACGTTCGGGTTGGCGTGCAGCTGCAGGATCACCTCGCGCGGTAAGAGGCGGATGTCATGCGGCTCACCCCGTTCATTCGTCCGGGTCCATTCGATCAGGATGTCGGTTGGCTCGTCGGGCACCTGATAGAGGTCATGCCGGTGAACCCAGTCAATGAACGCCTCGACATTGGTTTCGCACGGGATCACCGCGTCGCCACCTTCGATCTGGGCGACGATTGCGTCAAAAACGCTGCCGATCGTGGCGATGAAATCCCGGATGTAATTGGTGAAATCGCCATCATAGACCGAGATCATGCACAGATTGTCGTCGATGATCACGAAACGTGCGAAATGCACGGTTCCCACGTTATCGAGTCCTGCATAGATCTCGTCGAGGTTCTGCGCCAGTGCCATGACCGCCTGGGCCCGGCCGATCGGTGACTTGTCCTTGAGCGGCATCACGAGGTTCATCATGTTCTGCAGGTTGTCGGTGCCCTGAATGGCAGGCCGCACTCCGCCGGGCTGAGGCTGCGTCGGCGTTCTCGCCGCCCAGTAGGGCACCAGAAGGCGATGCGCGATGAACTGAAAAAGACGCGTCGTCGGGAGCCAGTTTACGAGGCGTTCGAACCAGCTAAGTTCAGGTTGCATCCGCCGATCCTCCGAAAAACGGGCACCCGGTGCCGCCGCGCAGCTTGCGGGAATACTCATAGGCCTCTTTACGGGCCTGCAGGATCGGGTCTTCGGACATCTCGATTCCGGGAACCAGACGGCAGGGATTGAACGCAATCTTCTCGGCAGCCTCCTTCTGGTCTTCGGCGACCTTGGTGAGTGTCAGGGATCCCATCGAAATCTTGGTTCGGCGGTTGGGCCAGGGTTTCGTTGGGTCGGCAACGTCATCCCATGCCTCGGCGATCACCATGTCCAGAATGAAACGGGCGGGCCAGTGGGCAAGACGGTCACGCATTTCCTGATGCAGATACTGGTTGACGATGGGTGCGGTTGAGTCGCGGTTGAGCACCCCCGCCACCGGCTGCCAATTGAACCGCACATAGCGCTTCTTGCCGTTCGGATCGGTCACAATGAAGGTGTTCACCGCGTGATAGGCCGCGCGCGCATAGCTGACGGGCGCGCCGATCGTGCCGACCTGCGTTACGGACAACTGGGCAAAGCCGTGCCGGTTGGCGTAGTCAATCAGACCTTCGGTGTTGGTGGCATCCTCCCATGGCATGGGGTCTGGTAATGGGAGCTTCAGTTGCAGCATGTCCTTCAGCTTGGCCCAGGGTGTTTCGCGTTTGGCGGGCTTAGGCAGTGCAGCTGTCGTGAATTCGAGAAAACTGGGAATGTCAGGTACAAAAAACTCGCCGAGGGTCATAGCCAGAAGATCGGTGGCCTGACCATCCGCCAGGTGAAACCGGGTTGCCATTCCGCGCACATCCGAGACACCATCCCGTTCAACCGGGCTTCCCGAGCCGTTGGAAAAGCGGACCGAAACCGGGACCTTATGCCCCCGAAAGTGCTCGGCGGTGCAATAGTTGGCCGCGACGTTCAATGCCTGGAAATGCCCTTCGACCCCAATCCCGACAGTATGGATCGGGCGCGTGCCTTCGGCGTGATCTGGCGTATCTGCGATAATCGCTTCGACGAGCTGTTTCGCAATCGCTGGATCGGTCATGAAATTCCTCCCGGTTTGAATATCCGTGGCGAAGGCTGCAGCGGAAGGCAAGACGATACGCGTGTGTCAGTGGGATAGACCGCGCACGACATTTATCGCGTAATGCCGCGCCTCCTTTTGATGAAATGACGTTCCTTTTTCGGTGCAGGCGTGCAGCAATTCTGGCGATAGACTGCCGCGCGCCTGGGCCATGGCTGCTCGTGCCGACCGGCCGAGCGGCACCGGCGAGGCCTCCATCGCGGCGGCCAGCGTCGCAATCTGTTCAAATGCGCCGACCTTGGCAAACGAGATCAGCATACGCCCGATGGTCGTCCACACGTACATCGTGGCCCCCTGTTCGGGCAGGGCCGTCAGCGCCTCGGACAGGATCTTCAGCGCCTCAAGCGGGCCAGCGCGTTCCGCCATAAAGTCCGCCATGATGCGGTTGATCCGCTGAACACCCAGGGCGTTGCCGCCGATCGCTGCCCATTCGATGGCGCTGCGCAACTCTGCCAGCGCCACGTCTGGGTTGTCGATCCCCGCGACACCGCCTTGCGCGAAATGGATGTAACCGATCAGCGAGGGCTGCCGCACGCGATCGCCGAGACGTTGCAAGTCGGCGACAAGGGCGCGGGCGCCCTCGGTGTCCTCCACAGACGCTTTGACGAAGGCCGCCGCACTCATGTCGATGATTTGGCAGGCGACCTCTCCATGAGCCCCCGCCTCTTCCATGGTCCTTTCATGGAGAGCAAAGAATTCCGGGATTTGGCGCGACCAGAATGCGATCTGCCCTGCGACATGGGGCAGCCAACCGCCGCTGCCTTGCCCGCCTGCGGCTTCGGCTGCGAAACCGCGTTCCAAAAAGGTGTGCGCCGTGCCGGGGTTGCCGCTTTCGTGAAAGGCATGGCTGGCCGCGGCGGCCAGCAATCGTGGGGCTGTGGGCAGATCATCGGCACCGGGTTGGGCCATGATGCGGCCGGGCCATGCGGCGGTTTCGGCGCCCCTGTGGTAGTAATTGTAAAACAGCATTGGCATCGCAAGCTTTGCAGCCAATGTCAGGTCTGTCGCCAGCGCCCGGTCAAAGGCGGTACGCAGGTTGTCCATCTCTTCGGCAAAGGCGGCAACGGCATCCGCCTCACCATCGCCGGCAAAAGCTTCTGACAAGGTCTCTGCCCGCCTTGACAGAACTTCGGCATGGCGGCGCTCGATCGCCTCCAGCGTGTTGTGATCGCGCAGTTTCTCACGCCCAAAGGCCTGAACCGTGCGCAGCATCCGCATACGTCGCGACCCGTCGCTGCGCGCGTTCAGCAACGAGGCATCGATCAGGTCGTCGATGCTGTCCAGGATGGCGACTTCGTCGGCCATGTCCGGGGCGCAGACCGCCATCGCCTGTTCTTCGTGAAAAGGACCCGAGAAGACGCTGAGCCGTTGAAAGACCGTCCGACACCGGTCGTCGATCAGATCATAGGACCACTCCAGCGCGCGCCGCAGGGTCTGCTGCCGCGAAGCACCGCGACGGCCGCGGGTCTGGGCCAGATCCAGGGGGTTCTTTGCGTCGCGCGCGATGCGATCCAGCGGATAGCGCCGCATTTGGCCCGCCGCAAGTTCGATCGCCAGCGGGATGTGATCGAGGTTGTCGCAAATATGGGCAATCGTGCGCAGGTCGCCGTCATCCGGGTCGAACTGGTGTCGAATCAGCTGAGCTCGATCAACGAAGAGATCAACCGCGACGGATTGGCCGGGTGTCTCGGACCCCGATGGGGTCAGGGGCGGGACTTCGAATATCGCCTCACCCGGGATGCCGAGCAACTGCCGACTGGTGGCGACAATCGACACGCCGGTACAGGCGCTGCAGAGGTTTTCAGCCAGTTCGGCGGCCGGATCCAGAAGGTGTTCGCAATTGTCCAACAGGATCAGCGCGCGCAGATCCTCGAGCCGGTCGATCACCTGAATGCGCGGATCGACCCCAGGCGCGGCCTCGATCGACAGGACACCAGCCAGAACCGGCCAGAGATCGGTTTTGCGTTCAAGTGCCGAAAGCTGCATCATCCAGACACCGCCGACGAACTCGGCTTCGATCATGCGCAGCGTTTCGATGGCCAGACGGGTCTTTCCGATGCCACCAGGACCGACCAGCGTGGTTACGCGCGCCTGCTGGATCAGTCGTCGCAAGTCGGCTGTTTCGACCGTGCGCCCGACAAATGTGCTCAGATCGGCCGGCAGGTTGCCGTAGCTCGATTCACGCTTGCCGGAAATCGGGGGAAACTCAGAGGGCAGGCCCTCGCCAAGAACCTGAAAGACGCGGATGAGTTCCACGCCTTTGAAATGGTGTTTACCAAGATCGCGAAAGCTTGCGCCATGTCCGTCCTTGCGATCGCCCACGCGATTGAACACGACCTCGGACGCGAGGATCTGATCTGCATTGGCGGCGCCCTCGAGGCGCTGGACCATCGACATGGCCGGCCCGAAATAGTCGTTTCCACGGGGTCGCGCCAGACCGATGTGAATGCCGCAGCGGATCTGGGGCCGTCCCATCGGGTCCCAGTCGGCCGCGCGCATCTCAAGCTGGATCAGACGCGCCGCATGCAACGCATCACCTGGACGATCGAACACCGCGACGAATCCGTCGCCGGTATGCTTGAACGGGTCGCCCGCGCACTGCCGCACGCATCTCCGGATGATGTCGTCGTGACGGTCCATTGTCGCAAGAATCACGTCCGGAAACCTGCGATGCAGTTCCGAGCTTCCGACCATATCCGTGGCGAGAAAAGTGAATTCTTCCAAGTCAGCCCCTAACGCAGGCGCAAATTGCGCGCCCGCAGCAACCGAACGGCCGTGAGGCGATTGGGACTGCATAGAGCACCGAAACTTAAAGGACTTGTAGGCAAGACCACCCCAGGTAGAAAATCAGCCAGCGCGATTCCAGTCAAGAAACTGCGCAGAACCACGTGTCCGTGTTTGTGTCAACCAAGTGCCACAAAGATCAAGGTTCCCAGCCCCCATAGCGTCATCTGAAAGTGGGTGTTCTGCCCTTCTTCGTGGCAGAACCAGTAGCAGAAGTAGTTTCCGACCACCAAGAACCCCATCCAGACCGAAGTGAAGACGGCGGTGCCCGCCAGGGCAAGTCCGCGTGCCGTGTCTGTCGCGACAACACCGATCAGAGACAGACCCGTCGCTATAACCGCTGTCCACAGCAAAACCGTGGCGAGCAACTCGACCGAGACTACCAGACGGAAGGCCGCCTGCTGGATGCGGCGACTGGTGATGGCGCGATGTGACACGCGCGCATATTCCTCGGGATAGGTCTCTCGCATCCGCTCGAGACTCATGACCTGAGCGGTGAAAATCTCGTTGTTGCGCGGGTAGACAAGATTGTCCCACACACCGGTGGCAAGCCATGCGGCGGGGCCGGACACGACAATCAGTTGGGCGATGGTATAGGCCGTTTCGTACATGGGGAGCGGGGAAAGGCACGAAAAAAGGGCCGCGCAATCACGCGGCCCCCGTTGAAACCGGGATCAGGTCCAGGCGATTTGAGCTGGTCGGATCTCGAACGAAATGTGATGCTCACCACCCACCAGGTTGTCCTTGGTGTGGTTGTAAAGCGACCGCCAGTAGGGCTGGATCGTGACGCCTTCCTCCTGGATCATCTGTTCGCCTTTGGCCATCAACTCGCGGCGCTGTTCCACATCTGCCGTGGCCAGCGCCTGGTCGAGCAGCGCGTCGAAGTCGGGATTGGACCAGCCAAACTCGTTCCATGCCTCGCCCGAACGATAGGCCAGCGCCCAGATCTGGACGCCCAACGGCCGGGCATTCCAGTTTGTCGAGCTGAACGGGTATTTCGCCCAGTCGTTCCAGAAGGTCGACCCCGGCAGCACCGTCCGCTTGACGTTGATTCCCGCGTCCCGCAACTGGGCAGCCACCGCGTCGGTCGTGTCCTTGCGCCAGGCGTCGTCGATCGACAGCAGCTCGTGCTCGTAATCGCCCATGCCTGCTTCGTCCATCAACGCCTTGGCGGCGGCGGGATCGAATTTCTGCGCGGGCAGCTCGGCGTATTCCGGGTGCATCGGGCCAACGTGGTGGTTTTCGGCTGGAATGCCGCGCCCGCCATAGCCGAGCTCGAGCAGAACCGAGTTGTCCACGGCCATTTGCAGGGCCTGACGCACCCGCTTGTCCGCGTAAGGAGTCTCGCCGTTCACCGGGGTCTGCTGGTTGGTGCGGATGACGATTGTGGCGGCGGTCGACACTTCGTGCTGCGCCCAGCCATCCTGAGCACCCATGATGTCGATGAAATCGCCGTCAACCGAATAGAGCATGTCAACTTCGTCGGATTCAGCCGCCGCGATCCATGCGGCCGGATCGGTGCCGTAGTCGATGTACTCGACGCGGTCGAGATAGGCGCCGTTGCCTTCGTTCCACCAGGTGTGATCGGGGTTGCGCACCAGCACGCCTTTGACGCCCACTTCGAGCGATTCCGGTAGGTACGGGCCTGTGCCAACAGGGTTCGAAAGCGGATCGGCTGCGTTGAAGGATGCAGGCACGATCGCGGCCGGATAGTCGGCCATGCCCGCGATCAGCGTGATGTCCGGTGCAGGCAGGTTCAGACGCACGGTGTGGGCGTCGACAACCTCGACCGCGCCTTCGATTGCTTTGCCCGAGGCCTCGTCGATCAGTGTACCAAAACGCCCGGCCATCGAGTTGCCTTCGAGCCCCTTGTCGCACCAGCCGACAATGTTGCGCGCGACGTCTTCGGCGGTGAAGTCCGACCCATCGTTCCATTTGACGCCCTGACGCACGTTCAGCGTATACTGCGTTGCGTCGTCGTTGACTTCCCAGCTTTCCAGAAGCGAAGGCTGGAATGTGCCGTCGTTTTCCCAGGTCACCAGGTATTCCAGCCAGCCGCGGCTGAAGTTGGCGATCTGGCTCCAGTCATAGGTCCGCGGATCCTTGAGCGCGCGCACTTCCTGTTGAATGCGGACCGTGCCGCCCGTCTGATGTGCGGCTGCGTGCGCCTTGGGCGCGCTCAGTCCCAGCATTGCATAGGCCGTGGCAGTGGTCGCGCCGAATGCGCTCGCCAGGGCCAGAAACTCGCGTCGGTTTGCAGGGTCCGAGCCAATCTTGTCCGCCTGGTCCGTAATCACTTTCGGCAACGGCTTGCCCGTGCGCGTTTTGAAGTCCATGATCTTCCTCTCTGTTGGTTCTTTTTTGGCCCGTTTTATTGGTGTTTGGGCCTTATCCAGTTTCACCGCGTTCCGACCGACACACTTGGTCAGAAAGCGACATCAAGCAAGTCTATTGCGTCAGTCTCATGTGGGTCAGTCCATCCTGGTCTGATGCCGAAACGCAAATACTGGTCAACTTACGGGGCTCATCGTAATTCCAAGGTGTTGCACGATGCAACACCGCACGCTGATCCCAGATCAAAACATCGCCAGCTTTCCATTGATGGCGATAAACATATTGCGGCTGAGTGACGAATTGCGTGACCGCGTCGATCAGGGCGGTGCCTTCGTCTTTCTCCAGGCCTTCGACCGCATAGGCGTGACTGGCAACGTAGAGCGCCTCGGTCCCGTTCACCGGATTGCGCCAGATCGCGCGCCAAAGCTGTTCGGGCCACTCGTTGAACATTTTTTGTGCGGCCAGTTCGGGCGAGATCTTGGAGCGGCTGTGCGCATAGTGGTGCCAGAACGCCTTGTCGCGTACGCGGGCCTTGAGATCTTCGGGCATGTCTGACCAGCCCGCGCGCGTCGAGGCAAGCTCGGTTGCGCCACCCGTCTTGGTGACGATCCGCGCGATCAGGATGTTGGCAAGCGCCGGGATCGGCAGGAAAGTACTGTCCGCATGCCACAACATGTTCGCTTTGAGTTGCAAGGTCCGCATGTCCATTTCGCCGGTGACCGTGCCATCGTCGCGCAGGTTTGACACTTCGGGTACCTTGAATGTCGCGTCAGCCGCCAAATCCTTGGCATCGCGGTTCTCAAGCGGACCAAACCGATGGGCCAGCGCGATATGGTCGGCATCCGTGAGCGTCTGGCCCGGAAAATAGAGAACCGAGTGTTCCTCGAACGCTGCACGCAAATCGGAAAAGCCGTCATCCGTCAGCCGAGCGAGGTTCAAATCATCAATGCGCAGTCCGTACCGGTCGTGCAAAGGGGTTCCGTTGATCATCGTGTCGCTCCTTTCGCAGCGGATTTGGCGGCAATGGCTTCGGGGCTCAGATCGCGCACATCCGCCCAGGCGGCGGATTTGGCGCTGTTGAGCAAACCTTTTGGGTCCAGACGCTTTTTCCAGGACAGATGCAGATAGTCGGCCGCCTTGAGCCCGCCGCCCTCGACCTGCCAGGTATGGGCGTCATAAACCGGAAAGCCATGTGTCTCATACGTGGCGTTGATCTCGGCCAGTCGTTCAGGCGAGGAAAACCAGATGATCGGAAGATCAAAGCTGACAATCTCTCCGCCCGAGCGCGAGAATTCATGGTGCATCCAGACATCGTCACCAATCGCCCCGCGCAGCCGTTCTATGGCATTGGCATCGGGCGGGATCGGGCATCCAACCTGCTGGTAAGTGGCGCTGCGATCAGCCTTGAGCACCTGCAGCGTCGTGTGGTTGTAGGAAAACTCAAACACATGCGGCAGCTTGGCCGCCTGTCGCGCTGTGTCGTCCAATGCCTGGTCCAGATGACCGCCGAGCTCGCTGACACGGGTTTCAAAGCGCGCGACGTCCTCGGGTGCAAGGAGCGTGACTATCAGGTCTTTGCCCGGTCGGATATGCCCAGCCAACCGTGGGAAGTAGTCAGTGATACGTGCGTCAACCGTTGTCAAAAGCCGGGGGGCCAGCGTCGGATCCTGCGCGACCGCATAAGCAGCGGCATAGGCCTCGGGGTAGCTGTCGAACGTGGCAAGGCAGCCGACCCAGGGTTTTGCGGGTACGGCGCGAATTGTGACTTCGGTGATGACCCCGTTCATGCCCCAGGCGTGGTGGATGTGCAGGGCCTCGGCGCCTTTGAACAGATGCGCCTCGGGCGCCTCCGTGACAGACATTGCCTTGAGCGCGATCAGATTACCTGCCTCGCGCAGGGGGCCGTGCGCGATCGATCCGATACCGGCGCTCCCGCCGGCGACGAAACCGCCGATCGTCGCGATGTCCTGGGTCGACGGGAACATGGCCAGCTCTTGTCCCGTCGACTGGAGCGCCGCGTTGATGTCGGCCATAAACGCGCCCGCCTCGGCCCGCACATAGCCATCGCCGACCTCAAGGATCCGGTTCATGGCCGTGGATTCAATGATCAGCCCGCCCTCCATCGGCACAGCCTGGCCGTAATTGCCAGTGCCGCCGCCACGCATCACGATGGGGGCGTCATGGGCAAAGGCTGTGGCGAGTACGTGTGCAAGTTCATCCGCCGATTTCGGGCGGGCAACGAGGTCGCCGAAACAGCGCTTTAGCGCGGCGTTCAGAATCGGTGAATACCAGAAGAAATCACGCGATCGCTTCTTGATCAGCACCGGTTCCTCGATCACCTCGACCGGGGACAGAGCCTTGGCAAAAGCTTTCCAGTCGATATCGGATTTACCTGAAATAGATGTCATGCGGATTGCACCTCGGGCGTAGGGAATAGCGATGTGAGAGGGCCTGACTGACCGGCAAGCAGTTCGGTCAGGTCCCGGGCCGGGCTGATGAGCAAGTCGTCAACGCGCGCTCCCTTGATCCAAACCGGGTCCTGCCCAAGCGCGCACGCCGCGTTCGACGTGACAAGGGGCAGCCACCGGTCAAAGGGTGGATCGAGATGTGCCGTCAGGCTTGCGAGGTGCAGCGCGGCCAACGGATCGTGCTGCCCCAGCGGGCAGAATGCATCCCGGACGTTGTCTGACCCCAGCGATAGGGGGATGCCTCGGGTCAGCATCTCGCGAATGCGCGTAATGCCGCGACGGTCGGGCGTCCCGGCACCGCGAGCTTGCAGGTAAAGGTTGGTTACCGGCAAGGCCACCACGTGAAGACCGGCGCGCGCGATCACATCCAGGAGCCGGTCCAGATCCGCGCCGGACCTGTTCATCACGCTGCAGGCGTGTCCACAAAGCACCGGCCCCTCATGGTGCATGTCGATCGCGATCTCCGCGATCCTCTCGAGGCCGTTCAGCGTTGGGTCGAGCCCTTCATCCACATGAAAGTCGAGTGTCAGCCCGAACTGGTTGGCCATGGCAAAAGCGTTCCGGATCCCGTCCTCCAACGTGTCCTGCCCAAGTACAAAGCTGCCGAGCGTCCCACCTGTCGCCGCCACCATGCGTGCAATGTCGTGCGCCATGGTCGCGTCGGCCAGCTGATCCACGCCCGTCAGCGCCGCAAGATCGACCCTCAACTGGCCTGATGTATCCCGCGCTAACTCCGACAACACCGACCACGCCAAAGGCGGGGTCGAGGTCTCGCTCCAATCCACATGGCTGCGGGCCATGCGGACACCGGATGCGACCAGTTCCGACAAACCGCGATTGGCCCTTTGCCGGATATCGTCCTCGGTCCACCGGATCTTGTCTCTGGCCTGCGCTGCAATCGCGGCCTCCAGATCGCCACCGACATCCGTCAAGCGATCAATTGTGTGGCATTTGTCAAGATGCACATGTGGATCGACCAGCGGAGGAAGGATCACCCGGGGCGTGGTCGGGCGGCGGCTTGGGCGCAATCCGGTCACGCGGTCGCCGTCGATCCTCAGATCCCCGCGCATCATCCCGTTTCGAACCTCTCCGTCAAAATCTGACCGGTCGGGTCCGATCAGCGCGCAGGGCACCAGAACATCGTGCAAGTCACGCGCTTCGCGTCGCATGCTCAGGTGGCCTCCTCCGGAAGCCAGTTTTGCAGAAAACCGCGAAACCAGGCTGACTGTGACGCTTCGTGTAGGTTCGCCAAGCGGTTTTGTTCTGCGGGTGTTTGTGCGCCCGGCTGGCCAAGAAAGTCGCCGGCCTCCTGCCACCGGCGCATCCCGGCCGGCGTGACCTCGGCATGAAACTGGAACCCAAAGACGTTGTCTCCCAATTGAAAGGCCTGGTTTTCGAACATCTCGCTGCGTGCAAGGTGTCGCGCGCCCTTCGGCAGATCAAACGTGTGGTAATGCGCCTGGTTCAGCCAGAGCGGTTCGGCCAGGAAATCCGAAGCGCCCGGAACAGGATGCACCTGGTAGCATCCAAATTCGTATTGTCCGTGGCCTGGTGCACCCGCGAATGCGCCAAGATGATGCGCAATCATCTGCGCACCCTGGCAGATTCCAAGAACCGGAACGCCGGCGGTCATCGCGCGGTCGAGCCAGGCGTATTCTTCGCGCAAAAACGGGTGCAGCGCGGTGTCATAGGCATTGTACATGCCGCCATAGATCACCGTCGCGGCGACCTCATCGATGGGCACATCCAGGTTGTCGCCGCGAAAAGGAAATCTCAGATCCGCTTCAAATCCCGACTGCACCACAAAGTCATAAAGCCGGTCATCGGTGGCGTCGTCACTGTGATGCACCAAAAGAACACGCCGTTTCATCACCCCTCCTCAGAGATGTTGCAACTGCGGCCCTAAAGATCGTCAATCTGTGCCAGAGATAGGGAGACATTTTCAAACCGGACCGAGTCGCGCAACCCCTTGCCGTTCACCGTGATCCAGAAAGGAGGAGCCACATGCGATCCTTGACCCCGGCCGATATGGCGCCGCCCTTTGCCCGATATGCACATGGGATCGAACTCCCGGACGGCATGCGTGTTGTGCGCACCTCCGGCCAATTGGCGGTCCTTCCCGATGGCTCAGTGCCTGAAAGCGCCCATGATCAGGCGCGCCTTTGTTTTCAGAACCTCGCGCTCATTCTGGCCGAAGGCGGCATGAACGCTGGTGATGTTTGCCACATCAGCGCCTACGTCACCGATCGCGCGCATATGCAAGGCTACATGCAGGCGCGCGACGAGTTTGTCGGTGCGCGGCCCGAAGATCGCCTGCCCAGTTCGACCTTGCTGATTGTTTCAGGCTTCACGCGCCCGGAATTCAAGGTCGAGATTGAACTCTGGGCGGCGGCGCCCTGATCCTCCCGGTTCGCCGGGGCGCAGCCCCGGCGTTGGTCGGATCGCGTCAGCGATCCGAAACGTTCGATGCGCGCGCCGTCAGTAAAGCGCGACCGGGTTGATGATCATCTGAACGGTTCCACGAATGAGCGCCTGACCCAGTACGAACATGAATTCATTGATGCCTTCTGCCAGCAGCGGTCCGGTATTCATTGTTTCAAGGATGTAGATCCCATGTTTCTG
>JBCCVT010000008.1:0-29742 GCA_039195015.1 Pseudomonadota bacterium
CTGCGGCACAGACCCCAGATCGCCTGTCAGACCAGCGTTATTGAGCGCCGCGTCCAGTCCGCCGAACCCGTCTTCGGCAAGCGCCACCAGCTCGGTCGCGTAAGCGCCGCTCGCGACATCGCCCGCAAGACTGATGGCCTCGCCGCCCGCATCGCGTATCTCTTGGCAAAGCGTGGCCAACCGTTCGGCCCGGCGCGCGCCCAAAACGACCCGCGCACCCAAGGCGGCACACCGTTTCGCCGCTGCCCGGCCGATGCCGCTGCTTGCGCCGGTGATGATGATTGTCTTTTGATCCAGATACATGTCCGACTCTCCAAATTGGCTTTCCGAGAGACGTGTAGAACCCGCGCCCATGCCCGAGCGACCCGGTTCCTGCGCATGTCGCGGACCCGGTCGCTTGCGGTTCAAGCTGTCCGCGTGGACGACATGGGCTGTGACACCAGCTCGGGCGAGATGAGCGACAGCGAGGGCGCGCCGAACCCTTCATCAAGCCGCGCGAAGGCTTCACTGATCATCACATCCGCGCGCTGTCGGACCATGGTGACAGGAAAACGCAACAAGGCTCCGAACGGGTCATAGTCGAAACAGCCCAGCACGGTCGACGCCATCTCGCCCTCGGGGATCGCGGCCAGGTATTTCACCACGCCTTCAAAACACGAAATCGAGTTGACGAAGAGACCCGCGGGCATGCGACCCAACCTGGCGTGGAGCTCGGCAATCTCGGTTTCCGCGCGTGCGACGCTGTAGCCACAGGCGATCACCTGGTCCGATCCGTGAAGAGCCCCGGCAGCACGGGTTGCATCCCGAAATGCGGCGATGCGTCGCTCGGTGGCGGGCAGGGTCGCTTCCCCACCCAGGAAAAAGACGTGGTTGCCGGGGTCGTCCGGCCTGGCCGGGGGCAGGGTTGCCAGCATCTGCTGGGTCAATGCAAGAGCACCCTGATAATTGTCCGTCACCACCGACGGCGCGTCCGGGCAGGGATGGTCCACGAAGACATGCGGCACGCCGCCGGAACGGCAGATCGCCGAAAGCGGCATCGGGTCGGTCGCCCCTGCGATGACGACGGTGTCGACATTGTAGGACAGCAGCGTCTGGACGCTCTGCTCCTGCGCCTCGCGCCCTCGACCCGACAGCACAATCGCGGGGCATGAGCCGCGGGCCCGCACCTCGAGCGCGAAAGCCTGACTGAGATCGGAAAAGAACCGGGTGTCATGTTCGGGCAGGATCATGCCCGCAAGTCCCGAGCTCGCATTGCGCAATCCGCGCGCCTGCAGGTTTACCTGATACCCGTTCTCGCGTGCGATTTTCTGGATCCGCTCGACCGTGTCGCGCTTGATCCGCCGTTCCTGCCACCGGCCGTTCAGCGCATAGCTCACCGTCGACGCCGACGTCCCAGCGAGCCGGGCGATATCGTAGATCGTGGATTTCTGCCTGTCCTTCATCTGATGTCCTGCGGCGATTTTTGGGACTGGTTTGATCCGCCTTTCAGAAAAGCTTGACGCAAGGTCAGTCGCGCCGCTAGCCTCATAGCATTATCGATTGAGCAAAGCATCCCACACCGGGGAAAAAGAGGTCAAGCACCTTCGACGCGCAGCCGGAGGGGACACCCGAACAAGCGTTTCGCTGCGCAGAGTAATTGGGAGGAGATCATGAAGTCACTGCTTGGAACCACAGCGGCCCTGGGGCTGACGCTGGGTCTGGCCACGGCGGCCCAGGCCGAAACCACCATGGGGATCGTCGTGAAAATCGGCGGCATCCCGTGGTTCAACGCGATGGAAGAAGGCATCAAGGAACGTGCCTCGGAACTTGGCGTCAGCGCCGAGATGATCGGACCGACCTCGGCTGATCCGGCCCTGCAGGTGCGCGCCATCGAAGACCTGATCGCCAAGGGGGTCGATGTCATCGGCGTTGTGCCGAATGACGAAGCCGCGCTTGAACCGGTTCTGAAGAAAGCAATGGATGCCGGCATCACCGTCATCGCGCATGAAGGCCCCGGGCTGAACAACGTCAACTGGAACTTCGAGCTCGCCTCAGCCGACGGGTTTGGCGAAGCGCATGCGGATCTGCTCTGCCAGAAGGCCGAAAAGCCGGGCAAATATGCGGTCTATGTCGGGTCGCTGACGGTGCCGCTGCATAACGCCTGGGCGGATGCCGCGATCGAATGGATGGGCGCGAATTGCGGCGATCTCGAACTGGTCGGCGAACGCTATGGCGTGGCCGAATCGGTGGATGACAGCCGGTCGACCGCGCTGGATCTCATCGCCGCAAACCCCGATCTGCGCGGGTTCCTCGCGTTTGGCTCCCAGGGACCGATCGGCGCGGGCCGCGCGGTCGAGGAACGGCGTCTCGGCGGCAAGGTCCACGTGATGGGCCCATTCTCGCCCGGACAGGGTCGCAGCCTGCTGAAGGACGATATCATCTCGGGCGGGTACATGTGGAACCCGGCCGAGGCGGGCCGCGTTTTCGTCACGCTCGGCAATATGCTTGTTGAAGGCACCGAGATTGGCGACGGAACCGTGATCGAAGGGCTTGGCGCTGTCAGCCCCGATGCGGCAACGCGGAACATCATCACGGACAACCTGCTGGAAATCAACAAGGACACCGTTGACGATCTGGCCGCCAAGGGTCTCTGACCCGGAAGAAAGCGTGCCGGTCCGGGGCAACCGGGCCAGCACATCGCAGACCCGTTCATGACGCAAAACCCCACATCCTCGGCGCTCCGCCTGCGGCGCGTGACCAAGACCTTTGGCGGCGTTCGCGCGCTCGACGCCGTGGATTTCGATGTGCGTCAGGGCGAGGTGCATTGTCTTGCCGGAGAAAACGGTTGCGGAAAGAGCACGCTGATCAAGATTGTCACCGGCGTCTACACACCAGATCCCGGCGCCGAGATCGAGGTTTTTGGCGCACCGCAAGGGACCATCAGCCCCAACCGCGCCCGCGCGCAGGGCATTGCGGTGATCTGGCAGGATCTTGCGCTCTTTCCACATATGAGCGTGGCGGAAAACATCTGTTTCGACGACATGGTTGGCCTGCGTCCCCGTCTGATCGCCCGCCGGGCGATGAAAGTGCGGGCGGCAGAGATGCTGCAGCGTCTGGGCGTTTCGCTCGACCTCGAAGCGCCCTTGGGCGATCTGAAAATCGCCCAACGCCAGATCGTGGCCATTGCCCGCGCGCTGATGGGCGATGCGCGGCTGGTGTTCATGGACGAACCCACATCTTCGCTCACACAGTCGGAAACCGACGCCTTGCTTGCGGTGGTGCGGACACTGTCTGCACAAGGCGTTGCGGTGGTCTTCGTCAGCCACCGACTGGCCGAGGTGATCGAAGTCGCCGAGCGCGTGACCGTCTTGCGAGACGGCAAGCTGGTCGGTGTCTACCCGACCCAAGGCATGACTCAGGCGCGTCTGGGCGAGTTGATGACCGGGGCACGTCACGAAGCATCGGTCGTCGCTCAGGACCGGGGCAACGCTCCGATCGTACTTGAAACCCGCAACCTGACCCGACACGGAGAGTTCGAAGACGTCTCGATCAGCATCAGACAGGGCGAGATCCTTGGGCTGACAGGTCTGATCGGAGCGGGGCGAACGGAACTGGCCCATGCCCTGATCGGGATGACCCGCCCGGATCACGGACAGATCCTGCTGGATGGGCGCCCGATCCGGCCCGGAACCATCCGCGAGGCGATCGCGTCCGGCATCGCCTATGTCTCGGAGGACCGGCTGTCGCTCGGCCTGATCCAACCGCAGAGCATCGCCGACAACACCGTAATGGCGGTCATTGACCGGCTGGAAACGCGGCAATGCCTGTTATCCTCGGCCAAACGCACGGATGTGGTCGAGCACTGGATCGAGAGGTTGGCGATCAAGGTCGGGCAGACGCACAACGCGGTGTCGACCCTGTCGGGTGGCAACCAGCAGCGTGTTGTTCTGGCCAAATGGCTGGCGACCCATCCCCGGCTTCTGATCCTTGACAGCCCGACAGTCGGGGTCGACGTCGGCGCGCGGGCGGGGATCTTCCGCATCGTCCGGCAGCTTGCGGATGAGGGGCTTGCAATCCTGTTGATCTCGGACGAAGTGACTGAGGTTCTGCACAATTCTGACCGGGTGCTCCACATGGCCGAGGGCCGCATCATCGGCACTCATGATCCGCATCACACTGACGTCGCCGCGCTCGAGGCGCAGATCTATGCGTAGCCTGACCCAGAGTTTCCGGGTCGAGATACGGCTCGCTCTGGTGCTCGTGATGATGATCGTCGGTCTTTCGTTAAGCACGGACACCTTCCTGACCCTTGGAAACGTCACCTCGCTTTTGAACAACAACGCGGTCAATCTGATCTGGGCGGTGGGATTGCTCGTGGTTTTGATCGCGGGCGGGATCGATATCTCGTTCGCGGTGGCGGCATCCGTTGTGCAATACGTGGCCGCGCAGATCTTTGGCTGGATCGGCGGCGCGAACTGGCTGCTGGGCCTGACAATCGCAGGGCTTTTGGGCATCGGGCTGGGCTGCATCAACGCACTTTTGATCCACGGGTTTCGGGTGGTGTCCATCGTGATCACGATCGCGACCTTCAATGTCTTCTTCGGTCTTCTGATGTTCTTTACGCGGGGACGGAACATCTATGACCTGCCAGACTGGTGGACCGACCGCATATTCATCTTCGAACACCAATCGGCCAATGGAACCTGGTCCGAACTGAACCTCGCGGTCGGTGTCATGCTGGTCTGCGTCCTCGCGACCGCGCTTTTAGTGCGGGTCACGACGCTGGGACGGCAGCTTTATGCGTTCGGAGACAACCCCGAAGGCGCCCGCCGCGCCGGCGTGAATATCTGGCAAATGCAGATCGTGGCTTATGGCTGGTGCGGTATGATGGCCGGAATTGGTGGCCTCATGCAGGTGAATATCGCCAAAGAGGTGGTGCCAAATGCCCTTTACGGTCGCGAGCTTGAGGTTCTCGCGGCGGTGGTTCTTGGCGGTGCGCGGCTTGGCGGCGGAAAGGGCACGGTGATCGGTGCCATCCTGGGCGTGATGTTCGTAGCGGTCACCCAGAATGGGCTGAACCTGCTCGGCATCTCTCCGTTCGCGTTCCAGATGATCATTGGTGCGGCGATCCTGATCGCCATTTCCTCTTCGAACCTGACATGGGAGCTGCGGCCCCGACGGGAGGCGCGCGATGAACCTGCTTGAACGCCTCAACGCCCGACTCGGCGCCGAGACCTTACCACTCGCCGGGTTTCTGATCCTGGTCGTGATGCTGTTTTCACTTGCGACGCCGCTCTTCTTGACGGGTCGAAACCTCAGCTCGATGGCGTTCCAGATGCCGGTTCTGGGCCTTTTGACGCTGGCGATGATGGTGCCAATCCTGTCGGGCGGGCTCAATCTGGCGATCATCTACACGGCCAACCTGTCCGGGCTGACGCTGGCCTGGGTGCTGATCTCGTTTGGCGGAGCCGAGGCCGGTTTTGGCGCATTCCTGATCGGCGCCGCTGCAGCGCTCGCCGTCGGCGCGACGGCAGGCGCAATCATGGGCGCGGTTGTCGCCTATGTCGGCGCGCACCCGATCCTCGTGTCGCTCGCCATGATGATCTTCCTGCGCGGCCTGGGCGAATTCCTGACCCGGGGCGGCGATATCTCGGGATTTCCTGAATACATGAACACGTTGGGCCATGGCACGGTCCTTGGCCTGCCGGTCCCGCTTTTGATCTTTGCTGCCGTCGCGGTGATCTGGCATGTGATGCTGAACCGCACACGCCACGGGTTTTCGGTCTATATGATCGGATCGAATATCCAGGCCGCCGAGTATTCCGGCCTGCACACAAAGCGCACGCTCACGCTGATCTATGCAATCTCAGGCCTGTTATGCGCCGTGGCCGGGATCCTGATGGCGGCACGGTTCAATTCGGTCCGGGTCGGCCATGGCGAAGCCCTGTTGCTTGTCACCGTTCTCGCCTGTTTCCTGGGCGGGGTGGACCCGTTCGGCGGCTTCGGTCGGGTGCTGCCTGTGGCCGTGGCGCTTATGATCCTGCAGGTTCTGAGCTCGGGCCTTAACCTGCTTGGCGCAAACCAGCATCTCAGCACAGCCGTCTGGGGCCTGTTCCTGATCGGCGTGATGGCGCTTCGCTGGGTCGGAGCGAGATGGACAACACGACAACGCGGAGGACCCTGAAAAATGCAAGGATTTGGCGTACATACCAGCATGTGGACCATGCACTGGGACCCCGCAGGCGCCGAGCGGACGATCCCGGCGGCGGCGGCCTACAAGATGGATTTCATCGAAATTGCGCTGTTGAACACCTCGATTGTCGACGCTGCGCATACCCGCGCATTGCTCGAGAAGCACGCCTTGCGGGCTGTCTGTTCGCTGGGTCTGCCCGAGGAGAACTGGGCATCCATTAACCCCGATGGCGCGATCGGCCATCTTGCGCAGGCGATCGAGAAAACAGCAGACATGGGGGCCGAAGCGCTCAGCGGTGTCACCTATGGCGGGATTGGCGAGCGCACCGGCGTGCCGCCGACCGAGGCCGAATACGACAACATCGCGCGCGCGCTCGAAGCCGCCGCCAAACACGCCAAGGCGCATGGGATCGCCTTCGGGATCGAGCCGGTGAACCGCTACGAAAACCACCTGATCAATACGGGATGGCAGGCCCGGGACATGATCGAGAAAGTGGGTGCTGACAACATCTTTATCCATCTCGATACCTACCACATGAATATTGAAGAAAAGGGGGCCGCCAATGGTATCCTCGATGCGCGCGAGCATCTGAAGTACATCCATCTCTCGGAATCCGACCGTGGCACCCCGGGTGAAGGCTGCTGTGATTGGGACGAGGTCTATGCCACGCTCGCCGCAATCGGGTTCAAGGGGGGATTGGCCATGGAAAGTTTCATCAACATGCCGCCCGAGGTCGCGTATGGCCTCGCGGTCTGGCGACCCGTCGCGCCGTCCTTCGAAGAGGTGATGGACAAGGGTCTTCCGTTTCTGCGCAACAAGGCCGCGCAGTACCGTCTGATCTGATGAGCGAAATTGTCACCCAGGATGCGCTGATCGCCCGACTTCAAGCCTTGGCGCCAGGACGCCATCTGGTTGCGATCGCCGGCGCGCCTGCCTCGGGCAAATCGGGGCTGGCAAAAGCGGTTGTGGACGGCTTGAACAGAGACCATCCGGATCAGGCGGCCGTTTTGCCGATGGACGGGTATCACTATGATGATCAGTTGCTTGATGCGCGCGGTCACCGTCCGCGCAAGGGTGCTCCGCATACATTCGATGTCGCGGGTTTGCGGCACATGCTGAAACGCCTGCGCGCGAATGAGGATCCCGAGGTGGCGATCCCTCTCTTTGACCGGTCCATTGAAATCGCACGCGCGGGCGCATCCGTGATCCCGCAAAGGACTTCTATCATCGTGGTCGAAGGGAACTACCTGCTGCTGGATAAACCGCCCTGGGACAGCCTCGCCTCGCTTTTCGATCTGACGGTGGCGCTTGATGTCCCCGAGGACGTTCTGCGTGAAAGGCTGACCCAGCGCTGGATCCACTACCAGCTCAGCCCCGACGAGATCACCGCAAAGCTTGAAGACAACGACCTGCCCAACGGGCGCCTGATCCGCGAGGCAAGCCGCGCACCCGATCTGATCGTGAGGCACCAGTGAAGGAGGCTGTGCTGGGTATCGACGTGGGCACAGGAAGCGCGCGGGCGGGGGTTTTCGACATGCAAGGCCAGTTGCTGGGCGTCGGCAAGCAAGACATCCGAATGCACGAGGGTCCGGATGGAATTGCCGAGCACGAAAGCGCGGACATCTGGACGGCCGTTGGGCAGGCCACGCGCGCGGCATTGTCCAAGGCAGGCCACGCACGCGTTCTGGGCATCGGTGTCGACGCGGCCTGTTCGCTGGTCATCGAAGGTCAGCAACTAAGCGAAGGCGGCTGCCCCGCCCGTGACGTCATCGTCTGGATGGATCACCGCGCCACCGCCGAAGCCGAAGAGATCAATGCGGGCAATCATGCGGTTCTCGCCTATGTCGGTGGTCGGATTTCGCCCGAGATGCAGACCCCCAAGCTGCTCTGGCTTGCCAGACACCGGCCCGAGGCGTTTGCGAACGCCCCACATTTCATGGACCTTGCCGACTGGCTGACCTACCGGCTGACCGGGTTGCAAGCGCGCTCGGCATGCACATTGACCTGCAAATGGACCTATCTGGCGCATGAAAACCGATGGGATCCGGACTACTTTCACGGCGTCGGCTTGGGGGCCCTTGCGGACGAGGCGTTTTGCCGGATCGGAACCGATATCCGCGCACCCGGCGCGCCGATCGGAGGTCTTGCGCCGGATGCGGCCGGGGATCTGGGTCTACCCGAGGACACTCCGGTCGCGACCGGTTTGATCGATGCCCATGCCGGCGGTGTCGGTACGCTCGGTGCACCCGACGGACCCGGGACAGCGGCAACACGTATGGCCTATGTCTTTGGCACCTCGGCCTGCACCATGACCTCGGGCGCGCGGCCGATTATGGTGCCCGGTGTCTGGGGCCCCTACTTCAATGCGATGCTTCCAGATCTTTGGCTGAACGAAGGCGGCCAGTCGGCAGCCGGGGCAGCCATGGATCAGATCGTTCGCCTGCACCCGGCCTACCCCGAGCTCTCGGCTCGCGTACCCAACGTCCTGGATCATCTGACCGAGCGCGCGTTGACGCTCGGCGACCCATCGGACCTTGTGCATCGGGCGGCCCGCCTCACGGTCGTGCCCGACTTCAACGGCAACCGCGCCCCGCTGGCCGATCCCCAAGCCCGCGCTATCATCGCCGGTCTTGGTATGGCGCGCGATGAGCCAAGCTTGATCGACCTCTTTGTTGCCGGTCTGATCGGCATAGGCTGCGGCCTGCGCCATATCATTGAAGCTCAGGCCGAATGCGGGCTTGAAACCGAAGCAATCGTGATCTCGGGCGGTGCCGGGGCGAACCCGGTCGCTCGGCAGCTTCTTGCAGACGCGTCTGGCCTCCCGGTGCTTGTGCCGGCGACGGACGAACCCGTACTTCTTGGCGCGGCGATGCTGGGCGCCGTGGCGGGCAAGGCGGTGCCCGACCTGAGTACGGCGATGGGTCAGATGTCCGCGCTGCGCGGCCAACATCGTCCTGCGGCCGGCCAGCACCGTGAGGCGCACGACCAGATTTATCGCCGCTATCGCGCACTGCAGACCGCCGCCTGAACGGGTTAGAGCCATCAAGGACGACGGCATGCGGATGATCTTCTTGATCATCAATCTCGACACAATGGGCTGACGATATCTAACCTGCTGCCAAGAACTGGCAGGATCGCGAACAACGCTGCGCGGGTATCCTCCTGCTTCGCCGCGTCGCAAGCCGGGGTCAGGCGTCGATCAACTCGTCCGAGGGGATGACCGGAAAGAACTGGCCGCCAGACCAAAGGCCGAACCAGCCGTCATGATCGTCACCAAGCTCCACCAGCCGGTAAAAGCTCTTTCGGTCGATCAGCGCCTCCAGGCCCGCCCGGATCATGACATAAGGCGACGGCTCGCCCGTTTCCGCCTCGCGCATCACGCGGATCGGATGATCAGGACCCGCAACAACCGTGTCCCCTACATGGGTCGTGAAGCTGAGGCTTTGGTCCGGTCCATCCCCGTCACAATCGACATCAACGGCCACGAATGGCGCGTCTTCAACGGTGATGCCCACCTTTTCGACCGGCGTGACAAGAAAAAACTTGCCGTCTTCAAGCTTGAGAATGGACGAAAACAAACGGACAAGCTCGACACGCTCAATCGGCGTCCCCAGATAGAACCAGGACCCGTCGCGCGCTATGCGAATATCGAGATCGCCGCAAAACGGCGGGTTCCACAGATGCACAGGCGGCAGGCCCTTGCCCTTGGTTGCCCTGACAGAAGCAGCAAGGCCTTCGGCTGATGGGGTAACGGGTTTTTGTCCGCTCATTGCTTTTGCCATTTCGCTGCCGCGCGATACACTCTTAAGTGCAGCATATAAGTGACGAGAAGGGATTGTCATGACCGACGACGCGCAACTGGTTTCTGACATCGAAGCGCTCGAGGCGAAGCTGGCCGAGGCCAAGGCTTCGATCACCCGGCGTTTTATCGGGCAGGAGCGTGTTGTTGAACTGACCCTCACCGCACTGCTTTGCGGCGGTCACGCGCTGCTCATCGGGCTGCCTGGACTTGGCAAGACGCGTCTGGTCGAGACCCTGTCGACCGTGATGGGCCTGCGCGGCAACCGCATCCAGTTCACGCCGGACCTGATGCCAGCGGATATTCTGGGCTCCGAAGTGCTCGACACCGGCGATGACGGCACCCGCAGTTTCCGGTTCATCCCCGGCCCGATCTTTTGCGAGCTGCTGATGGCGGACGAAATCAACCGCGCCAGCCCCCGGACGCAATCGGCCTTGCTGCAGGCGATGCAGGAAAAGACGGTGACCGTGGCAGGGGAAAACCGCGCGCTGGATGCGCCGTTCCATGTCCTCGCCACGCAAAACCCGATCGAACAGGAAGGCACCTATCCCCTTCCCGAGGCGCAGCTTGACCGGTTCCTCGTGCAGGTCGATGTACCCTATCCCGACCGCGACACCGAACGGGACATCCTGCTTGCCACGACCGGGGTCGCCGAGGAAGAGGCAAGCGCCGTCTTCACCCGTCAGGAGTTGCTCGACGCGCAGATCATCCTGCGGCGGATGCCGGTAGGCACCTCGGTTGTCGAGATGATCCTGGACCTCGTGCGCGCCTTCCGTCCCGATGAAGACGGGGTGTCTGAACGCGTGCGCGATACCGTGGCCTGGGGCCCCGGCCCTCGCGCCGCGCAGGCCCTGATGATGACCGTCCGGGCAAGGGCGCTGCTTGAGGGCCGGCTCGCCCCCAATGCGGCAGACGTCATCGAAATGGCGCGCCCCGTGCTCAGCCACCGCATGGCGCTGAACTTCGCGGCACGGGCCCGTGGCGACAGCCTCGCGGATCTCATCGAAAGCACCGCGTCGGATCTGACCCGGACCGAGGCCGCTGCGTGAGCCCTATCAACACCCTACGCGAACGCGCCGAAGCACAGGCCTCGTGCCTGCCGCCGCTCTTGGCGCGAGCCGAGCATCTGGCCGGAACCGTTCTTCTGGGCGATCACGGCCGCCGCCGCGCCGGTCTGGGGGATGATTTCTGGCAGTACCGCCCGGCACAGGCGGGGGACAGCAAACGGATGATCGACCACCGGCGCTCGGCCCGGGGTGATCAGCAGTTTGTGCGCGAACGGGAATGGCAAATCGCGCAATCGGTGATGCTCTGGGTCGATCTGGGCGCGTCGATGCGGTTCGCATCGAACCCCGAGCTGACTTCCAAGATCGAACGCGCGCGGATCCTGGCGCTCGCTACCGCGATCCTGCTGGTGCGGGGTGGGGAACGGGTCGGGCTGACCGGCACGACCCTCCCGCCAAGACGCGGAAATGCACAGATCCTGCGCCTGGCCGAGGTTTTCGGACAGGACGACCCGACCGATTACGCCCCGCCCGAGCACCGGGCGATGATCCCGCATGCGCGGGCGCTTTTCGTATCCGATTTTCTGGGCCCGCTGGACGAGGTCGAACTGGCGCTGACCAAGGCCGCCGACCGGGGTGTGCGCGGCGTTCTCTTGCAGGTGCTTGACCCAAGCGAGGAAGCCTTCCCGTTTCGCGGACGGACCATCTTTGAAAGCGTTGGTGGCACGCTCTCGCACGAAACGCTCAAGGCGGGAGAGTTGCGGGACCGCTATCTGGAACGGCTGGCCTCGCGCAAGGAAGCGCTGGCTGATCTCTGCCGTGTCACCGGGTGGAGACTGGGTCTGCATCACACCAATGACAGCGCGCAATCCGCCTTGTTGTGGATCTACCGCGCGCTTGACGGAGGCACGACATGATGGTCCTCGGCAGCCTGGGCTTTACCGCCCCCTGGTTATTGCTGGGCCTTCTGGCTCTGCCGATCCTGTGGCTGATCCTGCGCGCGGTGCCGCCGGCACCGGTGCGCCGGATGTTTCCGGGCGTCGTGCTGCTTTTGGGTCTTCGGGATGACGATACCCAGGCGGATCGCACCCCCTGGTGGTTGCTGCTCTTGCGCATGCTTGCCGTCGCGGCGATCATCCTTGGGCTGGCCGGGCCGGTCCTGAACCCCAAACAGCAAGGCGCGGGTTCGGGTCCGCTCATGATCGTGCTTGATGCTGGCTGGGCCGGGGCCGCGCAGTGGAGCGCCCGCGCAGAAGCGCTCGACGCCCAGCTGAGCGAGGCCGGACGCGCAGGTCGCCCCGTCGTGATCCTTGAACTCACCGAACCCGCCGAGCCCGCGTTCCAGTCCGCCGATAGCTGGCGCCGCCGCGCGCCCTTCCTTGCACCAGCGGGATGGGTGCCGACCGAGGCTCAGATCACCACCGTGCGCGACATGATCGAAGGGATCGATGGGCGGTTCGACACGCATTGGTTCAGTGACGCGCTCGATTACCCCGGGCGCGAAGACCTGCTGACCACGTTAGAGACGCGCGGCAGCGTGACCGTATTCCAATCCCCCAGCCCCATTACGGCGATCGCGCCCTCCCGTTTTGAAGACGGCGCGGTGCAACTCGCGTTGCACCGTTCACCTGCCGGAGCCGAGCGCGAGGTGACAATCCTTGCGCAAGGCCTCGACCCGGCGGGCACGTCGCGCGTGCTTGCGACTGTGACCGCAACCTTCGAAGAAGGCAGTGCGACGGCCGAAACGGCCCTCTCCCTGCCCGCCGAGCTGCGCGCCCGGATCACGCGGTTTGAAATCCAGGGACAACGCTCGGCCGGCGCTGTGACACTGGCGGATGACAGCCTGCGGCGCCGCGAGGTGGCGATGATCGCCGGGCGCGAAGACCGTGAGGGGCTCGAACTGCTCTCGCCGCTCCACTATCTGGAACAGGCTCTGATCCCCACCGCAGATCTTTTGCGTGGATCGATCCTTGATGTGCTGCCTGCCAACCCCGATGTCATCGCACTTGCGGATATCGCCACCGTGTCCGATGCCGAACGCGACGCCCTGCTGGAATGGATCGAAGGCGGCGGCCTGCTTTTGCGTTTTGCCGGGACACGCCTTGCGGCAAGCGATATCAGCCGGGCGGATGAGGACCCCTTGATGCCGGTGCGGTTGCGCGCTGGCGGACGCAGCGTCGGCGGGGCGATGAGCTGGGGTGAGCCCAAGAGCCTGGCACCTTTCTCGGAAAGCTCGCCTTTCTTCGGGCTGCAGGTTTCGCCAGACGTGTTGATCTCGGCCCAGGTGATGGCCCAGCCTGATCCGACCATCGCAGAACGGGTGATCGCGTCGCTGGAAGACGGCACGCCGCTGGTGACCCGCAAAGAGGTCGGGCAAGGCCAGATCATCCTGTTCCACGTCACCGCCAACGCCGAATGGTCGACGCTGCCGCTCTCGGGTCTCTTTGTCGAGATGCTGGAGCGGTTGGCGATCTCGTCTTCGTCGAAACCGCCCGAGGCTGAAGACCTCGAAGGAACAACATGGACCCCGGTCGAGGTGATGGACGGGTTCGGCGACCTGCGCGACGCGGGAACCTTGCCCGGCGTCTCCGGCCCGGATCTTGCCGAAGCACCGCTTGGTCCGCAGATCCAGCCCGGTCTCTATCAGTCCGGCGACCGGCGCCTTGCCCGCAACGTAATCGGCGTCGAGCCAGACCTCACCCGCATTCAGTGGCCTTCTGGCATCGTGGTCCAGGGGCTGACGGTGCAGGCCGAACGGCCTCTTGGCGGCACTCTTCTGGCGCTTGCGCTCATGCTTCTCGCGCTCGACGTCGTGGCGTCGCTTGCCCTGACTGGGCGGTTGCGCAATGCAAGCCGCGTGGCCACCGCCGCCTTGGCGGTTCTGTGGCTGGCGTCTCTGCCAAGCGCCGGACAGGCGCAGACCGATGAGGCAGGCGAAACCGACAGCGCCGAGCTGAGCGGCGCGATCACCGCCGCAGCCGAACTGGCGCTGGCCCACGTCCTTACCGGCAACACAAGCATCGACGATCTCGCCCATGCCGGGCTCCGCGGCCTGACGGACACGCTGTTCTTCCGCACCTCGGTCGAGCCCGCTCAACCCGCCGGAATTGATCTGGAGCGGGATGAGCTGGCCTTCTATCCGCTGCTCTATTGGCCGATCACGCCGGATCAGCCGCGCCCGTCCGACGCGGCGTATGTCAAGCTGAACACCTATCTTCGGTCCGGCGGGCTCATCATCTTTGACACGCGCGATGCGGATATTGCCGGGTTCGGCACGTCGAGCCCGAACGGACGGAAGCTGCAATCCCTTGCGGCGCCGCTCGACATTCCACCGCTGGAACCCGTGCCCGCCGATCACGTTCTGACACGCACCTTCTACCTGCTGCAGGAATTCCCGGGCCGCCATTCCAGCCGCGATGTCTGGGTCGAAGCCGCCCCGCCGGATGCTGAACAGATCGAAGGCATGCCCTTCCGCAACCTCAATGACGGTGTGACGCCGATTATCATCGGTGGAAACGACTGGGCCGCGGCTTGGGCGGTGGACACAGCAGGCAGCCCGATGATCCCCGTGGGCCGTGGCTTCTCTGGCGAACGGCAGCGAGAATTGGCGTTCCGCTTCGGTGTGAACCTGGTGATGCACGTGCTGACCGGCAATTACAAATCCGACCAGGTCCACGTACCTGCATTGCTTGACAGGTTGGGCCAATGACAGGATCGGTGATCTTCGACCCGCTCATCCCCTGGCCTGCGCTCGCGGTCTTGGCCGCGCTGGCGACACTTGGTGTCGCGCTGGCGATCTGGCGCGGGCTCAAGGGTTGGCCGTTTCGCGCCCTCGGCGCCATGGTGGTCCTCGCCGCGCTCGCGGGCCCTGTGTACCAGATCGAGGACCGCACGCCACTCAGCGATATTGTCCTGATGCTCGAGGACGAAAGCGCCAGCCAGTCGCTGAGCGACCGTCCCGACCAGACCACCAGCGCCGCCGACACGCTGGCCCAACGCATCGAAGCCCGCCCCAACACCGAATTGCGCCGCATCACCGTGCCCGATGGCGAAGGAGATGCCGGAACCGAGTTGATGTCGGCCATCACCGAAGCGCTCGCCGAAGAACCGGCGGCCCGTGTGGCTGGCATCATCGCGCTCAGCGACGGGCGGGTGCATGACATCGACCGCGCGCCGGACTTCAACGCGCCCTTCCACCTGCTGCTCACCGGCCGGGAAGAGGATTGGGACCGCCGTCTGATCGTGCGCAATGCCCCCGCCTTTGCCATCATCGACGAGGCTGTCACCCTGACCTTGCGGATCGAAGACGCAGGCGCGGTCCCGGATCTTGGGCGCACATCGGCACTGGAGATTTCGATCGATGGCGGTGAGCCGATGCAGTTCGACGTGCCGATCGGCGAAGATATCGAACTGCCGGTGACCCTGCCGCATGGCGGGCGCAACGTCCTGCAATTCACAGTGCCCGAAGCACCGGGTGAGCTGACCGACCGCAACAACACCGCGCTGATCCAGATGAACGGCGTGCGCGACCGGTTGCGCGTGCTGCTCGTGTCGGGCGAGCCGCATCCCGGAGGGCGCACCTGGCGCAACCTTCTGAAATCCGACAGCTCGGTCGATCTGGTGCATTTCACGATCCTCCGTCCGCCCGAAAAACAGGATGGCGTGCCCGTAGGCGAACTGAGCCTGATCGCCTTTCCGACGCGCGAGCTGTTCCTTGAAAAGATCAACGATTTCGATCTGATCATCTTTGACCGGTACAAGCGGCGCGGGATCCTGCCGTCGATCTATCTCGACAACGTGTCGAACTATGTGAATGACGGCGGCGCGGTGCTGGTGGCGGCAGGTCCCGACTTTGCCTCGGCCGACAGCATCTACCGTTCACCACTCAGCAACATCCTCCCCGCGCAGCCGAGCGCCCGGGTAATCGAAGACCGGTATCTGCCAAATGTGACCGATCTGGGCGTGCGCCACCCGGTGACCACGGATCTGCCTGATCAGGATGGGTGGGGCGCGTGGCTGCGTCAGGTCGAGGTCGAACCGATGTCCGGAGACATCGTCATGACCGGCTCGGATGATCGCCCGCTTCTGGTTCTCGATCGGGTCGGAGAAGGGCGCGTGGCGCTTCTGGCCTCTGATCACGCTTGGCTCTGGAGCCGTGGCTACGATGGTGGCGGCCCGCAGCTGGAACTTTTGCGCCGCCTTGCCCATTGGATGATGAAGGAACCCGAGCTTGAGGAAGAGGCGCTCTGGGCCGAGGCCACGGGTCAGACAATGCGCATCATCCGCCGCACGCTCGAGGATACGGTCGGTCCTGTGACAGTGACCACACCCAGCGGAGAGACGTTGGAACTGACCCTTGAAGAGGTCAGCCCCGGCCGCTTTGAAACACTCTATGACGGGCCCGAAATCGGTCTCTATCGGCTGGCGGAAGGCGACCAGCAAAGCGCCATCGGCCTCGGCCCGGCCGCGCCGCGCGAATTCGAGGAAACCATTGCCACCGGTTCGGTGCTGGAACCGGTTGTCGCCTCGGTCCGAGGAGGCATCCAGCGGATCGAAGAAGGCCTTCCGATCTTGCGCAACGTGCGCGAGGGGCGTCCGGCGGCGGGGCGCGGCTGGATCGGCCTGATGCCGCGCGAGGCCTATGAAACGCGCGACGTGATGCAAACACCTTTGCTCCCGCCCTGGCTGGTGCTTCTGCTGGCCTCAGCGCTGATCGTGGGCGGCTGGTTGCGCGAGGGGCGTCGCTGAGCATTTGAAACCACACCGGTTGCGACAGCGTCACGCATCATTTTTCGTGCAAGTGTGCGGCGAAAGGTGCGTCATCGACGGGCCGCGATACGGCGGACCCTACGACCGTTTGGCTTGCTTCCGCGCCCGGTCGCGGACGAGCGACCGAGCCCAGGGAACGGTATGACCGGCCCAGGCGGGCTGGATCATTGCGTGAAGGTCACGCTCACCGATGGATCACCCGGCAGACCGATGTAGCGCGCCGTTGCCCCGCCCTTGCCTTTCGCCGGCGGGAACAAAGGCCCAAAGGATCCAACGCTGACCAGATCACCTTCCTTGAACGTGACGCCTTTTGAAACCAGCCAAAGCGCGCTTTGAACCGGATGCCCCAGCACGGCGGCACCCGGCACGCGGGCCAGTTCCTCGCCATCGGCGGCGGACAGAACGACCTCCATCGACTGCAGGGCCATATGCATGGCTGCAGGATCTGACACCGGCACGGCGTCGCCCATGACCCCCATTCGCGGCCCCACGCCCATCGCGGTCAATGTCACGCCGTTGATTGGTTGACCTTTGGCCAGGGTCAGATCGGGCAGCTCGATGAACGGATGAATGGCCGAAATATGGGCCATTGCCTCTTCGGTCGTGTGCGCCGAATTGATCGCCGGATCGCCAATGACCAAAAGCAGATCCGCCTCGAAGACGGGCACCGCCCCGTACGCCTCGGGTACCGAGGCGCCGTTTTCCAACAGACCATCGCGGTAGAGCACCCCCCGCACCGGTTCGGTCACGCCGAACCGCTCTTGCGCCGGTTTGCTGGTCAACCCGGCCTTGTAGCCCGCGACAGGACCCATCACCGGTTCCATCGCGGCCGCCACCTTGGCTTGCGTGCAAAGCGCATCGTCCATCGAACCCTCGACACCCAGGGCCTGCGCGGGCTGCTTCGCGGCGAAGGCGTCGACAAAGGCCGCAACCTCCGCATCATCCGCGCAGTCGGCCAGCGCCGCCCCGCCACAGACCATCAAACTGGCGATCAAACCGGTCAGTCGTTGCATGCCTTGATCCTTTCCGTTCCCGAGCGCGGTTGGCGCTCATCCATGAAAATCCCGCGCGTAACGCGGCGAATCGCGCCCGGCGCGCAAATGCAGTTTGCATTTTAAGCCAATATTCACCGCCATCGCCGAAACATGCGTGGGACCCGAATGTGTGACTGTATCCGGAACCCACTGGCATGAGCCTGGCGAACAAACTGGCGGAAGAACGGCGTGCCCGGCTGGCGGCCGAACGGCTTTTGGAGTTGAAACAGGCCGAACTCTCCGCTGCAAATCGCAAGCTGGGACGCCACGCGCTCGCCCTGACCAAGCAGATCGGCGAGACGCAGGCCGAGGTTGAGACCGTTCGCGACGAAAACGCCCGGGTGAAATCCGACCTGACACAGGCCAATGAAAAGGTCCAGCAGGCCGAAAAGCGGTTGTGGCTGTCGATCCAGAGCATTCAGGACGGTTTTGCGTTCTTCGATCCCGACGGCTACATGATCGGCGCGAACTCGGCCTATCTGAATGTGTTCGACGGGTTGGAAGAGGTCGGGCCGGGCGTGTCCTACATGCGCCTTCTGCAGCTCATGACCGACGAAGGCATCGTCAATACCGGCGATGTTCCGGCCAAGAAATGGCGCGCGAAGATGGCCGACCGCTGGATGTCGCCCAACCCGACACAGACGGTCATTCAGCTTTGGAACGGGCAGTACATCAAGCTGATCGATCAGCGCGGCCATGACGGCGACGTGGTGAGCCTCGCGCTCAACATCACCTCGACCGTCCGGTACGAGGCGCAGCTTCGGGCCGAACGCGAACGGGCCGAGGCCGCGAACCGCGCCAAATCCGCCTTTCTGGCCAATATGAGCCACGAGATCCGCACGCCGATGAACGGGGTCGTGGGGATGGCCGATCTGCTTTGCGATTCCGAACTGAACGAGGAACAGCGCCTTTACGCGAACACGATCAAAAACTCGGGCGAGGCGCTTCTTGTCATCATCAACGACGTGCTCGACTATTCCAAGATCGAGGCCGAAAAGCTCGAACTGCATCCCGAACCGTTCGATCTCGAACGCTGCGTGCACGAGGTTGTCATGCTGTTGCAACCCTCGGCGCGGGATAAGAACCTCGCGATTGCAGTTGATTACGACCTCTTCCTGCACACCCGGTTCATTGGCGATCCCGGGCGCTTCCGTCAGGTTCTCACCAATCTGGTCGGTAACGCGGTCAAGTTCACGGCGGCGGGTCACGTGCTGATACGCGTGACCGGCGTGCCGCATGACAACGGCCACACTACGGTACATATCGCAATCGAAGACACCGGGATCGGCATCCCGAAATCCAAGATCGATCACATCTTTGGCGAATTCAATCAGGTCGAAGATGAACGCAACCGCAATTTCGAAGGCACCGGTCTCGGCCTCGCGATCACCCGCAAACTGGTCGAGATGATGGGCGGCTCGATCTGGGTCGAAAGCGACGAAGGCGTCGGATCCTGTTTCGGCTTCAAGATGGAGATGCCACATGCGGATGGCGCAGAACTGCCCTCGCCCTCGGTGCCCCGCAAAATCACCGAGGCGCTGATTGTCGACGATCTCGAGATCAACAGGACCATCCTCGACAAGCAGATGGCACTCCTGGGGATCAAGACCACCACCTGCACCTCCGGCGCTGAGGTGTTGGAGAATATGCATGACGGGATCGATCTGGTCCTGACCGATCATGTCATGCCCGACATGGACGGGCTGGAGCTGACCGAATCCCTGCTCGAGGCCGGGTGGACCAATGCTCCCATCGTTCTTCTGAGCTCGAACCCAAGCTATGTGCAAAACGATCCCGCGGGCCGCCATCTGAGCGCCATCCTGCAAAAGCCCACGCGGCGCAGCGACCTGTTCGACCTCCTCAAACGGCTTGAAAACAGGACGCCGGAAGACACCGCACCCAAGGCGGCGACCCCGACCGAGCTACCGCCCGCGCAGGACCCGACCGGCACGGGCCAGCGCAAGATGCGGGTGCTTGCGGCCGAAGACAATCGCACCAACCAGCTGGTCTTCCGCAAGATGGTCAAGGATCTCGATATCGAACTGCAATTCGCCAATAACGGGCTCGAAGCGGTCGAGGCCTATCAGTCCTTTGTGCCTGACATCATCTTCATGGACATTTCGATGCCCAAGATGGACGGCAAGACCGCAACGCGCGAAATCCGCAAGCTTGAGGCCGGATCGACGCGCCATGTGCCCATTGTCGCCGTGACCGCACATGCCATGTCGGGCGATGCGGATGACATTCTGGCCTCAGGACTTGATTTCTACCTGACAAAGCCGCTGCGCAAACCCGACCTGCACGCGCGGATCGTTGAACACCAGCCGCTCGAGGCGCTGCCACCCGTTCCCGAGGCACCCCCGGCGGCCGAAGCCGGATAACGCTGGAAGAGGTCCGCGCGGGCGGCTAACCTGCCTCCATGCCAGACCACCGTCCGTTCCAGGTTCGCGGCCTTGGGGAAATCGCCATCCGATGCGCCGACATGGGCGCAATGGTTGCGTTTTACCGCGATGTCATCGGGCTCGAGATCCTGGCGGGCGGGGCTGAGGCCGCGATCACGTTCTTCCGCATTTCCCAAGGCTTCGGCGGGCATACCTGCGTGCTCGCGCTCTTCGACCATCAGACCGGTGAACGGCCGGGCCAGACGCCTCCCGCAACCGGCGTCAACTCTTCGCTGCACCACATCGCCCTGTCGCTGCCGTTCGAGGAACAGGACGCGGTGATGACCTGGTATGACGGTCTTGGGCTCACATATCGGGTAGAGCATTTCGGCTGGATCGGCTGGCGCGGCGTGTTCACGACCGATCCCGAAGGCAACACCGTCGAACTTGTCGCCTACCACCCCGGCCTTCTTGACGTTCAGGCCGAATAGGGTCGCATAAAGACCGGCCGGTCGGGCTCGGACAGATCCGGTTCGAACCGATACCCGCCCAGATCGAACCCGAGAATATCGCCAGCCTCCGAGATGCGGTTCGCAATCACATAGCGCGCCATCGCACCGCGCGCTTTCTTCGCAAAGAAGCTCACCATCCGCGGCTGACCGTCCTTGACCTCCATGAACTGAGGCGTCACGACGCGCAGTCTCAGTGCCTTCGCGGGCACCGCGCCAAAGTACTCCTGGCTCGCGCAGTTGATCAGCGTGTCGGCCCCGATCGCATCGGCCTGCGCGTTCAACGCCTTCGCGATCTGATCCCGCCAATAGTCATAAAGCGATGCGCCCCGGCGCGTCTTCAGCCGGCTGCCCATCTCAAGCCGATAGGGCTGGATCGCATCCAGCGGGCGCAACAGCCCGTATAGGCCCGACAGGATCCGCAGATGATCCTGCGCCCAGATCAGGTCGTCCTCATCGAGCGACCCGGCATCCAGCCCCTGATAGGTGTCACCGGCAAAAGCCAAGGCAGCCGGGCGCACAGCGCACGCCTCGGGCGCATCCTGGAACGCGCGAAACCTGTCACGGTTCAGCCGCGCAAGATCGTCGCTCAGATCCATCAGTTTGCGCAGATTGCCCAGCGTCAGATTGCGGGCGGTCTTTGCCAGACGCACGGCGTCATCCTGAAAATCCGGCGCCGTCATCGCCACCGCCTGATCCGCCCAATCCAGCCGCTTGGCCGGAGAAATCACCACCAGCATTTCTGCCCCCTTCTCTCGGTTTTGGCGAAACCTAGGTCGATTTCGACCCGAGTGAACTCCCGTCTTTCGCGCGTGTCCGCGACCTAGCCCGCCTCGCGCAAAACGCCCAAAAATGCAGCGGCGAAGCGTTCGGCCTTGCGCTCGCCCAAAAGCCGCTCAAGACCCGCGCTGTCATCCGGGCGCATGCGGGCAATCTTGGCCAGTTGCGACGCCGAACAGCTGAGCGGTTTGTCGGTGCCGGTTTCGCCCCGCGTCAAGTCGGCCTGAGCCGCAAGCAAGCGGTCGAACACATTGCCCGCGCCCTGGCCGGCCAGCTTGCGCCGCTCCGGGTGCAGCTCTTCCACCGCACCGGTGACCACCGACAGAAAGGCCTTGCCATAACGCTCCAGCTTCTTTGCGCCCACGCCGCTGATCCGCGCCATGTCATCCAGCGTCGCGGGCCGTCGTTCCGCCATCTCGATCAGGGATTTGTCGTTGAAAATCACATAGGCCGGCACCCGTGCCGCCTCGGCCAGGGCGCGGCGTTTGGCCTTGAGCGCGGACAAAAGCGGCGCGTCCTCGTCCGAGACCAGAGCTCTGACTGCCGGGCGCTGCGACGCCGCGCGGATTGTGTCGCGCCGCAGGTTTATGCTGGCCTCGCCACGCAGGATCGGGCGCGCGGCATCGGTCATGCGCAGGGCGCCGTGGCGGTCGGGATCGGGCCGCACCAGATCATGACCCATCATCTGGCGGAACACGGCCTGCCAGCCGCGCTTGTCGAATTCCGTGCCCACCCCGTAGGTCGGCAGCTGGTCGTGGCGGCGTTCGCGAATGCGATCGGTCTCAGTGCCCGTCAGAATGTCGATCAGATGCCCCATGCCGAACCATTCGCCCGTGCGCAGGATCGCGGACAGCGCCTTGCGGACCGCGGTGGTGCCGTCAAACACCTCGGCCGGGCGATCGCAAAGATCACAGCGGCCACAGGTCACCTCGGTCTCGCCGAAGTAACCAAGCAGGGTCTTCCGGCGGCATTCCAACGCCTCGGCCAGACCCAAAAGCGCGTTCAGCCGTGCATGGTCGGCAGCCCGCCGTTCCGGCGGGGCGAGACCTTCGTCGATCTGCGCCCGCCGCAGGCGGATGTCGTCGGCTCCAAAGAGGGTCAGCGTTTCGGCCGGGGCACCGTCGCGACCCGCACGTCCGATCTCCTGATAGTAACTTTCGATGGATTTCGGCAGATCGGCATGCGCGACCCAGCGGATGTCGGGTTTGTCGACCCCCATCCCAAAGGCCACCGTGGCCACAACGATCAACCCATCCTCGCGCGAGAACCTTGTCTCGACAATGCGCCGGTCGTCCGCCTCCATCCCGCCATGGTAGTGGCAGGCGTTGTGACCGTCCTGCCGAAGCGCTTCGGCCAGACCTTCGGTCTTGGCGCGGGTCCCGCAATAGACGATCCCCGACTGCCCCTTGCGCGCGGCGGCAAAGGCCAGGATCTGTCGGCGCGGATTGTTCTTGGCCGCAAAGGCAAGGTGCAGGTTCGGTCGGTCGAACCCGTGCAGAAACCGCTCTGGCGCGGCGCCGTCGAACAGTTTCTCGACGATCTCGATTTGCGTGTCCTGGTCAGCCGTCGCGGTGAAGGCCGCCAGAGGCACCCCGAGCGCCCGGCGCAGATCGCCGATCCGCAGGTAATCAGGCCGGAAATCATGGCCCCACTGGCTGACGCAATGCGCTTCGTCCACGGCGATCAGACTGACCCCCGCGCGGCGCAGCATCGACACGGCCGCGCCCGAGGCCAGCCGTTCCGGCGCGAGGTAGAGCAGCTTCAGCGACCGGGCCTCCAGCGCCTCGAACACGGCATCGGTTTCTTCGGGCGTATTGCCACTGGTCAGGGCGCCGGCCGCAACGCCCGCCTCCTGCAGGAACCGCACCTGATCGCGCATCAGCGCGATCAGCGGTGAGATCACGACGGTCAGACCTTCGCGCATCAGCGCGGGCAGCTGGAAACACAAGGATTTGCCCCCGCCCGTCGGCATGATCGCCAGGACCGGGCGCCCGTCGGCAACGGCCTCTACAATCTCGGTCTGACCCGGGCGAAACGCATCAAAGCCGAATACATCGCGTAACAGCGTGGCAGCGCCAGACATCGCGGGACATCCTGTAAGATTTTATCGTTCTGCTCTTACAGGGACAGTCTCACACTCAGAATCCTGGAACAAGGTTTTCCAGCGCCGGTACGTCAGTAAAACGCGGCCACGTTGTTTTGCAGGATGATCCGCAAGGCATAGACCGCGATCAAAGCGACCAGCGGCGCCAGATCCAGCCCCTGCATCGGCGGCAGAATGCGGCGGATCGGGCTGTAAATCGGCTCAAGCAGGCGATTGAGCCCGTTCCAGATCTGCGACACAACCGGCTGGTACAGGTTCAGCACCTGGAAATTGATCAGCCAGCTCATGATCACATGCGCGATGATGAAGAACCACACCACGTCCAGGATCAGCATCAGGATTTGAAACAGAGATTGCATGCACCGGTCCTTTCGTCGCTGCCCCTCACCTAGTTGCCGGTGGTCGAAAGGGCAAGAGCCCCGCCATTTGCGCCACAAGGCATGAAGGTTGCGTAAATCATCCTCTTGCGCAAACGCAGCCCAGCCTGTTTCATCGCCGTCGATAACATGAGGGCATTCATGACGGACGTTTCCGCGCGCAAGCGCATCTGGGGCTGGTTCTTTTTCGACTGGGCCAGCCAGCCCTATCACACGCTCCTGGTGACTTTCATCTTCGGCCCCTATTTCGCAAGCATCGCGGCGTCGCATTTCCTGTCGCTCGGGCTGGACGAGACGGCGGCGGATGCCCGTGCACAAAGCGTCTGGGCAACCTGCCTGACGGTGACCGGCCTGATCATCGGGTTCGGAGCCCCCCTCATGGGCGCGCTCGCCGACACAACGGGGCGGCGCATCCCCTGGATCTTCGGCTTTTCGCTGATGTATGTGACCGGTGCCGGCGCGCTCTGGTTCGCGATGCCAGACGGCAGCAACCTGTGGGTCATGCTCTATGCCTTTGGCTTCGGGCTCATCGGGGCGGAATACGCGCTGATCTTCACCAATTCCCAGCTTCCCAGCCTCGGCACCGATGCCGAGATCGGCAACCTCTCCGGGTCGGGCTTCGCCTTTGGCTACGCGGGCGGGTTCATCGCGCTGTTGATCATGCTCCTGCTCTTTGCCGAACAGGGCAGTGGCAAGACGCTTCTGGGGCTCGATCCGGCCTTTGGCCTCGACGCATCCGAGCGCGAAGGCACCCGCTTTGTGGGCCCGCTCACCGCGATCTGGTACGCGGTCTTCATGATCCCCTACTTCATGTGGGTGAAGGACAGACCAGGCAGCAGCACCGCCAGCAGTTTCGGCACGGCGCTCACGATGCTCTCGGATCTCTTGCGCAGCCTCCTGCGCCGGCTGAGCCTCTCGGCCTATCTCGGCTCGTCCATGCTCTACCGCGATGCGCTGAACGGCCTTTACGGGTTTGGCGGTGTATACGCCACCCTCGTGCTCGAATGGGAGATCACGCAGATCGGCATCTTCGGGATCGTCGCCCTTGTGGCCTCGGTCCTCTTCAGCTGGGTTGGCGGGCGGCTCGACAGCCGGATCGGTCCGAAACCGGTGATCGTCGGTGCGATCTGGGTGCTGATCGGGGTCTGCGTCATCGTCGTGGCCATGTCGCGCGAGTCGTTTTTCGGAATGCCGCTGGCGCCGGGGTCGTCGCTGCCGGACACCGTGTTCTTTGTCTGCGGCGCGCTCATCGGCGGCATGGGCGGCGTGGTTCAGGCGGCCAGCCGCAGCCTGATGGTCCGTCATTCCGATCCCGCTTCGCCAACCGAATATTTTGGCCTTTACGGATTATCAGGCCGCGCGACCGCTTTTGTTGCACCTGCGCTCATCGGTGTGGTCACAACGGCAACAGGCAGCGCGCGTCTTGGCATCTCTCCGATCATTGGGCTCTTCCTGATCGGGCTGGTTCTGCTAGTCTGGGTAAAACCGGATGGAGACCGTCACGCATGATCGAATTCCGACTGTTCCTCGCCATTGCCCTGTCAGCCGTGCTGAGCCTGCCCGCGGCGGCGGAACCCCTCGCCAAGCAGCTTTTCGGGGCGCAAAAGCAAGGCTCCAGCCATCGCGCCGCGCCATTTGGCAGCTATGCCAGGGGCTGCGTGGCTGGCGCCGAACAACTGCCCGAAACAGGCCCCACCTGGCAGGCGATGCGCCTGAGCCGGAACCGCAACTGGGGCCACCCGGAGGTGATCGATTTCGTCAAGAAACTCAGCAAGTTTGCCGCCAAGCAACCGGGTTGGGAAGGGCTCTATATCGGCGATATCAGCCAGCCGCGTGGGGGTCCGATGCTGTCAGGACACCGTAGCCACCAGATCGGGCTGGATGTCGATATCTGGATGCGGCCCGCGACGCGTCTCAACCTGAGCCGCCGTGATCGGGAAAACATCTCGTCCATCTCGCTGCGCCGCAACGAAGGCGCCTTTGTGAACGGCAATTGGAGCGCCGCGCATCACCGCATCATCCGCGAGGCGGCCCGCGACAAGCGGACCGCGCGGATCTTTGTCTTTCCGGGCGCCAAGGTGCAGATGTGCAATGACGAACGGGGCAACCGCAAATACCTGCGCAAGATCCGGCCCTGGTACGGTCATCACTACCACTTTCACGTGCGTCTTTCCTGCCCGCGCGGCCAGAGAGGCTGCGTGAACCAGAACCCGCCGCCACCGGGTGACGGATGCGCCGAGGCGCAGAACTGGGTCAATCAAATCCTGAACCCGCCCCCGCCCAAGCCGCGCGACCCAAACGCCAAGCCACGTGCGCCGCGGCGCGAATACGTGCTGGCGGATCTGCCCAGTCAATGTTCGGCAATCCTCGGCGGTGGCTAGCCCTCTGCGCGGCCCTGCTGCTGTGCGGATCTGCAACCGGAGCCGGAGAGGCGCCGGTTCGCGTTTTCGAATGGACCATCGACGCGCCCTGGTTTGGCGGCTTCTCGGGTATCGAGATCAGCGATGACGGCGCATTCATCCTGACCGTCGGGGATCGCGGCGTGATCCTTGCGGCAAGCCTGCAACGCGAAAAGGGTCTCATCACAGCGATCGATGTCGACTATGCGGGTTTGCTGAAGGATCACAAAGGCCGGGACCTGCAAGGCTATTGGACGGATCCCGAAGGCATTGCCGCCCGCGACAATAGCGAATTCTGTCTCGCGTTCGAAGGCATCGCCCGCGTCGTTTGTCACGAGACGCCGGAAACCGACGCGCGCATGCTCCCGCGCCCGCACGCGTTCCGGGCCCTGCCGTCGAACCGATCGCTCGAAGCGCTGGCCGTCGATGATGACGGCCGCCTGATCGCCCTGGCCGAACATGTCGATGACAGCGGACGCATCCCGTTTTTTGTCTGGACCGACGAGGCCTGGTCGATCGGCAGCTCGGTCGCGGCGTCGGACGGTTACATACCGGTGGGTGCCGATATCGGTCCCGACGGGCGGTTCTATATCCTTGAACGCGCGCTGCGCATGGTCGGTTTCCAGTCGCGCCTGCGCCGCTGGGACTATGCCGACGGCGCGGTTTCGGGGACCGGGGACATCGTCTGGGAATCATCCAAAGGAAGCCACGACAACCTCGAAGGCGTGGCGCTGTGGAAGAAACCTTCGGGCCAGATCTGGGCCACGATGATCTCGGACGACAATTTCCGGTTTTTCCAGCGCACCGAAATCGTGGAAATCCCCGTCCCCGACTGACTTGCCAAGGGGCGGCAAAGCCGGTACACGCCGGACGCCTGCCTGCATGGCGGGCCAAGTCTCCGCGACCTTGTTAAAACGGAATTCAACATGACACGCGCACATCTGCCCGGCATCATTGCCATGGCCGCCATCGTGGTGGCCTCGAACATTCTGGTTCAGTTACTCTTCGGCCAGTGGCTGACCTGGGGCGCTTTCACCTATCCGCTGGCCTTTCTGGTCACCGATCTGACGAACCGCATCTACGGCGCATCCCAGGCGCGGCGGGTGGTCTTTATCGGCTTTGTCGTCGGTGTCATCTGTTCACTGATCGGTACGCAGATCATCGGCGAGTTCGGCCCGCTGGTCACCTTGCGCATCGCAATCGGGTCCGGCACTGCGTTCCTTGTGGCGCAGCTGCTCGACGTGGCCATCTTTTCCGCCTTGCGCGACGGCCGCTGGTGGCGCGCGCCACTGGCATCGACCCTCGTTGGATCGACGGTGGATACCGCGCTCTTCTTCTCGATCGCGTTTTCTGCGCAACTGGCCTGGTTCGAACCGGCCAATGACGTGTCCTGGGCCAACGAGGCTCTACCGCTTCTCGGCACCGGACCCCAAGCACCGCTCTGGGTGTCGCTGGCGGTGGCGGACTGGATGGTCAAATTGTCGCTCGCACTGATCGCATTGGTCCCGTTTCGCTTGATTGTTCAGCGTCTCGACCCGCGCGTGCGGCCAGCCTGAATATTTCGTTTGGCGCCGCGCCCGCGTCGTGGCAGGGTGGGGCCAGGCGAAACTTGAGAAAGGAGGTGATCCAGTGTCGAGAAAGGTATTGGAGAAAGGTGTCGGGACAGCTTGGGAGGTTACCTGCTGAGGCAGCCCTTGGCAGATAAGCCATCCAGGTGGGCGATTAGGACCTAACCGGCCCCACCTCCTGACTTTCGAAGGGTCGCTTCCTCGCCGAGGCGGCCCTTTTCTATTGAACCCCTTGACGCAACGCACCTCACGCCACCCCGCGGGCAAAGTGGTTCTCCCGCCTCGCGCCACGCTCTAGAGTGGATCAGACGACCGTACCGACTCGGACGGCCTTACTGCGCATGAGAGCTTGATGACGACCACGACCGAAGATCCGCCCGCCCTGCAGGACAGCCACAAGTTTCCCTGCGATCAATGCGGTGCCGACTATCGGTACAACCCCTCCGAGCGGTCGCTCGTCTGCGATCACTGCGGCAGTCAGCGCCCGGTCGCCGGCAGCCCATGGGGCAGCGCAACCCTGCGCGAGCTCGACTTTGACGCCGCCATCGCCGAACGCCTGCCCGAGGTGGAAATCGAAGAAACCCGCGTGCTGACCTGCTCGAACTGCGCGGCCGAGGTGGAATTCGACCCCAACACCCACGCGGCGGAATGTCCGTTCTGCGCCACCCCCGTGGTCACCGACACGGGCACCAACCGGCATATCAAACCGCGGGGCGTCCTGCCCTTTGCCTTGGACGAAACCGCCGCGCGCGACGCGATGACACACTGGCTCGGGCGGCTCTGGTTCGCGCCCAACGGATTGCAGGAATACGCCCGCAAGGGACGCAAGATGCAGGGGATCTACGTGCCCTACTGGACCTTCGACGCCAACACGCGATCGTCTTATCGCGGCGAACGCGGCACCGTCTATTACGTCCGCCAGACCATGATGATCGACGGCAAGAAGCAGGTGCGCCAGGTGCCCAAGATCCGGTGGAGCCCGAAATCCGGGCGCGTGGCCCGCGCCTTTGACGATGTGCTGGTGCTGGCCTCGAAGAGCCTGCCGAAACCCTTCACCGACGCGCTTGAGCCTTGGGATCTCTCGGCGCTCGAACCCTATCAGCCGCACTACCTCGCCGGCTTCCGGTCCGAGGCCTACACGGTCGACCTGCCCGACGGGTACAAGGAAGCCCGCGTCGCGATGGCGCGCACGATCGAACGCGATGTGCGCTTCGACATTGGCGGCGATCAGCAACGGATCCACGCGATCAACACCGATGTGTCGAACGTGACCTTCAAACACATACTCCTGCCCGTCTGGATGGCGGCCTACAAATTCCGGGGCGAGACCTACCGCTTTGTCGTCAACGGCCGAACGGGCCGCGTGCAGGGCCAGCGGCCTTGGTCGGCGGGCAAGATCGCCATTGCGGTCGTGCTGGGTTTGCTTGCCGCGATTTGCATCGGCTATGTGATGGCGATGTCGCAATAGACCGCGCGGCGGCCTCATTCGCCGCTTGGCGGTCCACCAGTTTCCCCGGTATCCGCCACCGCCAGTTTGCGGGTTTTGATGCGTCGCACCCTCGGATAGGGTCGCATCATGTTGCAAATCAACGACCAGATCGCGATCCAGGACTGGGAACTGACCGAACAGTTCATCCGCGCCTCGGGTCCCGGCGGGCAAAACGTCAACAAGGTCGCCACTGCGGTCGAGCTTCGGTTCGAGGCCGAACGCTCTCCGTCGCTGACCTCGGCGGTCAAGACACGCCTGCGCCGCATCGCGACCAAACCGACCAAGGGATCGGTCGAACGGCGGCTCACATCCAAGAAAACCCGCAGCGCCGTCAAAACCTTGCGCGGCCGCGTGCGC
>JBCCVT010000009.1:0-29595 GCA_039195015.1 Pseudomonadota bacterium
GCGCGATCCAATAGTGCTGCGCCGAACTCAAGCGCCAGTCCCATCGCGGTCGGAAAGCTGTTGTAACTTCGCTCAGATGCGGCCACAGCAGCGGACAGACGCGCGGCGTCTTCAGGCGTATTCATGACCGCCCAATCGGCAAGAACCGATTGGTGATATCGGCCGCTCCATTCGTAGACCGCGATTGCAACCGGCGTGGGTACAGCGAACATCGCGGACTGAACGTCGCTGTTCAAAAGCGCCGCCGCCAGACCCCCGCGTTGCAAGGCATCTTCCCGATTATCGACCGACGACGACACGTCCAGCGCCAGAGCGAGTGCCAAACGACAGTGTTCTGCCGCTGCAGAACCCGCAAGCCACAGCATCAGGCCCGCGATCAGCCAGTTACAACGGCGCACCGGCCGCTTACCAATGGCCGGTATTCTCCATGCTCGACCACGGCTCGGCTGGGGCCAGCGCATCACCGGCCTGCAAAAGTTCGACCGAGACATTGTCGGGTGAGCGCACAAAGGCCATCCGCCCGTCGCGTGGTGGACGATTTATGACAATCCCGTTGTCCTGCAAATGCGCGCAGGTGTCATAGATATTGTCGACACTGTAGGCCAGATGCCCGAAATGGCGGCTGTCGCTCGGCAGGCCTTCGTCGCCATCCCAGTTGTATGTAAGCTCGACCGGGCAGTCCGGTTGATCCTCTGGTGCCATGAAAACCAGGGTGAACCGACCCTGCTCGCTCTCATGGCGGCGGGTCTCCCGCAAGCCCAGAAGCTCGTAGAACGCGATCGATTGTTCCAGATCCTTGACCCGGACCATCGTGTGCAAGTACTTGATCCCCATCTCGGGCACTCCTGTCGCGGTTGGTTTGGCGAGAGCATAGCCGCCCGTCCCGCGCTGTCGAGGGCGGGAGGGATCAAAAGGCCGATTGGATCCCGAAATTCACGCCGAATCGATCCGAGTCATAAAGTCCGATATTGCTGTCGGTCGTCGAACCGTAGATCGTCACCGTCGGGTTGAAGCCGTAGTAGTCGATCTTGGAAAAGATCAGCGTGATGTCGGCGGTGTATCTGTCTTCGTTCCGCCCATCCGGGTCGTGCAAGGACACATCGTAGTCGCGGCTTCGGACGCCCAAGCCGAATTGCGCGTCCGCACCAAAGATCGATTTGGCGAGCGTGACCGAGCCGCGCAGGCCAAGTTCATTAAACTCCCGCGTGTCGTCGGGGGACGTTGCAACCGCTCCTGTGACCGCCAACCGCAACTGCATCCCGTTTTCGAGAAACCGCGCCAGCCACAGGTCAAGGCGCATGGTGTCCAGATCATAGATCCTCACGCCGAACTGGCGCTCGCCGAAGAGGCGGCCGTTGATCCGCGTCCTCGGCGTCAGCGCATAAGATTGCAAAGCACTCACCCGTACGAAACGCAGGAGCTCATCACCGGCAAGCCAGCTCTGACCTGCATCGGCGCGCAACGCGTATTCGCCGCGCCGGTCAAAGTTGAAGGCCCGATAGCCGTATCCGACATAAAACGAGCTATAGGCAAAGTCATCTCCCGAAAGGTCGGGCGCCAATTCGCGGGCCTCGGAGGACAAGGTGTATCGACGCAGATCGAGCGAAAAGAACAGGTCATGTGCCGTGCGTTCCGTTTGCCGAAACCGGTAACGCGTGTCGAAACCAAAGGCATATTCAACGCCAGACAGCGCTCGCGCCGAGCCGTTCAGCGTGTATTCCAAGGGTCTGCCAAACAGCACCTCGGTCAGCCGATAATTCAGAAAGGACGTGCGCGAAGACGAGCCGTTGTTGATGTTGCTGTCGGGCGTGATCGAAAAGGAAAGCCGGGTCGACCACGGGTTCGTGGCGCGGACATATTTGAAATCGCGGATCGCGCGGCGTTCGAGATCCTCGTTTGGTGCAAGATGAACCGCCCGGCGGAGCCACAATTGGGCAAGCGTCTTGTGCCCGGCGGTCGACTGGACTTGCGCCATCACCATCGCGGCGGCAAAGCGTTCTTCCGGCGTGTCGGCCTCGGACCAGGCGGCGCGAGCGGCCGGTTTGGCATGCTCCATCCGGTTCAGGTCGCGCAAGGCACGCGCCCGAACCAAAAGCGCGGTGAAATCGGTCTCGTCCCGGGCAATCAACGCCTCGGCGAAGGCCAGCGCGCGTTCTGCCCGTCCGGCTTGCAGGGAGAGACCTGCGGCGTTGCGCATCTGGTCAGGGGATAAGACCAGCCCGTCGCGCGGAGCGGCATCCGCTGCGCCTGTTGCAAAGATCAAAGACAGCAGCGCCGGAGCCCACCAGCGCCAGAGAGCGATGCGCGCCATCGGCGTGCCCTAGCGGTAAACGACGAACCCGCCGGTTTCGCGCGCCGTCACTCCGGTCGGCTGACCCGCCGTGCTGGTGGTGACCACGACACCCACGATTTCTTGGGCGTTTGATCCGGAGACAATCGCATAGTAGTTGCCGGACTCGAATTGCACCGTCTGCCCGGCGTTGTTGACAAAGAAGCTGGTGAGCTCACCCGTCAATTGGCCGTTGGCGTCCAGAACCGACGGGCCGATGGTGAACGTGGCTTCGGGGATCGCCGTGAGGTTGGCGGACTCGTCGACATTGATCGATGTGATGACTGCCGCGGTGATGTCATTGCCCGCTTCGTCAAAGACCTGGCGATTGTAGATCTGACCTTGAACACCGTCTCCCCGCACGCCCGTGGCATCGTTGAAGTCGTCAAAGTCGATCGCGATGTCGATATCGGCGGCGGTGTATTGAATGCCACCCTGGCCGTCGAAGTCACGGATGCCCGCAAGCTGGCCGGTGTACCCGGCCTGACCGCTTCTGGGCAGTTCCACGCCGCCATTACGCTTGTAGACAAAGCCGCCGAAGCCGTAGTTCACATACGCGCCGGTGCGCACGATGGCAAACTCGGTACTGCCAGAATCACTGATCCCGTAAATCGCGCGATGCGTTAGCTGGTTGATGGGCGAGCCGGTCAGATCATCGGGATATTGTGCCGAGGCCTCATAGACGTTGAACGGACCGATACTGGGCAGCACTGTACTGCGTTCATACGTGTTGTCCCCGTCGAACGCGAGGTTGTCGACCCGGAACGTATCGCTGTTGCTGTCATAGCTGAACCCGGTGGCAAACCCGTCGCCAGTTTCGCCACCCTCTTCCTCGGTGGGTTCGGTGGCAGTGATCGGATCCTCGGGGCCCGGGGTGTTGTCGCTATCCGTAGGCTCGTCGTCGTCAAACGGGTTCGTGCCGTCACCGCTGCACGCACCAAGCGTCAGTAAGACCGCAAGGGCCACCGTAAATTTCGTCATCACTGCTGCCTCAGAACGTTTATCGTTTTGTGGCGAGTTTCGGTGGTTTGCCCGAAAAGTCAACGAAACAGTGGCTTTGCGCGACATTCTCCGTACAAGCATGGTGTGCTTGCAATACCCCATGTCGCGGTTCCAAGCCGTTCCTTGCCAATATATAGTGGTGCGCGACTCATCTGCACTTGCATCGAACCTCAAGGAGCCCCGCCCATGCCATTGTCGCCCGAACAGCTGGCCGAAATTGAAGAGCTGCGCAGCAGCCACCGCCAGACCCGTCGCGTGGTGGCCGAGGGCATGGAGCAGCATCTCTACACCGCCTATCCGGTGTTGGATCACGGGTTTGTCCGGGTCATCGACTATATGGGCGACGATGCGGCGATCACGCAGGCAGCGCGTGTCTCCTACGGCAAGGGAACCAAATCGGTGCAAAACGATGAAGGGCTGATCCGCTATCTGATGCGGCATTGGCACTCGACGCCGTTTGAAATGTGCGAGATCAAACTGCATGTGAAGCTGCCCGTTTTCGTCGCGCGCCAGTGGATCCGCCACCGCACCGCGAATGTGAACGAGTATTCAGCACGATATTCGATCCTTGATCGTGAGTTCTACATTCCCGCGCCGGAACATGTCGCCGCCCAGTCGGTGGTGAACAACCAGGGGCGTGGCGACGCATTGCAAGGGGAAGAGGCGGCGCGTGTGCTCGAGATCCTCAAGGCTGACAGTGCCCGCGCTTATGACAACTACGAGACGATGATCAGTCAGGACGGGCAGCAAGGCCTTGCCCGCGAGTTGGCGCGCATGAACTTGCCCGCGAATGTTTACACCCAGTGGTACTGGAAGGTGGATCTGCATAATCTCTTTCATTTCTTGCGTTTGCGAGCCGATGCTCATGCGCAGTACGAGATCCGTGTCTATGCCGAAGAGATGTGTAAAATAGTGGCCGACTGGGTGCCTTTTGCCTATCGCGCGTTCGAGGATTATCGCATGGGCGGTGCCAACCTGAGTGGTACAGCGATCGAATGCATCCGTCGCATGCTGGGCGGCGAAGCGGTGACGCAGGAAAACTCGGGCATGTCAAAGGGCGAATGGCGCGAGTTTCAGGCGGTTCTGGCGCCACACTAGACCTTTGCCTGAACGTATATGCAAACGCTATACGGGCCATCATAAATCTGTTACGTTGCGCGCAACCATTCGAGGAGCCCGTGACTTGATCCGATTGTCTTTGCTGTTTGTGTTGATGGCATCGCCAACCCTGGCCAATACGCCAATCGCCGATGTCATCTGCGAACCGACCCCGGCGCTGCACAAGAAGCTGACCCAGCAATTCGGCGAACGACGTGCAGCGACGGGTTTGCGCGGCCCCGAAGAGGTGCTCGAAGTTTGGACAAGCGCCCGCGGCAACTGGACACTTGTGATGCGTTACGCGGGTGGAACCAGCTGTATCGTCGCCATGGGCGAACACTGGAGCTTAACCACGCCGGAGGCTTCGGGCTGAGTTCTGCCGAAAACCAACTTCCATCACACAAGTTCAGGCCCTAACGCAACGCGCTAGGCTCAGCCGTCTAAATCATGGTGATCAACACGCGCGGCCCGAGACAAAATCGCGCCCGGTGATCGCCGGACGCGTCGCGCATGATCGTCATTTACAGAATTTTCAGATCTCCGGCCATCTTGCGACCATCCCGGCCATCCAGGAGCTCGTAGGCAATTTTCTGGTTATCCGCGAGGCCGGTTAGCCCCGACCGTTCGACGGCGGAAATATGGACAAATACATCCTTGCCTCCCTCGTCCGGTGCAATAAAGCCGTAACCTTTCGTCGTATTGAACCATTTCACGGTGCCGGTCGGCATGTCCCGTGTCTCCTTCTACTTGCTTCGCACCCCCGCGAGGCGAGGGCCTTGGTGTCACACCCACGAGCACGACCGCGCAATCCGCGTTTGGCAGCGCCGAGCCCGACAAACACGGGTGTTCCGGTATAGATGATTGCACGCTAAAGACAAAAATCAAGGCGACCAGACCACGCGCCGCCCAGAAAACCGATCACCCAGCGGGAGAAGAGGAAACCGAAATGTTACTTTACGGGTTAAGAAATTGTGACGCGTGCCGTAAGGCATTGAAAGAATTAGGTGATGTTGAGTTCCGTGACGTAAGGGAAGATGGGGTGCCGGGGGAGGTCTATGAGCAGGCATTTGCTCAACTTGGGAAGCGGTTAATAAATACGCGCTCTACAACTTGGCGGGGATTAAGCGCTGACGAGCAAGAAATGGACCCCGTACAGCTTTTGGTAAAGTATCCCACCGTGATGAAACGCCCGCTCATCCAGTATGGCGAGACGTTTCATGTCGGATGGACGCCCGAAGTGAAGGCTAAGGTGATGCCGGCAAGCTAGGAGCTGCGGCCCGGACGGGCTCAGGCAATTGCTGGTTCGGCCCGGCGGCGCAGAATCGCATCGACCGAGATCGCTCCCGCGCCGCGGATCACCAGAATGGCAAGCGTGAAAATCCAGAACAGGCGCTGGTCCATGATGATGGAATCCGGCACCTTGTCGAACCACGCACCCAGTGTCTTGGGATCGGTGGCACCGTGTCCGTAAATGTCCGTCAGCGACTGGACGACAACGAACCCGATCATCCCGATCGCAGACAGGCGGGTCGCCAGCCCGATCACGACTAGCAATGGCAGAAGGAATTCAGCCCAGGTGCCGGCCAGGACAACAAGCCAGTGATAAAATCCCAGCTGCGAGAAATCGTAGCCGGCCGCTTCGACCACCTTGGGAAAGATCTGGATGTAGGCGCCGTCCGATGGAAAGAGCCATCCAAAGATGCCATTTCCCAGCTTCGTGACAGCCGACGACCAAAAGTACATCAGCAAAGTGGCCGCAAAAATGAACCGCGCGGCAAGAGGTAGCAACCATGTGCCTCCGCGTTCGACGTAACCAAACACGGTGTTGTGGATCGAAATCAGGGCATGCATCGCATCAGTCTTTCATTATCAGGGAAGTGATCGCATTGCCCTGCAACATCAGGGCCAGTGTCGCGCCGAGGTCGAAATCCGGGGTGGCTGCAACGGCAGCCTCATGTGCCGCGCCGATGGTCTGACCGCCAGCCAGCGCTTGGATCCAGTCCGCGCCACCAGGTGGCAGGAGGTGAGGGTGGGGGTCGAACTCTGCCCGTGTGATCAGCACATCCTGCGCCTCGGCCGTTGGTTTAGGCGCGCCGTCTTCGGTATTGAAGCGCCAGATCCCGTGCACCGGCCAAGCGGAGCGCACCACGAACACCGGTGGCGCAAGCGTCACGGTGGTGCGCATCAGTTCATCCGCGGGCAAGGCGCCCAGATCTTGTGCGTCGATCGGATTGGCATCGGCGGAATGATAGGACCGCCGCAGTCCGAGTTCGAGCCGGGCGATATCCGCGAGATAGGGCAGGTGGGCCAGTTGCTCCATGCCCTCAAGGAAGGCGGGAAACGCCTCGCCATAGATCATCATCAGAGGCGATGTCGGCGGGTGCGCACGCAGGAACAGTCCGGATAACCCGTCCATGTTCTGTCGCCCCAGCAGCTTGGTGATCACGGGGAACCCGGTGCGCATGGCCTCTGTGAGCGACACGGCGACATTGTTGCGATAAACGTTGAACCGGCGACCGGCGGGTTGGTTGCGGCCGTCGCTGAGCCCCTCGGGCACTGCGGCCGCAGGATTCATCATCGCATCCCGAAACCGGAGCTGCGACACGCCGGTCATGCCGCGACCGGTTGCAGAGCGCGCGCGGCGCGGGCTGCTTCGGCCTCAAGCACCGGCCAGGCCGGGACATCAGTGTCCCATTCGACCAGCACAGGGCGCGGGCCAGATCGCGCCAGCGTGTAATCCAGAAGGGCCCAGACCGGGTCCACCACTTCGCGTCCGTGGCTGTCGATGAGCAGAGGGGCCCCGTGATCATCGTGATCCTCATCATGACCGCCCAGATGAATTTCGCCGACACGGTCCAGCGGGTAGGCATCGATGTAAGCTTGGGGAGAGTAACCAAGGTTTGTTGCCGATACGAAGACGTTGTTTACGTCCAGCAACAATCCGCAACCGGTCCGATGGCTGAGCTCGGCGAGGAAGTCCGTCTCGCTTAACGTGCTTTCGTCAAAGGCAAGATAGCTCGACGGGTTTTCCAGCAACATCTTGCATCCCAACACCTCCTGGACCTGATCGATGTGATCAGCGACCCGCTTTAGCGTGGCTTCGGTATAGGGCAGGGGCAGAAGGTCGTTGTAAAAATGGCTGTCATGGGTCGACCACGCCAGATGCTCGGAGAAGCTTGCAGGGTTCAGCCAGCCGACGAGCTTTTTAAGCCGGGCCAAATGATCGGCGTCCAGATCGCCGTCGCCACCGATGCTCAGCCCGACGCCATGAACCGAGATTGGAAACCGTTCGGACAGGTGGCGCAGCTGCGCCAGCGGACGACCGCCGTCGCCCATGTAGTTCTCCGCATGAATCTCCAGCCAGGCCACATGTCCCGGATCCGCGACAATGTCAGAAAAATGCTGGGCCTTGTACCCGACCCCCGGGGCCGCGGGCAGATGATCGCGGGATTGCATCGCGTCCAGCATTTGGCGGTCTCCTGTCGGGGGATGGAAAAGGCGGCGCGTGGCGGGCGCCGCCCGAACGTGTGAGGCGGCTTATGCCGGCAGGTCGCGCTCCAACGGCTCCAACGAGCCCTTGCGCTCGGTGCCGTCGGCCATCGCCGGCAGGTCCAGCGTTTCGCAAGTGCCAGCGTCGACTAATGTCCAGGCGTTGCCCTGGTAGTCAACGGTCGAGGTGCCCGCGCAGGTCGTGCCGGGGCCGGCCGCGCAGTCATTCGCACCCGCCAGAGAAATGCCATAGCACTTTTCTTTCGACTGAGCCTCGGCAGTGGTGGTCTGACCGGCCAGAGCGGCGGCAACTGCGCCTGCAACGGCGAGTGTTTTCATTGTGTTCGACATCTCTGATATCCCTTCGGTTAATCATGGGGTGCCAACTTGTGACGCCCTTTAGGTATCCAAATCAGACCGCCGTTTGAATTCACGAGCCTGTGTCTCACGCGTGCGTCAGTGGATGTGACGCCCTCTTGCAACGTAACGCCTTGTTTTGAAAGCCTTGGGAACGAAATTGTACAGGCCGCCTGTAGTCCAGCGGGCGGCCTGATCGGCAAAGAGTTGCGATTGTTACAACTGATCCGGTGGAGTTGCCTCGCGTCCGAGTGCCTTTGTTACATCCGTAAGCGGCAAAACATGGCTTTGTTTTTCGCCCAACCGCCGCATTGAAACGCTGCGATCATCAACCTCGCGGTGACCGACGGCCAGGATCACCGGGACCTTGCCCACGGAATGCTCGCGGACCTTGAAGTTGATCTTTTCGTTGCGAATATCGGCTTCAGCGCGCACGCCAGCGGATTGCAAGTTGGCAACCACCTCGGCCACATAGGGATCGGCATCCGAGGTGATGGAGGCCACAACCACTTGGCGCGGCGCGAGCCAGAACGGCAGCTTTCCGGCATGTTCTTCGATCAGGATCCCGAGGAACCGTTCGAATGAACCCAGACATGCGCGGTGCAGCATGTAAGGGCGCTGTTTGCTGCCGTCGGCGGCGACATAGGTCGCGCCCAGCCGTTCGGGCAGGTTCGGATCAACCTGGAATGTGCCGCATTGCCAGACCCGGCCGATCGCATCGGTCAGGTAGAAATCAAGCTTCGGACCATAGAACGCGCCGTCCCCCGGTTCGAGGGTGAAGTCTCGCCCGGTTGCATTGATCGCTGCTTCAAGCGCGCCTTCCACGTGATCCCAGCTTTCATCGCTGCCCACGCGAATTTCGGGGCGGGTGGCGAACTTGATCTCGAACTGATCGAACCCGAGATCCGCATAGACTTCAGCGAGATAGTTGATGAACTTCGCACATTCGTCCTGAATTTGATCCTCGGTGCAAAAGATGTGTCCATCATCCTGGGTAAATCCGCGTACGCGCATGATCCCGTGCAGCGCCCCCGAAGGTTCATAGCGCGAACATGCCCCGAACTCGGCCAGACGCAGCGGCAGGTCGCGATAGGATTTCAGACCCTGATTGAACACCTGAACGTGGCATGGGCAGTTCATTGGCTTTAGCGCGTTGATCGCCTTTTCCTTGGCATGTTCTTCATCGACTTCGACAATGAACATGTGCTCCTGATACTTGTCCCAGTGGCCTGAAGCCTCCCAAAGCTTGCGATCGACCACCTGCGGTGTGTTGATCTCGCGATAACCGCCAGCTCGCTGTTTGCGCCGCACGTAATCCTGCAATGTGGTGTAGATGGTCCAGCCGTTGGGGTGCCAAAAAACCTGACCTGGCGCTTCCTCCTGCATGTGGAACAGGTTCATCTCGCGGCCCAGTTTCCGGTGGTCGCGCTTGGCGGCCTCCTCGAGCATGTGCAAATGCGCCTTGAGCTTCTCCTTGCCGGTGAAGGCCAAACCATAGATGCGCTGCAGCATGGCCCGATCGGAATCTCCGCGCCAATAGGCGCCGGCAATCGACATCAGCTTGAACGCATCCGCCGGGACCTGGCCGGTGTGTTGCAGGTGCGGACCGCGGCAAAGATCCTGCCAGTCTCCGTGCCAGTACATGCGCAGCGGCTCGTCGCCCGGGATCGCCTCGATCAGTTCGATCTTGTAGGGCTCGTTCATCGATTTGTAGAATGCGATCGCACGGTCCCGCTCCCAAGTCTCGGTCCGGACCGGGTCTCGCAGGTTGATAATTTCTTTCATCTTGCGTTCGATCTTGCCGAGGTCTTCGGGCGTGAAGGGCTCGGCGCGGTCGAAATCATAATACCAGCCGTTTTCGATGACGGGGCCGATGGTGACCTTGGTTTCCGGCCAGATCTCCTGCACCGCACGGGCCATGATATGGGCGAGGTCGTGGCGCACCAGTTCGTTCGCCTGCTCTTCGTCCTTCATGGTGTGGATTGCGATCTCGGCATCCGCCATGATCGGCCATTGCAGATCCCAATGGGCGCCAGCAACCGTTGCGCTGATCGCCTTTTTTGCAAGCGAGTTCGAAATGTCGGCCGCCACTGCCGCCGGGGTTACACCGGCTGCGTATTGACGCGAATTGCCATCGGGAAGGGTCAGAGAGATTTGGGCCATATCAGCCTCCTCGTCGGTTTGGCGCCCACGGAACGCCCGGTTGCGGGTATATGTCTGCGGTGCGTGTATCTGCGCCACATGCTAGAGTGTCAACCGCAAGGTATTTCGATCCGTGAATTTGTAACGAGGAGACCACCCTGATGGCTCGACCACCGGCGCCCCAGGCAAAGAAACCCCTCAGTGAGCGGCTCAGCGGGTGGATGAAGTTTCTGCTTCTGGCTTTCCTGCCTGCATATCTTATGATTGATCTGGTAATCGGAGCGATCAACGCGGATGCGCGTCGCAGCTACCGCGCGCAGTTTTGCGTGCCCGAGTCAGATCCCGCGGACGAGCTGTTGCGCCAGGCGCAGATGCCGGTGACCGTACTGGGCAAGTTCGATCATTTCCTGCGATGCGGGACCGTTGAACACCTCACGCTGCTCGGCGGACGTATAAATGCCAACGAGGCGCTGGCGCAGGTTCAGTCGCGGGCTGCGGCGGATTTCCAGGCGGCGGCCTCGCTTTCGAACGCCCGGCGCGAAATTGAAACGCTGGCCGCCAACGCGGAGCCCGGAGCAGGTGCCGATGTGCCGTCACCTGCTCCTCCTGGTCCGTCGCCGGAGCGCGAAGCGCCGGATGTGTCGCGTGACCTTGTTGAGGCGCAGAAATCTTTGATCGCCAATGTTGCCTCGCAGCAAGCAAAGGTCGACGCGCTCTTGCCCTTGGTAGATCCCGACCTCGTGGCCGGCGATTGGTACATGGTGACCGGTTGGGATAGAACGGACGAGGGCGCGCGGGCCCAGGTGGATGTGACGCGGAAGGCCTTGCAAGGCGCAGGTTTGTCCGGTCAGGCCGATCGGGTGCAAATCCTGCGTGTGGGCGACACCTGGCAAACGGTCGTGCCCTTCCCGGACCGCGCTACTGCCGCGACGACCCTTTCTGCAATTGAGGACACATTGCCTTACGGGGGGTACCTGAGAGCCAAATCCGAATGGTGCCGCGACGTGATCCCCGGTGAAGATAGCGAAGGAATTCCGGCGCAGTCCTGCATCCGATAAAGCGCTGCGCGCAATCCAACCCCGTGCGAACGGATCACGCGAGCGTTGGTCTTCAGGTTCCGTAAGCCGGGATCGGACCCATCACATCCGTCACTGCATCCAGCAATATGTCCGCGATGACGTCCAACTCGCTGCGTTTTAGGCGCACTGGCAAGCGCACGTCACAGGCCGCCATCAGCATGGCGCGGGTTTGCGGCAATTCCGGCAGATCAGGGATGAACTGCCAATTCCAGAACGCGCGTGCATTGTCGCTCGACAACCCGAACACCTGGACCTTGACGCCGCGCGCCTCGGCCGCGTCAGAGAATGCGCGGATTTCGGCTTCGGTCATGTTGACCATGTTGAACTGGATTGAATCCGGCGCGCGGACCTCCGGCGCCAGTTTGTCCGGCACTTGCATGTAAGGCGAGGTGTTCAAACGGGCAGCCACATAGTCATGGTTTGCCCGTCCATCCGTCACCCGGCGCACCAGTTCCGGCAGTTGCGGGCGGATTACCGCAGCGCTCAGATTGCTCATCCGCAGGTTATAGAGCGGCAGACGGTTCTGCCACTTGCCAAAGGCGTCCTTGAGGACGGGGTGCTTCTTCCAGTTGTGCTCGTATGCACCCGACATGATGACCGCTCGCGCAACAAGATCTGCATCGTCTGTGATCAGAATGCCGCCTTCGCCCGCATTGATCATCTTGTAGGACTGGAAAGAAAAACAGCCGATTCTGCCGATTGTCCCGATGTTGCGGCCGTTCCAGGTGGTGCCCAGCGAATGTGCAGCGTCTTCGATCACCGGGATCGCGCGCGCGTCGCACATCTGCATGATCGCGTCCATGTCGCTGGTGTGGCCGCGCATATGGCTGATGATTACGGCCCGGATGCCCTGATCCAGCTTGGCTTCAAAATCAGCAAGGTTCACGCGGTAATTGTCGCCCACCTCGCAGAGCACCGGCAGGCAGTCCGCGTGAACAACGGATGACGGCACTGCAGCGAAGGTAAAGCCCGGGATCAGCACGCGCGCATCGCGCGGCAGATCCAGCGCCTTGAGCGACAGAAACAGGGCGGCCGAACAGGATGATACCGCCAGCGCATACCTGCTGCCGATCATCTCGGCGAATTCCGCCTCGAGCAGAGACACTGGCGCATCTGCCGACGCAGTATAGCGAAACAGATCTCCGGACCGCAGAAGCGCGTCGATCGCGTGGCGGGCTGCATCGGGAATTGGCTCGGCCTGGTGGACGTCGGGCGGCAGTGTCATATTTCACTTTCCTTAACTGAGTCTTTGGAAAAACTAAAACAAAGGCCGGGCGGGGCCAAGCGCTTTTGCGCGGCATCGGCAAGAATTCACAAAGCTGTTGTGATCTCTCGATCGGTCAGATCCCAATCCGGTCGCGCAGGGCATACCACGTCATTGCCAGCACCAGCAGCGGCGTGCGCAAGCGAGGGCCGCCCGGGAAAGCCGGCGTCGGCATCCGAGCCATCGTATCGAAACCCTCCGCCTCTCCCTGGATCGCGCGCGCCATCAGCTGCCCGGCATGGGTGGCGGTGCCGACCCCGTGGCCAGAGTAACCCGACGCGCTCAGCACATTCGGCGCGACGCGCGCCAGATGCGGCAGTCGCTTCATCGTGATCGCCAGCGTGCCGCCCCAGGCGTAGTCGATACGGATGTCTCGCAAGTGCGGAAAGATTTTCGTCATCGGCCTGCGCACCACAGATGCAATGTCGGACGGAAACCGATAGCCATAGCTCTCTCCTCCCCCAAAGAGCAGTCGGCCGTCAGCGCTCAAACGGAAATAATTCACAACGAATTTTGAATCCGAAACCGCCACGTCACGGCGTAACACGCGCGCCGCATCCGCGCCCAAAGGTTCGGTTGCGGCGATGAAGTTGTTGATCGGCATCACGCGCGCGGCGACCGCGCGATCAAGACCGCCAAGATAGCCGTTGCATGCCAGAACCACGTGGTCGGCGACCACAGTTCCACCGTCGGTATGCACGCGCGCCGGTTGCCCGTGCGCGATCCCGAGCACCTGCGCACCCTCATGGATGACGGCACCCGCACGCTGGGCGGCATCCGCCAATCCAAGTGCCAACTTTAATGGGTGAAGATGCCCTGCGCCCATATCAAGAATACCGCCCCGATAGGCGGGCGACGGGCACAGATCGTGGAACGCGTCGGCGTCCAAAACCTGGACCTGGTCATAACCATAGCGATCCCACAGGAACGCGGCATAGTCATGCAGATCATCCGTCTCGCGATGCGAAAAACCGGTCCAGGCCACGCCCGGCTTCAGATCGCAGGCGATGCCATGCTGATCGACCAGCCGATGCACCAAGGCCTTGGCCTCCTCTCCAAGCGCCCAGAGCGCGTCGGCATCCGCGCGTCCAACAAGGTGCTCAAGCTCCTGCTGATCCACCCGCTGACCGCTGACCAGTTGCCCGCCATTGCGCCCCGACGCACCAAACCCGACCCGCTGCGCCTCGAGCACAACAACCCTGTGCCCCGCTTCCGCCAGATGCAGCGCTGCCGACAACCCGGTGTATCCCGCCCCGACCACGCAGACATCGGCCCGCACCTCACCGGACAAGGGCGCAAAGGGCTCGAGCGCCGGTGCGGTCGCCGCGTACCAACTTGCAGGGTATCGGCCCGCCTGATCGTTGGTGTGAAGTAGGTTCATGCTTGGGCGCGATCCTGCTTCTTTCTGGTCAAAAATACGCAGATCCCGCCGGTCGCGTCAGACGCGCCGCCAGATCAGACGTTCAACAGAAGATGCTCGCGTTCCCAGGGCGAGATCACCTGCAGGAACTCCTCGTATTCCGCACGTTTCACGATGCCGTAGACCCGTGCGAATTCCTCACCCAGAACGCGATGCAGTTCGACCGCGCCGTCAAAGAGATCCAGCGCCTGGCCCATGACCTGCGGTATCCCGGCGTCGCTTTCATAAGCGTCGCCCCGGAACTGGCGCGAGGGGCGCACCTCCTGCATCAGTCCCAGATACCCGCATGCAAGCGAGGCTGCGATCCCCAAATACGGGTTGCAATCCATCCCAGCGATCCGGTTTTCGATCCGACGCGACTGCGGGTCTGACAGCGGAACGCGAATGCCCGTGGTGCGGTTGTCACGCCCCCATTCCAGGTTGATCGGCGCTGACTGATCTTTCACGTAGCGGCGGTAGCTGTTCACGTAGGGCGCGAGGACCGCCATGGCCGAGGGCAGATGCGCCTGCAAACCGCCGATGAAGTGAAAAAACGCGTCTGTATCGCCGCCCTGCGGCCCGGAAAACAGGTTCTGTCCGGTCGCCATGTCCAAAAGCGAATGATGGATATGCATCGCGCTGCCGGGTTCGTCGCTGATCGGCTTGGCCATGAAGGTGGCAAAGCAGTCATGGCGCAGCGCGGCTTCGCGGATCAGCCTCTTGAAGAAAAAGACCTCATCAGCAAGCTTGATTGGGTTGCCATGGCGCAGATTGATTTCAAGCTGCCCGGCGCCGCCTTCCTGAGTGATGCCATCGATTTCGAAACCCTGAGCCTCGGCGAAATCATAGATGTCGTCGATGACCGGACCAAATTCGTCGACCGCGGTCATGGAATAGGCCTGACGCGCCGCTGCCGGGCGGCCCGACCGGCCCATCATCGGCGCAATCTCGTTCGCAGGATCGACATTGCGCGCGACCAGAAAGAATTCCATCTCGGGTGCCACGACCGGCTTCCACCCTTTCGCCTCATAAAGCGAAAGGACACGGCGCAGCACGTTACGCGGTGAAAACGGGATCGGTTCGCCGTCGCGATCGTAAGCGTCATGGATCACCTGCAGCGTCCAATCGCCGGTCCATGGCGCGGCGGTGGCGGTCGTCATATCCGGCTGCAGGACCATGTCGCGCTCGATAAAGCCTTCTTCGCCCGCAGCTTCGCCCCAATCACCGGTGATCGTCTGGTAAAAGATGCTGTCGGGCAGATGAAAATTCGCCATGCGCGCAAACTTGCTTGCAGGAACTGCCTTGCCGCGCGCAATGCCCGGCAGGTCGGCGATGATGCATTCCACCTCATCTAGACGTCTGCCGTCCAAATAGGTCTTGGCCGGGACCGGCAGGCTGTCCATCCAGTCGCTCATGACGCCTCGGCTGTCTTGAAAAAGGCCGCGATCTGCGCGGCAAATTCGGCGCGATCGGTTGGACGATTCAGATTGGCGGCCGCATTGGCAAGCCTTTCGTCAGGCACAATGCCTTTGCCACGGGTGCGGATCAGCCCGTCGATAAAATCGGACCCGAATTCGGGATGCGCCTGCACCGTAAGAATCCGGTCGCCATAGGCGAGCATGGCGTTTTCGCAAAAGGTGTTGCTGCCCAACACGCGCGCTTTTGCAGGGCGCTCGACCACCTGGTCCTGATGCCAGGCGTGCAGGGTCAGATCCCGGCCATTCATACGATAAGCGGTCGGCCCGACCGACCAGCCGCCCGCAAACTTCTCGACCTTGCCGCCAAGTGCCTGCGCAATGATCTGATGCCCGAAGCAGACGCCAACAAGGGGACGCCCGGTGTCGGAGATCTCGCGGATCAGCGTCTCAAGCGGTGGGATCCAATTGAGATCTTCGTAGGCGCCGTGACGCGATCCCGTGATCAGCCATCCATCCGCGTCCTGCGGCCCGTTCGGAAACTCTCCATCAACCACGTTGAAGGTCTGGAATTCAAACCCGTGACCGTCGAGGAGCTGGTGAAAGAGGTGGTCATAGTCGCCCTGCTCGCTCAGGAGCGTGTCCGGGGCATGGCCGGTCTGCAAAATACCGATGTGCATGGGTCACCAGGAATTTGATCAAATTCAATTTAGCAATAGGCCCTTTCGGCGGCAAGAGGGCGCGAAATTCGCGCACCGATCCGACCGTTCCGAGGTCGCGCACCCAGACCACGTGCCAGTTGCTCAGACGGTTTCAAGCCAGCTTTGCCAGTGCAAGTCCGAAGGCAACTCGGCAAAGCGCCGGATCTCCTGCCGCTTGGTCATGACAAGGTTCCGCAAAAGCTCGGCCGAAAAGATCCGCGTGGCAAGCGGGCTGTCTTCAAACCAATCGACCGACGCCTGCCAACTTGTTGCCAAGCCGGGCGCGTCTTTGACCTCGTAGGCGTTGCCCGCAATGGGGGCGGGCGCTGTCATGTCGTCCTCGATGCCGACGAGCGCTCCCCCCAGAATCGCGGTCAGCATCAGGTAGGGGTTTGTGTCCCCGCCCGCGACGCGATGTTCGATCCTTCGCGCGGTGGAGGGGCCTCCGGGCACGCGGATCGCTGCAGTTCGGTTCTCGTACCCCCAAAGTGCCGCCGTCGGTGCGTGCGCACCGGGCACAAGGCGGTCAAAGGAGTTGCCGTGCGGTGCAAAGATCAGCGTGCAGTCGGGCAACGCTGCAAGGCATCCCGAAATTGCCGACCGCAAAACCTCCGTGCCCGTTTGGCCACCATCGTCGAACACGTTGTCGCCGTACCTGTCGAGCACCGAAAAATGCACATGCATCCCGTTCCCGGCGTCCTCGGGATAGGGTTTCGCCATAAATGTTGCGGCCATCCCGTGCTTGCGGGCGAGGCCCTTGACCAACTCTTTGAAAAGCCAAGTGTCATCAGCGGCCCGCATCGCGTCCTGATGGGTCAGGTTGATCTCGAACTGGCCGATACCGCTCTCCGAGATCGCTGCATCCGCCGGGATTCCCATCGCCTGGGCGCCTGAATAGAGATCGCTGAAATACGCGTCATAGGCATCCATGTAGCGCAGTGACAGAACCTCACCGGCCTGACATCGCCGCCCGCTTTGCGGGTCGACTGGCGGGCGCAGGGCCGGACCGCTGTCATCGACCAGCGTGAATTCCAGCTCCGTGGCGGCCAAGACGCGCCACCCGCGCGCGGCGTAACGGTCCAACACACGCGCCAGAGCATGGCGCGGGTCGCCGTCAAACGGCATGCCGTCATCGTGATACATTGAGACCGGGATCAGCGCAGATGGATGTGCGAGCCATGGCATCGGAACCGGACCGCGATCCGTGGCGCGCAGCGTTGCGTCCTGATCGCCACTTTCAAAGACCAGTGGGCTTCCGTCGATATCAGCGCCCCAAAGATCAACGTTCAGCGCCGAAAACGGCATCCGCATTGCGCCTTTCTCGAGCTTGGTGGCCGAGGCTACTGGCATCCGTTTCCCACGCATCTGGCCATTCAGGTCACAAGCGGCAATGCGCAGGGTCGAGAGATCGTCGAATTCCATGGGTGCTCCGGTGATGTGCGAATAGAGGTACGACAGGGACGGGGCCCTGTCATCCGAATTTGATCAAATTCCGCGGCTAGGCGAGCATGCCGCAGGAAAACCCGATGTGCGTCGCCCGCCAGAAGTCTATGTCTTGGTCATCGAGACAGGAGATGCGCTGGTGCAATGGGTTCGAACGGGTATCGTGTTGCTGGTCGTGGTGCTGGCCTCGCCCTTTGCGCTCTACGCGTTCAACCTTGGCTACGCCGGGATGACGCGGCAGCTGACCTATCACAGTCATCTTTTCCTTCCCGACGGGGTGGTTTCGACCACCGGAATCTATGGGCATATGCTGGCAGGCGCGATCGTGACGGTGCTTGCGCCGCTGCAACTGGTTCCAGCGATCCGGAGGCGGTGGCCGTCATTGCATCGAGCCAGCGGATACCTCGTCATCGCGGCCGCGCTGGTCGCGGGGCTTGGCGGGCTGATCTACATCGCTTTGCGAGGCACGGTTGGCGGGCCGATTATGGACTTGGGCTTTGGGCTTTACGGAGCCGCTGTTCTGCTCTCGGCGTTTCAGGCTGTCCGCTGGGCGCGGCGCCGGGATCTGCGCCGCCACCGCGCCTGGGCGTTACGGCTTTGCGTGCTGGCGCTCGCCTCGTTCCTTTACCGCGTGCATTACGGGCTTTGGTATCTGGTCACGGACGGGATTGCCAGTCAGCCGGATTTCCTTGGCGCCTTCGATCTGGTGCAGAACTTTGCCTTCTACGTGCCTTATCTGCTGCTTGTGGAGTTCTATCTGCGCCGGCGACCCACGCCTGCGCTGTCGACCGCGTAAGTCGTTGGTCGACGCGTCGCGATTAGCGGATCAGGTTCGGGCGCAACCGCATCTTGGGCCGCGCTGCTTGCGGGAGGTGCCGGTTCAGATGCCGGTTCACGGCGCCAAACCCCCAGATAATGACCAGGGTCAGCACAATGAAGTATCCGGCCAGGATCGGGTAGGGCACGAAAGGATTGAACGTCTTGTCGGCAAAATAGCTGGCGTAATAGAGCGCGTCACCGCGCTGTTGTCGCGCCGGGAAGCCCGAGAAGAACACCAAGGTCGTGGCATGGAACAAAAAGATAGCCTCATTCGTGTAGGCGGGCCATGCCAGACGCAACATGGTCGGCCACACGATCCGGCGAAACCGCGGCCAGCCTGACATGCCATAGGCATCCGCTGCCTCGACGTCACCTTTGGGGATAGCACGCAGAGCGCCATAGAAGATCTCACCCGAATAGGCGGCCGTATTGCAAAACAAAACGATCAGTGCGCCCAGCCAGGCCGAGGTGAACGGGTCAAAAATCGGGTGCACGCTTTTGAGCGACAGGAAGAGGAAGTAGGCAAAGAAGAACTGGATAAAAAGCGGTGAGCCGCGGAAGATGAAGATGAACCACTCTGCGGGTTTGCGCAGGGCGGGGTTCGTCGAGGCTTTGCCCACGGCGAGAGTGGTCGCCAGAAAGAAGCCGGTCAACAGCGCGAAGATGCCGAAATAGACATTCCAGATCATCCCCGATCCGATCAGGACGAAATGCTCGCATAAGGTAAAGTCACTGCGCGGAAGCAGCCGTTCTCCAAAACCGACGGACCGCAGCGCATAGGCCTGTATCGTTTCCCAGCAGCTCATACCTCGGCCCTCCGCTGCGCTTCACCACCGGTCGTAGCTTGGCCATAGGTGAGCCGCTTCATCAGCCGTTCGAGCGCGATTTCCGAGACGCGGGTGAAGGCGAGGTAAAAGACCAGCAGAGCAAGGAAGTACCACATGCGCCAGTCGCCGTGCGGGTAGTCAGTGAAGCGCGGGGTCTTGGTGCCGCCGAGTTCGCGCGCCCAATAGACGATGTCTTCTATCCCCAGCAGGAACAGAAGCGGCGTTGCCTTGATGAGCACCATCCAGAGATTCGAGAGGCCGGGCAGTGCATAAACCCACATCTGCGGCACAAGCACACGCCAGAATGTCTGGCTGGGCGACATCCCGTATGCCTCGGCTGTTTCCAGCTGCGCACGGGGGACTGCCCGCATTCCGCCGTATAGTACGTTCGCGGCAAAGGCGCCAAAAACGATGGCAAAAGTGACGACCGCCAGGAAGAAACCATAGGATTCATGGACCCATTCGGGTGCGGTGCTCAGGGGCAGTTTGGCCTGCTGGCATACGATAAAGTCTGATCCCTGCCGGATCGGCTGATCCCAGTCGGGGCAAAGCGCGCGATGTCGTAGCCATTCAAAAAGCTGGTCGAGTGCGATGACGAAAAACAGAAAGAATGCTATGTCCGGCACTCCACGCACGATCGCGATGTAGCCCTTGCCGAACCACGAGATCGGCGCGATCCGCGCGCGCGCAGCCATGGCGCCAAGGAACCCAAAGCCGAGCGCGATGGGTGCCGTGATCGCCAGCAGCCCGATCACTTTGAGAAAGGACCAGTAAAAGGACATGTGAATGCCCGTGGTCAGATAGCATGACAACCATGGCAGCGACGTCAGCGTTTCAGGGTCGGTGCAATAGGAAAACATCTGTCAGAAACGCTCCAAAACCGGGGTCACGGTGTCCAGCACGGTCGCGGGGGATTCGAGCTGCGGCAGGTGACCAAGCCCCTCCATCGGGAGCAGGTCGACGCCAATCGCGCGTGCGAGCGCCCCTCCACGCGCAAGCGGGATCCAGGGATCTTCGGTGCCCCAGAGCACGGCCGCGGGGCTTCGCAGATTGCCGAATTGCGGCTCGATCTCGGCTGTGAACCGTTCATCGGCAAGGGCAAACTGGCGGTAGAAAGCGGCTTGCCCAGCTGCATCAAGCCAAGGTGCAATCAGGTGTGCTCGGTCGTCATCTTGCAAAGGGCGCGTGAGGGCGCCGTCGATATAGGCGCCGACCACGGCCGCGTGGATGTGCGGTGGCAGCCCTTCGAAGGCCGGGACGTGGCGCCCCACATGGTCGAAAAAGGCTGATCCCCAAGGACGCATCGCGACGACATTCATCAGGATCCAGCCCGCATAGTCGCGCGCATGCAGAAGATGGGCGCGTAAGGTGACCGCGCCGCCGAAATCATGCGCGATGACCAAAGGCGTGTAAAGGCCCCAGCGATCAAGCATCTCGCCAAACACCTCGCCCTGCACATCAAGGGCCGGCGCGCGGGGGCCGTCCATCTCGGATCGGCCAAAGCCCGGCATGTCGTACCAATGCACGCTGTAGTCGCGCGCCAGTGCTGGGATCAGGCGGTGCCAGCTGAAGGAAGACCAGGGCCACCCGTGCGCCAACACAAGCGGCTTGCCGTCACCAGCGCGCCCGGCGCGCACCGTTCCGGCCGTGGTCTGATAGGTCTCGTCGAGATGCCACATGCAGTTGTGCAGTTGCCGCGTTGTCTGGTCTTTTGCCAGCTTTGGAACACGCCTTGAGGGGCGCTCTTCGATCCCTCTGGTCTCTCATCGCGGCAGCGAAGATCGACCAGAGGGAGAGATGAGCCACCGATGCTTCGGTTTACTCGTAGACGGTTGCGTCTTCGCCGAACCACTTCTTGATCATTGTGTTCAGCGTTCCGTCTTCTTTCATTGAGGTGATCGCGGCGTCAAACTTGTCGCGCAGTTCGCCATCGCTTTCGCGCAGGCCCAGACCGACACCACCGCCCAAAGGCACGTCTTCGCCAGCAAAGACCAGATCGCCGCCCGAGTCCTCGACAAGCGGGATCAGGTAATCCTTATCAGCAAAGACCGCGTCCGCTTCGCCGTTGCGCACGGCGGCCACTGTTTCTTCTGGCGTCGCAAATTCGATGAGCGCCGCGCCGCTTTCTGCGACATAGCCGGCCTGGATGGTCGCGGTTTGCGCAGCGATCACACCGCCCGTCAGATCTGCATCCGCCGAGGCCGCGACATAGGCCGAGGCTGCTGGCGGGATGTAGTTCTGCGTGAAATCAATAACTTCATCGCGTTCATCGGTGATCGACATGCCTGCGATGATCGTGTCGTAGTTGCCACTTACCAGGTTCGGGATGATCGAATCCCAGTCGTTTTTGACCCATTCGCAGCTCAATTCGGCGCGGGCACACAGTTCATCCCCCAGCTCACGCTCAAACCCGTCAACCTCGCCCGCATCGTTGATGAAGTTGTACGGAGGGTAAGCGCCTTCGGTGCCCATACGCACGGTGTTTCCATGCCCGTCAGCCAAAGCGACGCTGGCGCCAAGCGCCAGGATGGTCGTGCCCAGGATCAGCTTCTTCATTATTCACACTCCCTTGGTGATTATTGGTTTGAGTTACGCGGCATGGGTTGCAGACAAGAACCTACGCAGACGTTCGGATTTGGGCGCGCCAAAGACCTGTTCGGGCGCCCCTTGTTCCTCGATCAGACCCTGGTGCAGGAACACCACGTGATCAGATACGTCGTGTGCCATTTTCATATCATGCGTCACGATCAGCATGGTCCGACCCTCAGCTGCCAGATCCTTGATGACGCGCACGACTTCCTGTTCGAGCTCGGGGTCGAGCGCGCTGGTCGGTTCGTCGAACAAAAGCGCCTCGGGTTCCATCGCCAGCGCGCGCGCGATTGCGGCGCGCTGCTGCTGGCCTCCCGACAATTGCGCGGGGTAGACGTCGCTTTTGTCGCCAATGCCGACCTTGTCGAGGTAACGCCGGGCCGAGGTCTCGACATCTGCCCTGTCGCGGCCAAGAACATGGACCGGGGCCTCCATGACGTTTTGTAGAATCGTCATGTGCGCCCATAGGTTAAACTGCTGAAACACCATGCTGAGATTGGTGCGGATGCGAAGGACCTGGCGGCTATCGGCGGGGTGCCGGTTCAGACCCGCGCCGCGCCAGGCGACCGGCTCGCCCTTGAAGACGACATCTCCCTGCTGGCTGTCTTCCAGAAGATTGCAGCAGCGCAACAGGGTCGACTTGCCCGATCCCGAAGAGCCGATCAGCGAAACGACATCTCCGCGATGCGCCGTGATGTTCACCCCGCGTAGAACTTCGAGCGCGCCATAGCTTTTGTGGAGGTCGCGGATTTCGATCACCGGGCTTTGGTCGTGCACGAGCAGTCCGTTCATCTTGGCTGTTTTGAGGCGGTAGTTGGAATGGATTCAACGTGCTTTGCAACGGGCAAAACGCTTCGAACGCCCGAATTCGGGCGCAATTGACGAAAGGGAATACGAGTTTGGTCACGGGTCAAGCGGTGTCGGAACTGCAAGATAGTCGCCTTCGGAGATCTGAATCAGATCTTTGATCCGCAGCGCAGAGGCATCCGTTTCAGGCAGAGCCGCGATCGCCGCACGTACTGCCGTGGCAATGGTTTCCGGATCCTGCGAAAGGCTGGTGATCAGGGGAAGGCCTGGCGTTGGATCGGTTCGATCGATTTCACGTAAACCTTCCGCCTGGCCTAGATCTTGCAAGATCGACCAGGTCACCGCATCGATCGATGCCCAATTGGCTCGACCGTCGATCACCGCGTTCATCGAGGCCACATGTGCACCTGTGCAAAGTCCGGGTCCAGGTTCGATGCCAAGCGTGTCGAGATGCGTGCGAAATGCAGACCACCCCGATTGCGACAGCGGATCGTTATACGCAAAGGGTGCGCCATGGAAGTCCGTGAGGCCGGCACACTGGTCCGCTGCGCGGGCGACCAGAACCGAACAATAGTGACCCTCACGGCATCCGGGAACGCCGTAATCGGGCGTGCCGACCAATTGCACATGACTATGTAGGTGAGTGCGAAACGGCATCCCGCAGGTTTGCGCGAGCAATAGACCGGGATCGCGCCAGATCTCCCATGGGTCGCCCTCCCGGGTCAATCTCTTAGGGCCAAAACCCAGTTCAGCCCGGATGAGTGACCAAAGCAGGTCGTTGGAGGACTGCAGCGCGGGCATGTCGTACATGCCCAAAAACGCGATCATCCGCGTTCGGCTTTCTGGCGCGCCAACGCGCTATCCCGGTCGTTGACACCCAGCAATTTCGCGACGAGACGCAACAATGCATCCTCTTCCTCTTCCCGCACGCCATCGGCCAATACGACCGACCATAGGGCTTCGACAACACCGCGCCGGTCTTCATAGGGAACGGCATCCTTGATTGCGCGCGTGAAGCGCACGGTGTCGGGCGCTTCGGCTTCGAGCGTTTCGGCGTCGCCGCGCAATTGCGTGACTTCGAATGGACCCAGCCCGTAACGCGAGGCGATGATCCGGTCGATGCGGTCGATCTCGGCCTGCGCATAGTCACCATCGGTGCGCGCAATACGCACCAAAAGCGCGGTGAGCGCCAGACGGGCGTCCTGGTCGGGCAAAGGGGCGGGATCCGGCTCGATCAGCCGTTTGAGGAAATCAGCAAACATGACCGTTGGTATAGTCAACGTCGGTCATCGCGCCAAGAGAGCGCGGGATTAGCTGTGCAGCGTTGCCTCGACCCGGATGCGGGCGGCCTCGCTGTCGGTGCGGCTCAGTCCCATCGCGCCGCACGCGTCTTCGAGGATGCGCAATTCGCCAGGATGTTCCGAGCCATCGGCCAGTACAACCTCCCACAGCGCGTCGAGCGCGGCCAGCCGGTCGTCGATGCTGGTGGTCTCGCGGATCAGCGCGGCAAAGGTGTCAGTGTCCGGCGCGGCCGCGTGCAGGCGTTCGCAGGTGGCGCGGACCTTGGCGGCTTCGATCGGGTCATGTTCGAACATGCGGGCCAGGATGCGATCGATCAGGCTGATCTCTTCAAACTGATAACGCTCGTCGGACTTCGCAACGCGCACCAGCAGCGCGCCCAGGGCCAATTCTGCATCCGGATCGGGCAGAGGAGGCGCCGAGGGCGGGCCGGGTCGGAAAGCTTCCCAGAGTTTCTGCAACATGGGCCAGTTCTACTCCAGATTTAGTGGTGCGCCAAGTCTTAGCTACCCGTCATAGCCTTCGACAATAATCAACGTGCCATCGGAAACCGGATCGCGTATTGCCTTAGCGGACTTGTAGCTGTCGCTTTCATAACAGGCCAGCGCGGCCTCGTAGGACGGAAACTCGATCACCACGGTGCGCGGGTTGATCTGACCTTCGGCACCGGTCTGAGCGCCACCGCGCACCAGAAACCGCGCGCCGAATTCGCGGAAAGGGACGGCATTGGCTGCCTTGTATGTCTCGTAAGTCTCGACATCATGCACGATGTTATTCGCGATCCAGTAACCTTTGGGCATTTTGGCGCTTTCATTCGTCTTGGTTTCAGTCCTCCGCGGCCAAGCCGCCGGAGTGTGCAACAGATTACCGTCCCGCCACCACTGTGCACAATGGCAGGTTTTGCGACGGGGTGCGATGCGCTGCAGATTGCCGTTCGCTGCGGTCACCGGTAGATGAAGAGTTGGAGCTTTTCGGGGCATTTGGTCAGTGCGACGATGTCCGCGCGATTTGGTTCATCCCGGGGGATACCTATCTTGAAGTGAGGGGGTCGCTTGGACCTGCGTGCGCTATTAGGAAGGGATGGTAATGCCCGGAACTACGCTGTTTTACCCTACGCGGGTTCAAGCATGCATGTCGCCGAGTGGAAAGTCTGCGTGGCCGCGACATGCGGCCTTCGCGGCTTTGGTTTTGTTTTTGGTCGCCGAACCGGCTCTGGCCGATTGCGCGCCGCATCGGGATCATGCCTGTTTGCAAAAACAGCTCTCTGGGAGCGATGTTGTTCCGGTCAGGCCCGAGCAAGTTCCTGGCAAATTGCGCCGGATAGGTGGCTATGCGAAACCGACCGGAGCTGGCGTTCACAATCGCGGGTTCGACCGATTTACCACTGAAAACGGTAAGACCCTGCGTGACAACGGGCGGGGCCTTATCTCAGGCGGAGGTGTCCGGCTGCGCTACAACAACAACGGCCGCCAGAAAACGCGACAGGTTTGCCGTGTGCGGCAGACAGGTACCATCATCTGCTTCTGACGATCTACGCTAGCCTTATCAGACCAGCCGCGAGATCTCCTTGGCCGCGCGCACAAAATCCTTGAATAGAGGATGCGGTTCGAACGGTTTCGATTTCAGCTCAGGGTGGAACTGAACGCCAATGAACCATGGGTGATCCTGCCATTCCACGATCTCGGGCAAGCGACCGTCGGGTGACATTCCGGAAAACTTCATGCCGCCTTCTTCGAGCTTGTTGCGGTAGCGGATATCGACCTCATAGCGATGGCGGTGACGCTCTTCGATGGCGAGCGATCCGTAGACCTCGGCGACTTTTGATCCATCTGACAGAACCGCGTCATAGGCACCGAGGCGCATCGTGCCGCCCTTGTCGTCATCCGCCTTGCGTTCAACCTTGTGATTGCCCTGAACCCATTCCTTGAGGTGATAAACCACGGGTTCGAAGCGCTTCTTACCGGCCTCATGATCGAACTCCTCGGACCCGGCCGACGTGACGCCCGCCACATTGCGTGCAGCCTCGATCACGGCCATCTGCATGCCAAGGCAGATGCCCAGATAGGGAATGTTTCGGGTTCGCGCGAATTCTGCGGCCTTGATCTTACCTTCGGTGCCGCGCTCTCCGAAGCCGCCGGGCACGAGGATCGCATGGTAGCCTTCCAAAAGCGGCGCGGGATCTTCGCGCTCGAAAGTCTCGGCATCGACCCAGGCGACATTCACTCGGACACGGTTGGCAAGGCCGCCATGGGTCAGGGCCTCGGCGATGGATTTGTAAGCGTCCTCAAGCTGCGTGTACTTCCCGACGATGGCCACGTTAACCTCGCCTTCTGGGTTGTAGACGCGATCCGCGACATCCTCCCAAACCGCCAGATCAGGGCGCGGTGCGGGGCTGATCTGGAACGCATCAAGCACCGCCTGATCGAGCCCCTCGCGGTGATAGGCAAGCGGAGCTTCGTAGATCGACTTCAGATCCATCGCTGCTATGACCGCTTCGGACCGCACGTTGCAAAAGAGTGCCAGCTTGTCGCGTTCTTTCTGAGGAATCGACCCCTCGGACCGGCAAACAAGAATGTCCGGAGCAATGCCGATTGAACGCAGCTCCTTGACGCTGTGCTGGGTCGGCTTGGTCTTCAGTTCGCCGCTGGCCTTGATATAGGGCAACAGCGTGAGATGCATGAAGATGCACTGGCCGCGCGGTTTATCCTGGCTGAATTGGCGGATGGCCTCAAAGAATGGCAGGCCTTCGATATCGCCGACAGTGCCGCCAATCTCGCAGAGCATGAAATCGACCTCATCCTCGCCGATAGAGATGAAGTTCTTGATTTCATTGGTGACATGCGGAATCACCTGGATCGTTTTGCCCAGGTAATCGCCGCGCCGTTCTTTTTCGAGCACGTTGGAATAGATTCGGCCGGAACTGACCGAATCCGTCTTCCGCGCCGCGACACCGGTAAAGCGCTCGTAGTGGCCGAGGTCCAGATCTGTCTCGGCCCCGTCATCGGTTACAAAAACCTCGCCATGCTCAAACGGCGACATGGTACCCGGGTCGACATTCAGATAGGGGTCAAGTTTGCGCAATCGTACGGAATAACCGCGCGCTTGCAAAAGCGCACCCAGGGCCGCTGATGCCAGACCCTTGCCAAGCGACGACACCACTCCGCCGGTGATAAAGATGAAACGTGCCATTCTGTCTGGCTGCCCCCGTGAGTTGCGGCCCCTTTTCCCGGAGCCAGATCGTCGCAATTGTGTGTGTTCAGATGGTTCTGAAAACCACTCCATCACGGGACTTTAGATATAAAGGATTCGCCCATGACGCGCAAGAGAACCGCAACATGCTGTTGCGGTTCTTGTCGTTACGGCAACTTGTTGTGTCAGTCCGCGCGCGGCACCAGCGGCGCGTTGTCGCCTTCGGACGGTGGCAGCAAATCGCTGCCCAAGGGGGCCGTGGGCACGGTGCCATCAGCGTCTTCGTTCGAAGCCGGGGCCGGAACTCCAAGCCTGTCGATCACCGAGCTGCCGGCCGAGTTCTGCGCGGCAATGATGGTCATCGCAATCGATGTACAGATGAACGCAACCGCCAAAAACCAGGTCACCTTGCTCAGCGCCGTGGCCGCGCTGCGCCCGGTCATGACGCCACCGCCTCCACCGCCCGAGCCCATACCCAATCCGCCCCCTTCGGACCGCTGCATCAAAACGACGGCGATCAGCCCAAGGGCAAGAAGGAGGTGAACGATGAGGATGACGTTTTCCATATGGACCTGCGGCAGGTGGCGGTTATCGGGCTCATGTAGGCAAGTTTTCCGGGCGGGGCAAGACGGGATCGCGCGTCACGCCAAAGCTCTGGACAGTACGGTGGTCGTGGCGCTATCTGCAGGCGATGCCACATGATCAGTCTTCGGATGACCACCCCCACACGCTGCTGCCGTCTGACCCGGCGCTGCGGGTAAAAGCGCTTGAAACGATTCTTGAGCGCAAGGGGCTGATCGAGCCCGCTGCTCTGGATGCGATCATCGACACGTACGAGACCAAGATCGGGCCGCGCAACGGTGCGCTCGTGGTGGCTCGCGCCTGGAGCGATCCCGCGTTCCGGGCGCGGCTTCTCTCCGATCCCATGCCTCTGCTCACCGAGCTTGGGTTCTACGGTCGCCAAGGCGAACATATGGTCGTGGTGGAAAACACGCCGTCGGTTCATAACATGGTCGTGTGCACGCTGTGCAGCTGTTATCCGTGGCCGCTCTTGGGCATTCCGCCGCATTGGTACAAGTCGGACGCCTATCGCGCCCGTGCCGTGCGCGAGCCCCGCAAGGTGCTGGCCGAGTTTGGAGTTACACTGCCGTCAGGCACTGCAGTTCGCGTCTGGGATTCGACGGCCGAGATCCGTTACCTGGTGCTGCCCATGCGGCCGGACGGAACCGAGGGGCTGTCGGTCGACGCATTGCGAGATCTTGTCACGCGCGACAGCATGATCGGCACCGGTTTGCCGGAACGGGCGGTGGCGGCATGAGCCGGGTGCATGACATGGGCGGGCGCTTCGGTGACGGCCCGGTCGTTCCAGACGCCAAAGATGATCCGGTGTTCTCGACCGAGTGGCACGCGCGCGCCCTGGCTGTCACGCTGGCATGCGGCGCACTTGGTCAGTGGAACATCGACCGATCGCGCCATGCCCGCGAATGCCTGAGCCCAAAGGACTATGCGCGCTTCTCGTACTATGAAAAATGGCTCGCCGGGCTAACCGATCTCTTGGTGGCAAGCGAAGTCCTGACGCCGCAGGATTTGGTGGACGCCGGTGATGCGGCCGAGCCGCACGCGCTGTCCGAACGACGGTTGCGGGCGGCCGCGGTGCCAGACGTTCTTGCCGCCGGAGGACCCGCAGACCGGCCGAGCGCGGTCGCCCCGCGATTTGCAATCGGCGACCTGGTCCGCACGCGGGCGCGGGCAGGAAACGCGTTTGTGGCCGGGGGGCACACACGGCTGCCCGCTTATGCGCAGGGCGCAATTGGTCGCATCGCTCTGATACATGGCGCGCATGTCCTGCCGGACAGTGCTGCGCATGGACGTGGCGACGCGCCAGAGCCACTTTATGCGGTTGCCATCCAGGCGGACCAGCTCTGGGATGCGCCCGAACATCCGGCGGATGAGGTGATCCTTGATCTCTGGCAGTCCTACCTAGAGCCCGCCTGAATGCACCCCGACCGCCCTGAACCGGTCTTCGCCGAACCCTGGCATGCCCAGGTCTTTGCGGTGACGGTGCATCTAAACGAGACCGGCCGCCTTGATTGGTCTGATTGGGCCGCACGGTTTGGTGCCACTTTGCGTCGGCACGGTTTGTCTGGGGAACTCGATGGCGGGAACGACTATTTCCTCGCATGGCTCGAGACACTTGAGGCCGTGCTCGCCGACCAAGGCGACGTTGCCCCAGAGGATGCGGCACGAATGAAACAGGCCTGGACGAAGGCGTATTTGGCGACACCACACGGGCAGCCCGTGACGCTGGCGGGTGATACCGAATGAAGCAGGATTTACGGGCTTGCGA